>NZ_CP029185.2:3312500-3642500 GCF_003096015.2 Limnobaculum parvum | reverse complement strand
AGGCGATGAAGGGCGTGCTAATCTGCGATAAGCGTCGGTAAGGTGATATGAACCATTATAACCGGCGATACCCGAATGGGGAAACCCAGTGCAATCCGTTGCACTATCATAACATGAATACATAGTGTTATGAGGCGAACCGGGGGAACTGAAACATCTAAGTACCCCGAGGAAAAGAAATCAACCGAGATTCCCCTAGTAGCGGCGAGCGAACGGGGAGGAGCCCAGAACCTGAATCAGTTTGTGTGTTAGTGGAAGCGTCTGGAAAGTCGCACGGAACAGGGTGATAGTCCCGTACACCAAAATGCACAAGTTGTGAGTTCGATGAGTAAGGCGGGACACGTGACATCCTGTCTGAATATGGGGGGACCATCCTCCAAGGCTAAATACTCCTGACTGACCGATAGTGAACCAGTACCGTGAGGGAAAGGCGAAAAGAACCCCGGCGAGGGGAGTGAAATAGAACCTGAAACCGTGTACGTACAAGCAGTGGGAGCCTACTTTGTTGGGTGACTGCGTACCTTTTGTATAATGGGTCAGCGACTTATATTTTGTAGCAAGGTTAACCGAATAGGGGAGCCGTAGGGAAACCGAGTCTTAACTGGGCGTCAAGTTGCAAGGTATAGACCCGAAACCCGGTGATCTAGCCATGGGCAGGTTGAAGGTTGGGTAACACTAACTGGAGGACCGAACCGACTAATGTTGAAAAATTAGCGGATGACTTGTGGCTGGGGGTGAAAGGCCAATCAAACCGGGAGATAGCTGGTTCTCCCCGAAAGCTATTTAGGTAGCGCCTCGTGAACTCATCTTCGGGGGTAGAGCACTGTTTCGACTAGGGGTCCATCCCGGATTACCAACTCGATGCAAACTCCGAATACCGAAGAATGTTATCACGGGAGACACACGGCGGGTGCTAACGTCCGTCGTGAAGAGGGAAACAACCCAGACCGCCAGCTAAGGTCCCAAAGTCATGGTTAAGTGGGAAACGATGTGGGAAGGCATAGACAGCCAGGATGTTGGCTTAGAAGCAGCCATCATTTAAAGAAAGCGTAATAGCTCACTGGTCGAGTCGGCCTGCGCGGAAGATGTAACGGGGCTAAACCATGCACCGAAGCTGCGGCAGCGATACGAAAGTATTGTTGGGTAGGGGAGCGTTCTGTAAGCCTGTGAAGCTGGACTGTGAGGTCTGGTGGAGGTATCAGAAGTGCGAATGCTGACATAAGTAACGATAAAGCGGGTGAAAAGCCCGCTCGCCGGAAGACCAAGGGTTCCTGTCCAACGTTAATCGGGGCAGGGTGAGTCGACCCCTAAGGCGAGGCCGAAAGGCGTAGTCGATGGGAAACAGGTTAATATTCCTGTACTTGGTGTTACTGCGAAGGGGGGACGAAGAAGGCTAGGCTATCCGGGCGACGGTTGTCCCGGTTTAAGCGTGTAGGTGGGTCGATTAGGTAAATCCGGTTGACTATTAACACTGAGGCGTGATGACGAGCCACTACGGTGGTGAAGTAGTTGATGCCCTGCTTCCAGGAAAAGCCTCTAAGCTCCAGGTAACATTAAATCGTACCCCAAACCGACACAGGTGGTCAGGTAGAGAATACTCAGGCGCTTGAGAGAACTCGGGTGAAGGAACTAGGCAAAATGGTGCCGTAACTTCGGGAGAAGGCACGCTGACGTTAGGTGAAGAGACTTGCTCTCGGAGCTGAAGTCAGTCGAAGATACCAGCTGGCTGCAACTGTTTATTAAAAACACAGCACTGTGCAAACACGAAAGTGGACGTATACGGTGTGACGCCTGCCCGGTGCTGGAAGGTTAATTGATGGGGTTAGCGTAAGCGAAGCTCTTGATCGAAGCCCCAGTAAACGGCGGCCGTAACTATAACGGTCCTAAGGTAGCGAAATTCCTTGTCGGGTAAGTTCCGACCTGCACGAATGGCGTAATGATGGCCAGGCTGTCTCCACCCGAGACTCAGTGAAATTGAACTCGCAGTGAAGATGCTGTGTACCCGCGGCAAGACGGAAAGACCCCGTGAACCTTTACTATAGCTTGACACTGAACATTGAGCCTTGATGTGTAGGATAGGTGGGAGGCTTAGAAGCGTGGACGCCAGTCTGCGTGGAGCCAACCTTGAAATACCACCCTTTAATGTTTGATGTTCTAACTTTGACCCGTTATCCGGGTTGAGGACAGTGTCTGGTGGGTAGTTTGACTGGGGCGGTCTCCTCCCAAAGAGTAACGGAGGAGCACGAAGGTTAGCTAATCACGGTCGGACATCGTGAGGTTAGTGCAATGGCATAAGCTAGCTTGACTGCGAGAGTGACGGCTCGAGCAGGTACGAAAGTAGGTCATAGTGATCCGGTGGTTCTGAATGGAAGGGCCATCGCTCAACGGATAAAAGGTACTCCGGGGATAACAGGCTGATACCGCCCAAGAGTTCATATCGACGGCGGTGTTTGGCACCTCGATGTCGGCTCATCACATCCTGGGGCTGAAGTAGGTCCCAAGGGTACGGCTGTTCGCCGTTTAAAGTGGTACGCGAGCTGGGTTTAGAACGTCGTGAGACAGTTCGGTCCCTATCTGCCGTGGGCGTTGGAAGATTGAGAGGGGTTGCTCCTAGTACGAGAGGACCGGAGTGAACGCACCACTGGTGTTCGGGTTGTCATGCCAATGGCATTGCCCGGTAGCTACGTGCGGAAAAGATAACCGCTGAAAGCATCTAAGCGGGAAACTTGCCTCGAGATGAGTCTTCCCTTGGACCTTGAGTCCACTGAAGGAACGTTAAAGACTATGACGTTGATAGGTCGGGTGTGTAAGCGTAGCGATACGTTGAGCTAACCGATACTAATGAACCGTGAGACTTAACCTTACAACACCGAAGGTGTTTTGATGAGAGAGACGAATTTAAATTTCAGCGAATGTTCAGGATTGGAATGGATGGTTGTGCGGGATAGCGATATCGGAGTACAACGGTTCATGAAACGGAATATGCCTGGCGGCGATAGCGCGGTGGTCCCACCTGACCCCATGCCGAACTCAGAAGTGAAACGCCGTAGCGCCGATGGTAGTGTGGGGCTTCCCCATGCGAGAGTAGGGAACTGCCAGGCTTTAAATTAGAGAAACCCTCAGCGAAAGCTGGGGGTTTTTTGCTTTGGTGCAGATACCGTTCGTTACTCGAGAGCGTAGGACAAACTGGCGAAACAGGTTTGAGCAACGCAAAGCGTTGGCCCGAAGGGCGAATGACGGCGTCGTTCATAAACTACCAAGCTTTATTAAGAAGAACCTCAGCCGACAAGCTGAGGTTTTTTGCTTTGTGCAGATTGTGAAATATTAAGCCAATCGCTTAAACATCGACCTTCCCGGCCGGGCACTTGAGTGATATGAGCATATTTTGTTATGGTCAGTATATCCGCTAAAGCCAATTTGTCTGGTTTGTCAGCAGTCGGCAGGTTGAAACCATGAGTTCAGATTACTGTTTACATCATGTGAATAGACTGATACCAAAGAGAGAGTATTTCTGCCAGTAGGCAAAAATAAATATCGAAGATGTCAAAAAATTAATAATTCCGTATTATTATTTAGTATTAATAATGAGTAAAAATTATTTCTTTTTTCTTAATCAAGCTGATGAAACGCTTTAGTAATAATATTTCAACGCTTTATATAGATTAATTTTCCCTGATGTAATTAACGCTATTGTTAATTAGCAAGAATGCTTTTTATCATTTAACCAGCACTGAATAAAATCAGCTAATTGCTGGGGATTGTTTATATCCAGTAGCGGAATATTAACGGATATATCCTCATCCGTGGCTAATGCAATAACATGGTTATCAATTAATCCCTCCAGCGGTTTACCCACCGAGGTGCGAAATAAAGCTATTTTATTAATAGGCTCATGCTTAAAGCCTTCAACCAATACTAAATCGATCTGATTAGCATCAAACTTATCTGCCAGTTCTGCCAGACTTATCGATCTATCGGGTGTTTCTGTCATTAAAGCCCAGCGTTGATCGCAGGCCACAATAGTTTGTGATGCACCGGCTTTTCGTAATTCGTAGCTATCTTTTCCCGGTATATCGATATCCATATTGTGATGAGAATGTTTGATAAGCGCACAGTTAATTCCCATGTTAGATAAGATGGGAATTAACTGTTTGAGCAACGTCGTTTTCCCTGTGCCGCTGTATGCGGTTATGCCTAATAGAGGAATGCGTTGTTTAGCGGTTATTGTCATATTTTATTTATTCCAGTTATGGCATTCATCCAGCGTATTGATATTTTTAAAAGCCAAGGGTATATCACTAAAATCAACAGCAGTAGCCTGTTGTTGGGATAGGAAGATCATAAGCTTACGATCTCCTCCCTGAAGATAATTACGCAGCGGTGTAATCAGGCAAGTATTCATCAGTGATAGAGTAGGATGTGCTCGCTCTCCATCATCGGCATAAGCTATGGGCTGATTATTTCGGTTATTCCACAATCTTTCAGCCAGATTATTAGGAATTAGTGGTGTATCGCAGGGTGAAAACAGAACCCATTCTGTCGGGCTATTTTCCAGTATGGTTAATATGCCTGCTAAAGGGCCTTTGAAGCCATCAATTGAGTCCTGGAATACCGGATAGCCGCTTTTTTTATACTCTTCTGTATTGCGGTTAGCGCTGATAATAATGTTCTCAACTTGAGGTTTCAGACGAGCGAGAACGTGCAGGTATAGTGGCGTACCATCAACGGCGACCAGACCTTTATCTGTACCACCCATTCTGGTTGCTTGTCCACCGGCCAGAATAGCGCCGGTAATTGAAGGTATCGACATTGCACTTTCCCTTTAACCAACTCATAAGGGGATCTATTTTAACGCGTTCATCGTTAAATAGTCCTGTTTATTCTCTTTGTTGATAATAGTTTTCATTCAAGTATTAAATTGAATTTCGTTATTTACATTATTCTTTTATATTCATTTTAAAATAAATACTAACTCGTATTGGGTATGTCTATTCGATATCATAGCGAGTTTATACCTATAAATAGGTAATTATTCATATAACCATTTATGAGTACATTGAATTCGTTACTAAAAATAATATTTGAACCTTATCAAGAAAATGATTTTTGCTTGCATTATTCATTGATCTAAAACAACCAATATTCAGACAAATATTTATTCATATTCTAAATCGTTATATTTAGGGGGATCATAAAATACTACCTGAGTAGTAATTTGAGTGCACAGGAACACGCACATAAAAGATATTAATATCTTGGTAATCGGCTCAACGAACGCCGAACTTATAATAAATGGGAGTACTACCGTGGGCAAGATTAAGGCAAAGTTATCAGCTGGCTTACTGATATTGTTTGCATCATTTCTGATGGGCAATACAGCATTAGCTAACAAACCGAACGTAGAGGCCCGCAATGAGGTCTTTGCAAAAGACCATGCGGATCAATACGATTCATGGCGTGCAACCAGCGAGTTAAACAAATTAGGCGGTGGTCTGGACGAATATCCTGATATGGTTATTCTTTGGGCCGGTTATCCATTCGCGAAAGATTATAAAAAAGCACGTGGTCATTTCTATGCCATTACTGATGTGCGCGAATCTCTACGTACAGCGGCGCCCATGAAAGATACCGATGGTCCGCTACCGATGGCGTGTTGGAGCTGTAAAAGCCCGGATGTGGCGCGTCTAATTGATGAAGGTGGTGAAGACAAATACTTTGAGGGTATGTGGTCAAGAGGCGGTGCACAGATTGTTAACCCAATCGGCTGTGCAGACTGTCATGACACGGCATCTAAAGATTTTGCTGAGGGTAAGCCAGCGCTTTATATGTCTCGCCCTTATACTGCTCGTGCGCTGGAAGCTATTGGCAAACCGTTTGATAAAGCTAGCCATTTGGACCAGCAGGCAATGGTTTGTAGTAACTGTCACGTTGAATATCACTTTGATGGTAAAAACAAAGCGGTTAAATTCCCTTGGGATAAAGGAATAACCGTAGAGAAAATGGAAGAGTACTACGACAACATTGCTTTCTCTGACTGGACTCATCTGTTATCTAAAACACCAATGCTGAAGGCGCAACATCCAGAGTATGAAACCTGGAGCCAAGGTATCCACGGTAAAAACAATGTGACCTGTATTGACTGTCATATGCCGAAGGTACAAAACGCAGAGGGTAAACTGTATACCGATCATAAAATTGGTAATCCTTTTGATCGATTCAATGAAACCTGTGCCAGCTGCCACACCCAAACTAAAGAGCAATTACAGGATATCGTAGCGTCTAGAAAAGAAGCGGTTAGAGAGCTGAAGAAGAAAACGGAAGCTCAGTTAGTACATGCTCACTTCGAAGCTAAAGCGGCATGGGATGCCGGTGCAACAGAAGAAGAAATGAAACCAATTCTGATGGATATCCGCCATGCGCAATGGCGTTGGGACTATGCGATTGCCTCGCATGGTATCCATATGCACGCTCCTGAAGTTGGTCTGAAAATTCTGGGTACTGCGTTAGATAAAGCGGCTGATGCCCGTACCAAACTGGCTCGGTTATTAGCAACTAAAGGTATTACTCACGAAATCGCATTACCCGATCTTTCCACTAAAGCGAATGCTCAAAAAGCATTAGGCATGGATATGCAAAAACTTGAGAGCGACAAGCAAGAGTTCCTGAAAACCCGCGTAGCGGAATGGGACGCAAACGCCAAGAAAGAAGAGCGCTTGTTAAGCAAATAAAGTTATCGGCCCCGGTATACTGGGGCCTAAATAAGGTGGAATTATCATGGGCAGTTTACGTTCATTATTTAAGGGCGGACTGTTAATGCTGGTATCAATGTTTGCGCTGACGGCCATGTCGTCATCCGCAGAACCGGTACCGGAGCAGAAAACAGAAGTGTCGTCCGAATATAAAGTAGAGTTACAGCGCAATCCTGACTATGCCTGTACCCAGTGTCACAAAGACGCTAAAGATGGCATGCACGGCGCGCACTCAAAAGCGATTAACCCGAATAACCAACTGCCAGTGACGTGTACTAACTGTCACGGCAAAATCACGCCAGAACACCGTAATGGCGTTGCGGATGCGATGCGTTTTAACGAAGATATGTTCCCGGTTGATAAGCAGAATCAGGTTTGTATGACTTGTCACCAACCGGAGAAATTACGCACCGCGTTATGGGCGCATGATGTCCATATCCTGAAGACCTCGTGTGCCAGCTGTCACCAGTTGCATCCGACTAAAGATCCGGTACAAGGATTGGATCAAAAAGGTCAGATCAAGCTATGTGTTGATTGCCACAGTAAACAACAGCAGCAATACCATAAAGAGAAGGAAACACCATGAGTTGCTCACGCCGTCATTTTATTGCCGGTATGGGAGCAGTAATCTTTATGACCGGCCCGGTCAACCGTACGCTGGCGCAGACTATGTCGATTAACGGTATTCGTTACGGCATGGTGTATGACGAAACTCGTTGTATTGGCTGCACCGCGTGTATGGATGCTTGCCGGGAGGTGAATAAAGTTCCTGAAGGGGTATCGCGGCTAAATATTATCCGTTCTGGCCCGACAGGAGAGTTTCCTGAGGCAAAATATCAGTTTTATCGTCACTCGTGTCAGCATTGTGATAACCCGCCTTGTGTCGATGTTTGTCCGACAGGGGCTTCTTATAAAGATGCTGCCACGGGTATTGTTGATGTGAATCCGGACCGCTGTGTTGGTTGTCAGTATTGTATTGCTGCCTGTCCGTACCGTGTGCGTTTTATTCATCCGGTAAGAAAAACCGCAGACAAATGTAACTTCTGTCGCGACACCAATTTAGCTCAGGGCAAATTACCTGCCTGTGTGGAATCTTGTCCTACTAAGGCATTAACCTTTGGTAATTTAGACGATCCAAATAGCGAAATTGTGAAACTGATTGAGAATAGAACCACTTACCGTGCGAAGGTACATTTGGGCACAGAGCCAAAAATGTATCGTATTCCAAGCAAACATGGGGAGATTAAAGGATGAGCAGTGCTTTCCATTTTGAATCCCTAGTTTGGGACTGGCCAATCGCCATTTATCTGTTTCTAATCGGCGTTTCTGCCGGTATGACTACCATTGCCGTGTTTCTTAAACGTCGAGTGTTAGTTGATGGCGCAAGCCGTGATGGCATCATTAAAGCGACAGCAATTATTGCTCCACTGGCGGTGATTGTTGGTCTAGTGATTCTGATTTTCCACCTGACGCGTCCGTGGACTTTCTGGCACCTGATGATTTTCTATAGCCCAACATCGGTTATGTCGATGGGCGTTATGCTGTTTCAGGTGTATATGCTAGTCCTGCTCGCTTGGTTGGCGGTGCTGTTTCGTCAGGAGATTGCTAGCTTTCTGGAACAACGTTTTAAAGCGTTTCGCTGGATTAATGGCATTATTTCGGTGCTTGCCCGCTTTGAACGGGTGCTTGAGCCGTTAATGATTTTCCTAGCGGTAGCGTTGGGCGCTTATACCGGCTTCCTACTGTCGGCACTGAAAACCTATCCAATGCTGAACAACCCGGTACTTCCTGTGCTGTTCCTGTTCTCCGGTATTTCGTCCGGGGCGGCGGCGGCTGTGCTGTTTGGTATTACTTGGTTTAAGCAACCGATAGATAGCCCGTCAGTTCATTTTGTTCATCAAATTGAAAAACCAGTTGTGCTGTTTGAGCTATTCCTGCTTCTGGCACTGTTTGTTGGCCTGTTCTTTGGCGGTGGTCAGAGAGAAGCCGCAGCAATTGCGGCGATAGGCGGTGGCTTCTGGTCGAACGTTTTCTGGTTTGGTGTGATCGGCTTGGGAATATTATTGCCGCTGATCATGAGTATGGTATGTAGCAAGCGCGTTCAGCACAGTAAAAGTTATATGATAGCGGTCGCATGTATGGGACTCTCCGGCATACTGCTACTACGTTTCTTTATCCTGTATGCCGGTCAAATGACGGTCGCCTGAATGTTTGATAAAAAGGATATAGCATGATCCCTGATTTGGGGCTGCTATCCCTGTCAGGTGCTTTAGCACTTGCGATATTACTGGGTATTGTTCCGCTGGCAGGTATTTATTGTCGGCGGACATTACTCATTCGTTACGCAGCTCCCCTGAGTTACGGTGTCTGCCTGCTGATTACCCTGTCTATTTCGTTACTCGGTTACAGCTTTGCAACCGATGACTTTTCCGTCATGTATGTCGCCCAGCATTCTAACTCCCAGCTACCGCTGTTTTTTAAAGTGGCAGCCGTGTGGGGTGGACATGAAGGTTCCATGCTGTTCTGGCTGTTTTCTCTTTCTATATGG
The DNA here is from genome assembly GCF_003096015.2 of Limnobaculum parvum. Lineage (NCBI taxonomy): Bacteria > Pseudomonadati > Pseudomonadota > Gammaproteobacteria > Enterobacterales > Budviciaceae > Limnobaculum > Limnobaculum parvum. The sequence continues at coordinate 3,633,203 of NZ_CP029185.2, read as the reverse complement.
AGCGCGCTGGTTGCTGCATTGCGCCACCGAATGGATATACAGATCAATAGCACCGTACTGGCAATTCTTGGCCTGATTATGGTGGGTTTTTGTTTGTTTATCCTGCTGTATTCTAATCCTTTTGAGAGAGTATTCCCTGCGCCAATGGAAGGGCGGGATCTCAATCCAATGCTGCAGGATGTCGGCCTGATTTTTCATCCTCCGTTGCTGTATCTCGGTTACGTGGGGTTTGCGGTTAATTTCGCTTTTGCCATTGCGGCGCTGTTAAGCGGACGCATGGATGCTGCGGTTGCTTACTGGAGTCGCCCGTGGGCATTAGCCGCATGGATTTGTTTAACTGCCGGTATTATTTTAGGTTCATGGTGGGCCTATTATGAACTGGGTTGGGGGGATGGTGGTTCTGGGATCCGGTTGAAAATGCCTCTTTAATGCCCTGGTTGTTAGGAACGGCGCTACTGCATGCGCTGATGGTGACGGAACAACGCGGCACCTTCAGTTATTGGAGTTTGCTGCTGTCGATTTTTACCTTCGCCCTGAGCCTGTTAGGTACTTTTATTGTTCGTTCCGGCGTATTAACTTCAGTTCATGCTTTTGCTGTTGATTCCGATCGCGGCATTATGTTGTTGCTACTGTTAGGTGTGGCGATTGTTGGCGCATTAACGCTGTTTGCCCTCAGAGCTAATACCCAGCCTTCCGTTGCCCGTTTTAGTCTGTTTTCTCGCGAAGCGCTGTTGCTGATGGCGAATGTACTGCTGAGCATTGCGACCTTGATTGTATTGATTGGCACTTTCTACCCTATGTTGTTTACCGCGTTGGGATTAGGTTCTATCTCGGTGGGCGCGCCTTACTTTAACAGCACCGTTGTACCACCCGTGTTGCTTATTCTGATGGTGATGGGACTCTCTCCTCTGAGTCGTTGGAAAAGTATGGCATCAGGCCAGATCAAATGGCTTGCCGCTTTAGCGCTATTGGCGCTGATTGCTGGCGGTGCGGCTGCCCTGATGTTCGATCGTTTCTATCCGATGGTGGCTGCTGCTCTGGTGCTGTCGCTATGGGTCATTGCCAGTCATCTTGCTTTTGTCAGGCAGTTGTCGTTACGGCGTTTGGGCGTGTTGTTAGCTCACTGTGGCGTGGCGGTTACCACGATAGGAATTACGTTATCCAGCTACTATTCAACAGAAATCGGCGTAAAAATGGGGCCGGGAAGTCAACGTGCGTTGAGTGGCTATCAGTTTCATTATGATGAAACCAACCTGTTGGTTGGCCCTAATTATACGGCGGAGCAGGCGGTAATTCGCGTTACTCGTGAAGGTAACGAGGTCGCACGATTAATGCCGGAACGCCGTCACTATACGGTTCGAACCATGTTGATGAGCGAACCGGGGATATCTTGGAACCTGCTCGCTGATTGGTACGTGGTAATGGGGGAGAAAGTTGATAAACAGAGCTACGCTCTGCGTTTTCACCATAAGCCGTTTATTCGCTGGGTATGGGGCGGCGGGTTATTAATGGTACTGGGCAGCGGATTTAGCCTGTGGAGCAAACGCAACAGGAAAGGTAAATCTTTTAACTGTCATCAGGATGAAGTGGCAATATGAACCGGCTGAAGCTGTTTTTACCTCTGTTTTTGGTGCTTTTGATGGGCATCGCCCTCTACTTTGGCTTAAAGCAAGATCCCCATCAGTTGGGATTAACTCAGCAGGACAAGCCGATGCCTGAATTTGTGGCTGAAGATTTGCTGCTGCGTAATAAAACCTTTAGCCAGCAAGATTTTATTGGGCATATCACGGTATTAAACGTTTGGGCCAGTTGGTGTCCTTCCTGCAAATCGGAGTTTCCATTTTTACAAATTCTGCGTGAGCGCCCCGAGTTTAAGCTCTATGGTTTGAATTATCGAGATAACCGCCCGGCAGCGCTGGAAGTCCTTAATAAGTTGGGCAATCCGTATCTTCGTTCAGTTTATGATCCAAACGGCAAACTGGCGCTGGAGTTGGGCGTGTATGGTACGCCGGAAACCTATTTGATCGACAGTCAGGGCATCATTCGTTACCGCCACTCTGGTGAGTTGAATCAGGAAATCTGGCAAAAAGAGTTTCAGCCCAAAATTGAAATATTGCAAAGCATGGCATCGGGAGGCACTTCATAATGCATCTGTTTTGTCGTCTGATCTTACTGATGTTCATGACATTGCCACTGCGGGCCGAAATGGTCGATACTTGGCAGTTCAAAACGCCAGAGGATCAACAACGGGCGATTACGCTGGCGAAGCAGTTACGTTGCCCACAGTGTCAGAACCAGAATCTGGTTGAATCCACGTCTCCTATTGCTCACGACTTACGTCTGGAAGTTTACCGTATGGTGGACCAAGGTAAATCTGATGAGCAAATTGTCAGCTTTATGACCCAGCGTTTTGGCGATTTCGTGTTATATAAACCTCGCTTTAATAGCCAGACTGCGCTGCTGTGGTGCAGCCCACTGGTGCTGTTGTTATTTGGGTTACTGGTTATCTGGCACTACGTGAAGAAACGCCGCCAGTCACCACCTCCAGCGTTAACCGAAGAGCAAAAGCGCCAGTTAGATAAATGGCTGGAGAATAAATCATGATGATTTTCTGGTGTGGGGCCGGGCTGATGGTCTGTCTGATTCTAGTGATTGTCTGGCTACCGGCGATTCGTTCGAATACCACAACTGCCAGCGATCGAGATTTACGTAATGATACCAACATCGCCCTTTATCAACAGCAGTTGGCGTTAGCCGGAAAGCTGTTTTCCGAACAGGAAAAAGCGAATGGTCTGTCAAACGAATTTCAGCAGGAACTCTCTCTGAGCCTATTGCAGAATATGGCGACGATGGAAAAAACGGCACCGGCTCTATCCAACCAGATATCGAAAATCACTCCCGTCGTGATGACGGTAGTCGTGGTACTGATTACCGCAGTGGGATATGGATACGTTGGTCAGTATCAACAATCCGTACAATACAGCCGTGAAGACCATACCGATCCTTTCTCTGGCATGGATATCAGCCAAATTCAGGATAAGGTAGCGGCGGAGCTTCAACAACGTATCCGCCAATCTCCAAGCGATACAGAAGCTTGGTTCTTGCTTGGGCAACGCTATCTCAACAGCAATGAGTTCGAAAATGCCTTGATTGCCTTTGACCGAGTAATACAGCTGCGCGGTAGCGATGCGGAAGTACTCACCGCGAAAGCTACCACGTTCTATTATCAGGCCGGTCAGCGCATGACGCCTCAGGCACAGGCCTTAATCAATCAGGCACTGGCTCAAGAGCCTAATCAAGTAACGGCCTTGATGCTTTTGGCATCGGATCGCTTCTTAAATGCACAATATCAGCAGGCGATTGATATCTGGCAGCAACTGCTGGACAGCAACAATCCGCAAATTAATCGGGCTAAGTTAATCGAAGCGATTAATATGGCTCGCATGATGAAATAACAAGCTGTTAAAATTCGATTAACCCTGATACCGTGTGACTCTTTTGAATAAAAGGGAGAGGCGTTATGAAATGCCATCGCGTCAATGAACTGATAGAACTTATCCATCCTGCTTGGCAGAAAGACCCGGACCTGAATCTGGTTCAGTTTCTACAAAAATTAGCTACAGAAGCAGGCTTTACCGGTCCGCTGAGTGAATTAACTGACGATGTGCTGATTTACCATCTTAAGATGCGTAATAGCGATCGTACTGAAGTGATTCCCGGTTTAAAGAAAGATTATGAAGAAGACTTTAAAACCGCCTTATTACGTGCACGTGGTATTTTAAAAGATTAAACCCTGTGTATGATAACCCGTTGGTGGCTCGAATAACCCTGTGGTGATATGAATTTCTTATGAACTCAGCAGCATTTGCTTTCCATACCTTAATGCCCGATATGATACTGGATGCACTGGAAAGTGTAGGGCTGCGTGTGGATTCGGGACTCACCGCGCTGAACAGTTATGAGAATCGCGTATATCAGTTTATGGATGAAGACCGTAAACGTTACGTGGCAAAATTTTACCGTCCAGAGCGTTGGTTACCGGAGCAGATACAAGAAGAGCATGATTTCTCTTTGACGTTGTCTGAAGCAGAGATCCCGGTTGTTGCCCCGCTGGTAATAAATAAGCAGACGTTACATCACCATCAGGGATATATGTTTGCGGTGTTTCCCAGTATGGGTGGGCGGCAGTATGAAGTGGATAATCTTGATCATTTAGAATGGGTTGCTCGCTTTTTGGGGCGAATTCATCAGATTAGCAGACAACAGCCGTTTGTTGTCCGATCAACTATGGGGCTGGATGAGTATCTTTATCAACCTCGTCGGGTACTGGAAGAGAGTTCTTTGGTACCTGCCAGCATCAAACCGTTATTATTACCGGTATTGGATGAGTTAATCCAAGCCGTGGAACAACACTGGCATACGGATTGGGCGTTATCCCGTCTGCACGGTGACTGTCATCCGGGGAATATTCTGTGGCGCGATGGTCCAATGTTTGTTGATTTGGACGATGCCCGTAATGGGCCGGTGGTGCAGGACATTTGGATGCTATTGCAGGGCGAGCGTTCAGAACAGCTGATGCAGCTGGATTTGTTTGTGGAGTCCTACAGTGAGTTTGCTGATTTCGATCAGAGGGAACTGGCACTGATTGAGCCATTACGCTGTATGCGGATGGTTTATTACCTTGCATGGGTGGTTCGCCGTTGGGAGGATCCCGCATTTCCAAAAAGCTTTCCTTGGATTGCAGATAATGATTTTTGGCAGGCGCAGCCATCACTGTTTACTGAACAGGCTAAGTTGTTACAGGTTCCACCGCTGCAACTGATGCCAATGTACTGATTATTGTTTTACGGAGTATTGTTATGAAAAAGATGTGGTTGGTGCTGGTGTGTGCGGTTGTTGCTGTCGGTGCTTTTTTTATTTGGTCAAATTCTTCTACCCCGGTAAATGCGGATTCTAAGCCTACCGCTGTTAGCAGCTCAGCTGTGGTGGCATCCAGTTTCCAAAACGGTAAGCAGTTTGAGGCATTAGATAGAAGCGCAACAGAAGAGCCGCAGGTGCTAGAGTTTTTCTCATTTTTCTGCCCGCATTGCTATGATTTCGAAAACGTCTACCACATGAGTGACGAATTTAAGAAGCAGCTACCAGAAGGCGGAAAACTGGTTAAATACCACGTTGATTTTTTGGGTGGCGAATTAGGTTCTCAATTGACCCAAGCATGGGCCGTGGCGATGACTTTAGGCGTGCAGGATAAAGTTGCTCCACTGATCTTTAACGGCATCCAAAAAACGCAGACTATCCGCAATCTGGATGGTATTCGTCAGGCATTTATTGAAGCTGGCGTAAGCGGTGAAGAGTTTGACAGTGCTTGGAACAGTTTCATTGTTAAATCGCTGACTGCTCAACAGCGTAAGCTGGCAGAGGACGTTAACTTAAGAAGTGTACCTTCTGTTATTGTTAATGGAAAATATATGGTTAAGAATGATGGTTTGGACGCTAAAAGTGTCGAAGGCTTCATTCAAGAATACAGTCAGGTTGTTAAGTACCTGCTGGGTCAGAAGTAATTCACCTGCGAGTTTAGTGATAAAAAGCCTCATCAAAAAGTTTGGTGAGGCTTTTTTTATACCCAATAAAACGTTCATTTATTCATTATATCGAGCTCTACGATCAGCAATATTCCGACAAGTTATATTCTTAAATACACTTTAAGTAGAAAACGAATAAACCGCCCCCCCGCTTTGGGTTTAACTATTGCTCCATGTTCTAAACTAGGCTTATTGCGTTATTAAACAATCTTATAATTTTCAATTAACTATACAATTATATTCGGCATTTTAGTTTAATCGCTTTATTCCATTAACACCGAATGCTAACGTATGCCAGTTTCTGCGGTATATCGATGTGTGAACGAAGGGTTCGCTTTCCGCAGAGTAATTAATGGATTTTAGTGAATAAATTTCAGGAGCATGTATGTCTTTAGTTAAACAAAAAACATGGGTTCGCTTTTTAGCCCCTCTGTTTGCTTTGGGTCTGGTATTTCAATTAGCGGGTTGTGGTGATAATGAGCCAGAGCAGCGTAAAGCGTTCAGCGAGTTTCTACAGACGCAAGTGATTGATGGCACTAAAATCCGTTTACCGGAATTGAGTAAGGACCAAGAGAAAGCTTTTGGTAATTACACCAAAGATTATGCGGTGTTAACCGGCTTTACCAAGCAACTGGATGGTGCATTTTCAGGTGCTATGCAGTCTTCAATGACTGAGTTAAGAACGCTCAACAGCATGAAAGCGATGGTTGAGAATCGCGAGAAAATTGAAAAAGCTCAGGCAGAAACTAAAGCGGTTCAGGCTAAACTGGACGGCATCGTTAAGCAAGCCGCTGATAGCTATGCAACAATGAAACAGCCAGAAGATTTAAAAGCTGTTTACGACAAAGCTTATGCCAAAGTGGTTACCCAGCAAGGTGATTTAAGCCAACAAACCTTAACGCTGCTGGATTCTACTTTTGGCGACATTCTGACGATTTCTGATTTCCTGAAAGCTCAGGGCGATAAAATTCAATATAACGGTCCGGTAGTTCAATTTACTGAACAGGCGGGATTGAATAAATTCAATGAAATGAATGAGTCTCTGCAAAAAAATCAGCAAGCGCTGATGGACATTGCACGTAAAATTGCACAAATCATGTAATTTTCTCTGAAATTTCAGTGAAAAAGACAGAACGGGTCACTTATTATGGTGGCCCGTTTTTTTGTTATCTATCCAGATAAGTCATGATTCTACACGCAGGATTAGTACTGAGATTAGGTTACGTTTATACTCCCTGTCAGACCATCCCGTATCGCGGGATACCTCACTATTTAAAGCCAGAATTTAAGGTCGAGTTATGAAACAACAGGCGGCAGAAATTAAGCGGTTGAGCGACCGTCTCGATGCGCTGAATCGTAAAGAAAAAGAGATTATAACCAAAGGGCTAGATACCGATCTCAGCGAGATTGATGCTGAAAAAATCACGCTGCAGTCTGAAATTGAAAGACTTCGACAAGAAAAGAGTCAGGTTCTGAGCGTCAAAGCTCAAAAGATACAAAAGATGCCGTTTAACCGTCCTATTACCAAGGCTGAACAGGCCGATATGGGAGCATTAAAGAAAACGGTGAAAGGTCTGGAAGTGGTTCACCCGATGACGGCGCTGGGGCGTGAGATGGGGCTGAAGGAAGTCACGGGGTATGCCAAGAGTAAGTTTTAAGGTAATAGAATGTTTTGGGATGCTGATAAATTAGCATTAGCGGATATTCCGACCGTAAAAACAATGTGCCTAAATTGACATAGCGTGCGGTCGGAAGACAATCTGTACTTGAGTTGGGAGTGTGTCGGGCCTGGCCCGCCTAGGGGCGCTCCCTTCGATTGGCTATTTTTAGGTATCACCATTAGCTCATCAGATTTTGTTATCAATTACAGGCCGCTTTACGCGGCCTGTAATGTTCTGGATTACAACTGAAACTGCTCAATAAACTGTTCGATGCGCTGGTGGTCTTCTTGAGTCAATGACCAGCCAGGGAGGCGGCAATAATCGTTACTGATTATTCCACGTTTCATCAGGATAGTTTTTTCCACCTGAATAATATATTCGCAGTGGGTCATCCATTGTTGAATATAAGGAAGTAATGCAGCATGCAACGCTTCTGCTTTTTCTACTTCTCCTTGCTTCCAGTGCTGATAAATACGCACATAGATTTCAGTAAACGAACAGCCCGGCATGACGCCTTTACCGCCTGCCGCCAGCATCTTCAGCATATATAAACCAGCATAGCCATTCAGTACGGAAGCCTGTGGTGCCAGTTGTAAAAACTCACGGGTATAGTCTACCGGAGGATTACACTCAATCTTAAACACCGCATGAGGATAGCGCTTCGACACATCAGCAAGCTGCTGTGGTGTAATCGGCAGTCCGGTTTCGCCCGGTGCATATTGTACCAGCACCGGAATATCTACCGCTTCAAGTACGCTGAAAATATGCTGTTGTATTGCCTGTGGGCTCGGCTGTAAAAAGAATGGTGGTAGCAGCATTAATGCATCCGCACCCATTGCCTGATAACGTTTGGCCCATTTTACTGCTACTTCAGTACTGTGTGCAGTGACGGAGATGGCCCGATACAGCGAACTACCCCGCAGAGTATTAATAAAAACTTCAGCCAAACGCTGGCGCTCATAATCTTCCAGTTTGGGAAATTCACTGGCAATACCAAACAGTGTGACGCCATTGGCACCACTTTGGGCAAGATGCCCCAGCATATGAGTGAAGCTGCTTTCATCCACCTCGCCATCCGCCGTGAAAGGCATTGCTGCAATAGGATTTACACCATAAATATCGTTTGAATTATAGCGAGCCATTATTCATCATCCTCTCTGTCTGCCAACACGGCACCCTGTGCAGCAGGTAATGCCCAACGGCGATAAAGGCGAAGGAAACCGCGCGGTACCTGCTTCTCTACTGGCTTCCAATGTGTACGGCGGGTAGCCAGTGTGGTTTCATCCACGTGCAGGTTCAGTAAACGTTCAGGAATATCGATGGTGATCAGATCGCCTTCTTCAACCAGCGCTAATATGCCGCCATCGCTGGCTTCTGGTGAGATATGACCGACAAACAGGCCACGATTGGAACCCGAAAAACGACCATCGGTAATCAGCGCACAGCTATCTGACAGCCCCATTCCTTCAAGGCTTTTCATTGGCTTATACATTTCTGGCATGCCAGGGCCGCCTTTAGGGCCCTCATAGCGCAGGATTAATACACTACCGGGTTTAATTTCCCCTGACATGATGGCGTCTACTGACTCCTGCTCGCTGTTAAATATGACGGCAGGACCGGTGAATTTCATCAAATGGTCCGGTACAGCAGCAGGTTTTACTACGCAACCTAACGGAGAGATATTACCGTGTAATACCGCAACGCCAGACTCGTTACGTACAGGGATCGCCAGAGTATGGATTACTTCAGGGCGAGGAGTCCGTTGGGCTAGGCTCAATATTTCCGCTTTGGTTTGTCCGCTGACCGTCAGGGCACTGGTATCCATTAATCGACTAATTTCATACTCTACTGACTGTACGCCACCGGCTTCCCAGAAATCGATCATGTCATATTCTGAAGCAGGATACAGCGAGGCAACTAAAGGTACCTGATGGCTCAATTCATCAAAAGTAGAGAGTGGCAGATGGCCTAACTCGGCCTCGTAGTAAATCGCCTGTAGGTGAAGAATCGCGTTAGTTGAACCGCCGGTTGCCAACAGATAGATGATGGCGTTGCGAATTGCCGCTGGCGTTAAGATTTGTCGGGCATTAACGCCGCGCTTAACTAGGTCAACCGCAGTTTTTCCACTCTCAACGGCAACATCACGTCGGGCTTGTGAAATCGCTGGGTGGGTGCTGCTGCCCGGCAGGCTCATACCTAAAACTTCTGCAATACAGCACATGGTATTCGCCGTGCCATACATGGTGCAGGAACCTACCCCAGGCTCGGCGATGTTTTCAATATGGGCGAACTCTTCTTCACTGATTTCACCGCGTCTTTTCCAACCAATGGCTTCGGTAACGATATTGCCGTCCCAGTGTTTGCCTTTGTATTCTGCAGGATACATAGGGCCACCATTCACTAAAATGGCGGGAACATCCAGCCGGGCAGCGGCCATCAGCATAGCGGGTACAATTTTGTCACAGGAACCGAGCATGACCATGCCGTCAAAGCGGTGTGCCCGCATCATGACTTCAATCGATGCACAGATAACTTCACGCGCCGCCAGAATATAGCGCATACCTAAGTGACCTTCGGCAATACCATCACAGGGAGCAATAGTGCCGAATACCATTCCTACACCACCCGCTTCTTCAATGCCTTCCAGCACTTTTGCTGTCAGGTCATTCAGGTTGGCATGGCCAGCAGTGGCATTGGTATAGCTGTTGACGACCGCAATCACCGGTTTGCGTAATTGTTCATCGGTGTGTCCCATTGATTTATATAATGCGCGCTTTAGTGCGCCATCATCACCTTCCAGTACTGGGTTAAAATGAGAACCACAGCTGGAACAGCCTCCACATTGACTCATAGTAAACTCTCTGTGTTTATTGTTTCTGGTTATCAGGTATGCCTTATCAGACATGCTGATGATTACTGACAAACTTGTTTATCTTGGTTCAGTGGATATTTCGGCCGCAATAGCGCTGTGAATATATCGCTTATGTGGTTAGCCGGAAGTCCTCTGTTTTCTGTATTAAAGGCACGACCTGTTGGTCGTGCCCGAACAAAACTTACTGTTGAATCTTTTTCTGTGGATTAGCCAGACGGGCTGGGAGCGTGAATATCAGTGGTGCACAAAGTAGCAGGAACCCTGCCAGAATGTATAACCCCATATCAGTACGACCAGTTTGGTCTTTCAGCCAGCCCAGAACGGTAGGACCGAAGAATCCCGCCAGATTACCAATCGAGTTTACCACGGCGATCCCCGCTGCGGCCGCGGTTCCTGACAGAATTGAACCCGGAAGGCTGATGTAAGTTGGAATCAGCGCCAATGTTCCGCACATGGCTACGCAAATCCAGGCCATCATCCAGAATGTAGAACCGTTATAGTAAGTACTGAGTACTAGACCAATACAACCAATAATGGCTGGAATGGCAATATGCCAGCGGCGTTCATTTTTCAGGTCAGAATGACGGCTGTTCCACACCATGACAAAAGCACCAAACACATAAGGTAGTGCGGTCAGCAAGCCAATGTGAAGGTCATCGGTGACGCCAGAGGTTTTAATGATGGATGGTAACCAGAAGTTAATTCCGTAGTAGCCAATGTTGAAGCTAAAGAAAATTAATGACAGCAGCCAGATATACGGGTTACTTAACATACTCTTCAGGCTGCTATCGACTTTACCATGGTTCGCGATGCGTTTGTTTTCCTGATCTTTGGCTAAGTCGCGTATAACGATGGCTTTTTCTGCATCAGTTAACCATTTGGCAGACTTCACGTCGTTATCTAAAAAGCGCAACACAACAAAAGCCAGCAGGAAAGAAGGAATTGCTTCAACCAAGAACAGCCACTGCCAGTTATGCAGGCCACCAACGTTTTCAAACAGTTTGAGAATCAAACCGGATAGCGGGCTACCAATGATAGTCGATAGTGGTGTTACCAGAATAAACAGGCCAAGGGTTCTAGCTGAACGCCATGATGGGAACCACAGTGTGAGATAGAAAACGATGCCAGGAAAAAAGCCCGCTTCTGCGATACCCAGTAGGAAACGTAAAACATAGAATGATGTTGGTGTATTAACAAACATCATTGCGGCTGAAATGATGGCCCAACTTGCCATAATTCTGGCAATCCAAAAACGTGGCCCATATTTCTGCATTAATAGGTTGCTGGGTAATTCGAATAAAAAATAACCCAGAAAGAATATACCTGCACCTAAGCCATAAACTGTATTGCTGAAGTTTAGGGCATCCTGCATATGCAATTTAGCAAAACCGACGTTGACTCGATCTAAATAAGCAAAGAAATAACATAAAATCAGAAAAGGGATTAGCCTTCGGGTTATTTTTTGGTAAACGCTTTTTTCTGCTAAAGCAGCAGATTGCGTCTGTTCTATTGTGATTTCAGACATAGGTTGTCCTTGTTGTATTTTTAGTTAAATATTACGATTCCTGCCTAAAAAAGAAAAACGGTTGCCCTTTTTTCTTAAGATCTAAGAAACGAATCGTTTGTTTTTATTACTACGTCATATCAATAAGATAAATATATCCGTCATACTTCAATTCGCCTCTTTGTTGGTTGCATTTGCTCACCCAACTCACTGACTTATATAAGCTCATTGGGATTCATTCACTTGCCGCCATGATGCAATTTGAATTATTTTGGATATTGCCTTCTGTTAAACCTCAGAAGGCACTTCATCTGTTATAAAGCGGTAAACACTTTATTTTTCTCATTAGCCAAAATACTGATTACATCTTTAGACTGTTTACCCAAGCATCACGATAACGTAATGCATTAGCTTCCAGCGTTTTCATTGTCATTCCTGCCTGATAAAGCCCGCCACCCAAGCCAAAGCCATCGGCACCGGCCTGACAATACGTTTTCATTTGTATGGCATCAGCCTGAATACCACCAACCGGCAGGCAAGCAATGTTTTTAGGCAGTACTACACGCATTGCTTTCATCACTGAGGCAGGGATCATTTCAGCGGGATAGAGTTTCAAACCACAAGCCCCGGCCTCAATGGCAGCAAAAGCTTCTGACGGTGTTGCTACGCCAGGCAAGCTGGTTAACTTGAGTTCCACGCTGGCTTTGACGACGGCAGGAGAAAAATTTGGTGAAATGATGAGCTGACCACCAACGTCATGGACTTGCTTAACCTGCTCAGACGTTAACACGGTACCGGCCCCCACCTGCGCTTTTCCGGCTACGGCATCCAGCATGATCTTCACCGTCTTTAACGGCTGTGGGCTGTTAAGCGGAACTTCAAGGAAGCGAAAACCGCATTCCACTAGCAACTGGGCAGCATCATGAGCTTCATCCGGTGTGATACCACGCAAAATGGCGATCAGCGGTAATTCGCTCTGGCGTAATTGATTGTGAAATTGTTCAGCGGTCATTGCTTTTCTCCTGCGATATGTTGGTACAGATGACTAATTCCTCGGATAAAGCACTCATCACCATCAATGGTATGGAGGTTAATTCCTAGGTATTTTGCGGCCCGTGAGTAGTTTTCTGTGAGCTTGGTTGAACCCACGCACCATATCGACTGTGTCGATGTGCAGGTAGCCAATTCAGCGCCAATCAGCAAGCCTGAAAGGTAACTGTGAATATGCTGCTCTGCTATTTCTTTGTTTAAACGATAAGTACGAGCAGAAAACAGCTGGTGACTGAGCGGTGTTTTACGCTGGGCGACTTCAATAGCGGAATTGAAAACTTCCAAGCTATCCTCTTGTGGAGGTAGTGCTCTGCCGAGAATAGAGTGCTGGCTCAGTAAAGCGAACAGTTCACCCGTCATATAGGTAGAAAAGTGAGAAATGGACTGGTTATCCATCAATACATGTTTGCTGTGGGTGCCGGGTAAAATAACCTGATACTCGCCAGGGCCATTGATAGCTGAAAGCCCAGCTAATTGTACTTCTTCCCCACGCATGACATCAGGTTGCTGGTAAGGGCTATAGCAACGAACGCCGGGAATGATCCATATCGGGCTTGACCAACGGGTAGTGAAAGCGTAAGCCTGCTCTGTCAGTGACGAGAATGTACAGGGCGCTTCAACATAGGGCACTTCATGCCATCCTTGCTGTGAACCAACCATACCGGCCATAACAACCGGATAAGGAGCAACATCAAACCATGGCTGCAATAAACGCAGCAGCTCCTGTTCGAAATTTCCTTGTTCAATCTGCAGTAAGCCCGGTCCCTGAGCACAACGATCAATACAGTCTTTTCCTTGCATTAAAAATGCACGGAAATTAGTAGTACCCCAATCAACAGCAATCCATTTCTTCATTAGTATTACAACCTTTGTAATCTTGTAATACAAGAAGCGTAGAGCAAAAGGAAATTACGATCTGTGAGGCAGATCTTATTGTGAAAAAATTTAGGAATCAGTCGATATGAGTAAAGATTTCTGGTTGATGGCTTTGTAGTCGTTTCCGTGCTGCTTTTAACAGGATGTCACGCATTCGTTGTTTAGCGGTATCAACCTGTTTAAGACGAATAGCATCCAGTAAAACAACGTGTTGAGTGACAGCCTCTTTGGTCAGGCGAACATCATCTTCCAGAGTCTGTTTAAAAGAAAGCGACATAGCAGAAGAGAGCGCATTACTCAGTGATAACAGGAAAGGGTTGTGACTGGCGCGTAGCAGCGCAAGATGGAAAGCCAGATCGCCACGTTCAAATAATTCACGAGAATTTTGTTGCTGGCCATCGGACATCAAATGGCAGGCATCTTCCATAGCGGCTAAATCTCGACCGGTGGCATTGGTTGCCGCCAGCGCAGCGACATTAGGCTCGAAGATCAGGCGGGTCACTATCAACTGTTCAACCATCTCCTGCTCCATTCCGCCTTCCGTCAGCCAGAGCAGGACTTCTGAGTCAAGGAAGTTCCAATGCTCGCGGGGAGTAACAACGCTACGACGCTTCGGCTGAATAGAGACCATACCCTTGGCCGAAAGAACCTGTAGTGCATTTCGAATGGTGGTGCGTGAAACCTGATATTGCAGCGCCAGCTCGTTTTCTCCCGGCAGAGACGGCACTTGAGACAAATCACCGCGCATAATCCGAATAGCAAGGTCGCGCGTCAGAGATTCAGCCATAGAAGGCGCAGTGGTTTTCGTCATCAACATATCCATCATCAGTTACAAAGAGATAGGGTACTGCCGAAAGGGCATTGGCAGTCTGACCATACACTCTATCGTAACACGGATTATGCATTCGTTAATCAGTAGAAGCACCCACCAAGCGACGCTCCATATCTTCAATATGTTTAGTCAGTATTCTCATCTGCATATTTTTGCTCCAACTGGCGGACAGACCACTGGCTGAGAGCAGGCGACGATACTGTTCTTCGTCAAACGGTGAGTTAAAAGCAATAGAAATCGCCTCGGCGACGGAAACATCGCTATTGCGGCTGACCAGCTCAAGTGGTTGGTTCGGATTAACCTTACCGGCTGAAACCACACGATAGAGCCAACCACAGCGTCCACTGTCCTGCATGATGCGAGCGAACTTATTAATATTACAATGATAATTCAGTTTATAGCACGGGGAACGGGGCTGAGTGACCTGAATGAGTGCTTGCCCCCAACGGAAGATATCACCGATAAAAACCGTTTCTTCGGTTAGGCTCTGGGTAGAGAGGTTTTCTCCAAACAGTGGTGCAGCAAACCGATCGGCCTGTTCAGGGAAGCGTAGCTTCCAGTAGTCGTAATGTTCCTGTGGATAGTGGCATAAAGCGCGATCGGCACCGCCGTGATAGCGCGTATCGGCCTGTTGGTCGCCTTCAAAACCCAGCGGCGTAAGTAACAGCTCACCATCCACTGCACGTTTGTCTATGGCACTGGGAGAGTGGTCATCGTAGGGTTTGATTTTGCCGATATAGACGAAAGGATAGATCATGGTAACCGCCAGTTTCACTGAGTAACTAAGTCATTTCAGCATACTGACTGTGGCAAGGTGTATCCAGTTTTTGATTTAGGGACAGTGAATTTGGAACCTGCGGTGATGGAGAAAAAAGCCACGGCTTTCAGAAAACGGTGGCTTTATTTCTGCTTATCAGACTTTCTTAACGAAGCAGGCTTTCAGCATAATGCTGGTGTTATCGATTTTGCAGTCGATTTCATGGTCGCCATCAACCAGACGGATAGGTTTAGATTTGCTACCCACTTTCAGTACGGTTGAAGAGCCTTTCAGCTTCAGGTCTTTAATCAGGGTTACGCAGTCGCCGTCAGCTAATACGTTACCATTACTGTCTTTCACTACTCTTACATCACCATCTGCTGACACGGGCTCTGAAGAGTTCCACTCGTGAGCACAATCAGGGCAGATGAACATGTCTCCGTCCGGATAGGTATTTTCTGATGAACAGACCGGGCAGGCTGGAATAGAATTCATGTCAATTTCCCTAAAAAATAGAATGTGAATAAAATCAGGGCGCTATTCTACTACAAATGACCACTTTTATCACATGGATAAACCATCGGCTTATGAAGGTGATAGCGGGAGAGAGAGGGGTTATCATCAGAGAAATCACTTTTCATGATAAAAATTTCACGTTTTATCGAAAGAATAATTATCTTTTCAGGACAAAAGTGAAGAAATTTAATTGAGAGGCTGATAACGAAATGTTTATTAAGGAGACCATAGCGAGTTACTCACTATGGTCTCCGCTATTTATATGAAAATTAGAGAATTAGCCTATTATTTTGCGTCAGCAAAACGCTTGGCAGCTTCGTCCCAGTTCACCACATTCCAGAATTCTTTAATGTAGTCAGGACGACGGTTTTGGAATTTCAGATAGTAAGCATGTTCCCATACGTCCAGACCGACAATCGGGAAGCCTGA
Organism: Limnobaculum parvum; assembly: GCF_003096015.2. Classification (NCBI taxonomy): domain Bacteria; kingdom Pseudomonadati; phylum Pseudomonadota; class Gammaproteobacteria; order Enterobacterales; family Budviciaceae; genus Limnobaculum; species Limnobaculum parvum. Next base: position 3,617,124 of record NZ_CP029185.2, on the reverse strand, counting down.
TGCACCAGATACGCTTTCGCCCATCAGAGGACTGTCCTGATTAGCGGTAGAAACCACGGCCAGCTTGCCCTCTTTCAATACCAACCAGGCCCAACCAGAACCAAAACGGGTAGCCGCCGCTTGTTCAAACTTCTCTTTAAAGCTATCAATGCTACCGAAATCACGTTCGATAGCCGCTTTCAGATCGCCCTGTAGAGCGGTACCTTTTTTCAGACCTTTCCAGAATAGGCTATGGTTTGCGTGACCGCCGGCGTTGTTTCTTAATACGGTACGCTTTTCCGCAGGCACTTTATCTAACTGAGCTATCAGCTCTTCAGCAGACAATCTTTTCAGATCGTCAGACAGCGTTTCCAACGCAGCATTAGCATTGTTCACATAAGCCTGATGGTGCTTACTGTGATGGATTTCCATGGTTTGTTTATCAAAGTGAGGTTCCAGAGCATCGTAGGCATAAGGCAGGGTAGGAAGGGTATAACTCATCGTATCACTCCTCAAAGGACATTAACGCTGTGTATAAGACAGCTCATTTCAATTTCATGGTGGGCTATCAGTATAGCATTGAATATCAATTGATAATCATTATCATTTGTGGGGGTATTGCCGATTGGTGTGATAGATGGTTTAGTCTGGGGTAAGTTTCGTCCACTAATCGTGCTGAGACTGAATTGGCTACTGTGCGAGTGGCCGAGCAAGGGGCGTTAAAAGGCGAACGCCCCCTGCACCCCCGCGCCTTCGCACCCGAATCCAGGTCGCTTAGGCGACTTCCTTCCTCATTCGTTCGGCCTGAACGCACCGGCGCAGAGCCGCTCCCGGCGTCACTGCGCCTCAATCCGCATCCCTGCGGATTGTGCTAGCCTCTCTCAATCGTCAACTGAATTCCAGTGCTCTATAGAAGGGCAAAAATAAGGTCAACTGCCAACTGCCAACTGCCAACTGCCAACTGCCAACTGCCAACTGCCAACTGCCAACTGCAACTGCCAAGGGCACTGCGTTAACTTAGGTCTTCTGGCCCAAACGAGTAAGGTAGTAGCTCGGCTATCGACGTATGCTTTACTTCACCCTTCATATTGACCATCAAAACCGGCATATCCGGAGCGCAGAATTCGTTAATCACCTGACGGCAAGCACCGCAAGGGGAAATTGGGCCTTCAGTATCGCCGATAATCACCAGTTTTTTAAACTGGCGCTTGCCTTCCGATACCGCTTTGAATATGGCAGTTCTTTCTGCACAGTTAGTTAAACCATAAGAGGCATTCTCAACGTTACAACCGAGGAATACCTGATTGTCATCGGCAACCAGCGCTGCGCCAACCGCAAACTTAGAGTAGGGGCTGTAGGACGACTGGCGGGCTTTTTTAGCGTATTCGATCAGTTCATTATCAGTCATGGTGATTTCCTTGTGATATAAGGTGGCGGATAAACCAGCGGCTTACTGGGTAATGACCGTATGAATCAGTTTAGGTGCCTGCCCGTGTTCGGCGATCGCTATGCTGTGATAGATCTTATCCATCACGCTAGAGACGTCTTCCCGGTTGGCATAAATGGTGACCAGTGAATCACCGGCCTTAACGCTATCACCCATTTTTTTATGCAGCATCAGCCCAACGGCTAAATCAATATCGTCTTCTTTAGTGGCGCGGCCTGCGCCCAGCAACATTGCGGCAACGCCAATTTCATCAGCGATAATATTTGCCACTACACCGGAGGTTTTGGCAGGTACTTCAATTTTATATTTAGCCTGAGGTAATCTTTCTGGATGATCGACAACCGAGGCATCACCGCCCTGATTGGCTAGAAACGCTTTGAATTTCTCCAGCGCCTTGCCGTTGTTAATGACTTCAAGCAGCATCTGGCGCGCTTCTTCCAGCGTATTGGCTTTTTTCGCCAATACTACCATTTGGCTGCCTAACACCAAGGTCAGCTCTGTCAGGTCTGCCGGGCCTTTGCCCCTCAACGTATCAATGGCTTCCTGTACTTCCAGTGCGTTACCGATAGCAAAGCCAAGCGGCTGTGACATATCAGAAATCACCGCCATGGTATGCCGACCCACATTATTACCAATGCGAACCATCGACTTGGCTAACTCAATGGCATCTTCATCGGTTTTCATAAATGCGCCCGCGCCGGTTTTAACATCTAACACAATGGCGTCAGAACCTGCGGCAATTTTCTTGCTCATAATCGAGCTGGCGATTAGGGGAATAGAATTGACGGTGCCGGTAACGTCCCGCAGGGCGTACATCTTTTTATCTGCCGGGGTTAAATTGCCCGACTGACCAATAACCGCCACCTTGTGGCGATTGACTAAATCGATAAACTCTTCTTTATTGATTTCAATATGAAAACCTTTTACCGACTCCAGCTTGTCCAGAGTACCACCCGTATGCCCCAAGCCACGACCCGACATCTTTGCCACCGGAATATCAAGCGCGGCAACTAACGGAGCCAGCACTAGCGTCGTCGTATCACCAACGCCGCCGGTGGAGTGTTTATCTACTTTAATACCGTCAATCGCCGATAAATCAATGGTGTCTCCGGAGTTAACCATCGCCATCGTCAGGTCTGCACACTCGCGATCGGTCATATCCTGAAAGTAAATTGCCATCATCATGGCGCTGGCCTGATAGTCAGGGATCGCGCCTTCGGTATAGCCTTTGACGAAGAATTCGATTTCTTGGGTAGAAAGTTCCTTGCCGTCACGTTTTTTAGCAATCAGATCAACGATTCTCATAGTATTTACCTTCTTGTTCAGTAAAACGGTTAACACACCGGTTTAACATTATTCAAATGCCGGCTATTAGGCCGGCAAAAATACAGCGTTTTAATTGTGAATCAGCCCTACAACGGCAGCGCTCAGGAAGCTAACTAATGTTGCACCATACAGCAATTTCAAACCAAAGCGCGATGCTACATTCCCCTGTTGAGGGTTCAGCGCTTTAATAGCACCGCTGATAATGCCAATGGACGAGAAATTAGCAAAAGAGACCAAGAACACCGAAATAATAGCTTTAGTATGTTCTGAAAACAGGAAGGTTCCACTGGTTAAGCCCTGCTTAAGCTGATCCATCGCGACAAACTCATTACTTACCAGCTTGGTACCCATCAGGCTGCCAGCGCTAATTGCCTCATCCCATGGCACGCCAACTAAAAAGGCTAAAGGTGAGAAAACGTAGCCCAGAAAATCCTGAAAAGAAATACCAAACAAATAGCTGAAGATAGCATTAACCATGGCGATGATGGCGATAAAACCAACCAACATGGCACCCACGATCACGGCAACTTTGAAACCATCAAGGATATATTCCCCCAGCATTTCAAAGAAACTCTGTTTCTCTTCAGCAACCACCTCCAAAACATCTTCCTCAGGATCGACCCGATACGGGTTAATCACGGAAGCAATAATAAATCCACCAAACAGGTTTAATACAATCGCGGTTACCACGTAAACCGGATCTAACAGCGTCATATAGGCACCGACGATGGACATGGAAATGGTCGACATTGCCGATGTACAGAGCGTGTAAAGACGATGTTGCGGAAGAAGGCCTAATGATTTTTTTAATGAAATAAAAACTTCGGACTGACCGAGAATGGCAGAAGCCACGGCATTATAAGATTCCAGCTTGCCCATGCCGTTTACTTTACTTAATAAAATACCGATCCCTTTAATAATCATCGTCAGAAATGACTGGCCTAAAAAAGAAGCGGATTCATTATTTTTAATTAAGCCACATTTTCTCATTAACGCATTGATAATAAGAATTATCCGGTTCGGTAAATGGATGTATTGCATGATACCAATTAACGCAGAAATAAAGACGATAGGCATTAATACCATGATAAAGAAAGAAAACTGCTTATCGTTTAGCAACCCGCCAAAAACAAAATTCGCTCCCTCCGCCGCATATTTCAATAATTTATCAAAAACACTGGCGATTCCCCCAATAAGAATACTGCCGCCGCTAGTATTCAGCAGCAGAAAGGCCAATAAGAATTGCAGGCCAAGCATAATAAAAATATAGGGATATCTGACTTTTTTACGATTATTGCTGGCTAATAGCGCTAACGCTAAAATAACAATAATACCTGCTATTCCAATAAGATATTTCACAGAACACTCCGTAATTCTCGATAGCCAATAAAGCGGGTAGAATAAGCACCGAGGTACATTTTCACAATAAATGAAAATTGAGATCTCGGTATTAAAATGGTCTATTGTTTGTGGCGTAACATTAATTATTCACAAATGCTTTTACTGTGACATTTGTCTCAATATGAAAATATCAATATTATTGATTTTAATGATTTTGTGTGATGTTATTTAAATAACATTTTATTGTTATGTTGGCAAAACCCTCCTGTCAGGCTGAATAAAAAAGGTAAAAATAATGAGTCAATCAATACGTTATGAGCAATATATTGATCATACATTGCTGGCAATGAATGCGACGGCAGAACAAATTATTCAGGTTTGTCGCGAAGCGTTGGAATATAACTTTGCTTCGGTGTGTGTTAATTCAGGCTATGTGCCATTAGTGTTCAGTCAATTAACCGGAAGCTCGGTAAAAGTGTGTAGTGTTATTGGCTTTCCATTAGGTGCCAGTCTGACCTGGGTGAAAGCATATGAAGCCAAAGCTGCGATTGAAGCCGGGGCGCAGGAAATTGATATGGTTATCAATGTGGGCTGGCTCAAAAGTGGCTGGATTGATGACGTAACTACGGATATCAACGCGGTTAAACAGGCCTGTGGCGAGGTCACACTAAAAGTGATTCTGGAAACCTGTCTGCTCAGCGATGAAGAAATCGTCAAAGTTTGCGAAATTTGTCGCGATTTGCAAGTGGAGTTCGTCAAAACATCAACCGGGTTCAGTAGCGGTGGTGCAACGGTTGAACATGTGTCTCTGATGCGTAACACTGTCGGGAAGAAGATGGGTGTGAAAGCATCTGGTGGTATACGTTCACGGGAAACGGCCACCATGATGATCAATGCTGGCGCCACTCGGATTGGTACCAGCTCGGGTGTCAGTATTGTGTCGGGGCAGGCTGGCGAAAAGAAAGATTATTAACCTGACAGGAGTATAAATGAGCAGTCGTCGGACGGAGCGAATATATAAACTTACCCAGATTTTAAGAGATACCGATAAAGTCTATGTGCGTGATGCAGCTCAACAGCTGAATGTATCGGAAATGACCATTCGCCGTGACCTGAGCGCAGAGCCTTCATCGCTTATATTACTGGGTGGATATATTGTTACCGACCCGAAGATGAATGGCGCTAATCAATATTTCTTTTGTGAACAACAGCTTAAGAATATTGATGAAAAGCGCCACATTGGTCAACTCGCTGCTCAACTGATTACCGATGACGAAGTGATACTTTTCGATTCGGGCACCACGGTGCCGTTTATCATTGAAAGTATCCCGGATGAGCGCCATTTCACCGGAATCTGTTACTCACTGAATACCTTTATGGCCCTGCAGGAAAAACCGCTTTGTAAGGTGATCTTGTGCGGGGGCGAATTTAAAATCAGCACCCATATTTTTACCGCCGTTGGTGGTCATAATGAGCTGGATTATCTACGCCCCCATAAGGCCTTTATTTCTGCCGCTGGCGTTTCGTTAACGCAAGGGGTTACCACCTTTATTCTCGATGAAATTGCTTTAAAGGCTCAGGCAATGGCGGTGGCTTCACAAAGTATTTTGGTTGCCGACCATAATAAATTTGAGCAGGTGAGAGTAGGGCGCTTTGCTTCCCTAGATGCGTTTACCTGTGTGGTAACTGACCGTCAGCCTGACAGCGATTGGTTGCATTATTTTAAACAGCAGGGAACTAAACTCCTGTACTAACACGGAGCGCCTCTGCCATACGGCTGGTTTTTGTCAAAACGCCAGTGACGACTATCTGAAGGATATGAACAATGAAACGTGTTTTTATTATGGTTCTCGATTCATTTGGTATTGGCGCTACGCGAGATGCTGATAAATTTGGTGATGTGGGTTCAAACACGCTGGGCCACATTGCACAGGCCTGCCAACAGGGTAGTGCGGATATTGGGCGCAGCGGCCCGTTAACCTTACCGCATTTAAGTCAGTTGGGTTTAGGTAAGGCTAATGAACAGGCTTCAGGCCAGTTTCCCACAGGGCTAGACCCACAGGCAGAGATTATTGGAGCCTATGGTTACGCAGAAGAGCTCTCTTCCGGTAAAGACACCCCATCCGGCCATTGGGAGATTGCTGGGGTACCGGTCTTGTTCGACTGGGGGTATTTCAGCGATGTGAACAATAGCTTCCCACCCGCGCTATTACAGCGGCTGGTAGAACGGGCAAAACTGCCGGGCTATTTGGGTAATTGCCATGCTTCTGGCACCGCCATTCTCGAACAACTGGGCGTTGAGCATATGAAAACCGGTAAGCCGATTTTCTATACCTCTGCGGATTCAGTCTTTCAAATCGCCTGCCATGAAGAGACCTACGGTCTGGAAAACCTCTATCAGCTGTGTGCCTTGGTGCGTGAAGAACTGACGGAAGGTGGCTATAACATTGGCCGGGTTATCGCCCGTCCTTTCGTTGGTGATAAGCCGGAGAATTTCAAACGTACCGGCAACCGCCATGACTATGCGGTAAAACCACCGTCACCCACCGTACTGAACAAACTGGTAGAAGAGAAGCAGGGGCAGGTTGTCTCGATTGGTAAGATTGCCGATATTTATGCTGATGAAGGCATTACCAAAAAGGTTAAAGCCACCGGCATTGATGAGCTGTTTGACGCCTCGTTAAGAGAAATCAAACAGGCGGGTGATAACACCATCGTGTTTACCAACTTCGTTGATTTTGACTCTTCTTACGGCCATCGCCGTGATGTTGCCGGTTACGCCGCTGCGCTGGAGCACTTCGATCGTCGCCTGCCGGAAATGTTGCCGCTGATGGGTGAAGACGATTTACTGATTCTGACCGCCGATCACGGCTGTGACCCTACTTGGGCTGGTAGTGACCATACCCGAGAGCATATCCCCGTATTGGTGTATGGCCCGAAAGTGAAGCCAGGCCCGTTGGGGCTGCGGCATACCTTTGCTGATATCGGACAAACAGTAGCGAAGCACTTCAATTTGTCTGCAATGGATTACGGCAAAACATTATTTTAATAATCTTAACCAGTTAACCACTTTGTGAAAGGAAATGGATATGGCGACGCCACACATTAATGCTAACCCGGGTGATTTTGCTGATGTTGTCTTTATGCCCGGCGACCCGCTCAGAGCCAAACATATCGCAGAAACCATGCTGCAAGATGCCCGATTAGTCACCGATGTCAGAAATATGCTCGGTTATACCGGCACCTATAAGGGGCGACGCGTTTCCGTGATGGGGCACGGCATGGGGATCCCTTCCTGCTCCATCTATACCAAAGAGCTGATTACCGAATATCAGGTGGATAAGATTATCCGTATTGGCTCCTGTGGTGCGCTGTTACCGCAGGTAAAAGTGCGGGATATCGTGATAGGAATGGGTGCCAGCACTGATTCTAACGTCAACCGAATCCGCTTCAAGGGCCATGATTTCTCTGCCATTGCCGACTTCGATTTATTACGCCATGCGGTTACAGCAGCGGAAGCGAAAAAGGTGCCGGTTCACGTTGGCAATATATTTTCCGCCGATTTGTTCTATAACCCAGACCCGCAGATGTTTGACGTAATGGAAAAATATAACATTTTGGGTATCGAGATGGAGGCGGCGGGTATTTACGGCGTGGCCGCAGAATATGGCGCGAAAGCACTATGTATTTGCACGGTATCCGACCATATCCGTACCGGAGAAGCACTGTCATCTGAACTGCGTCAAACATCGTTTAATCAGATGGTAGAAATCGCGATGGATTCGGTGCTGTTAGGGGATTAACCGTGGGTTTAAGCACCGGGCTTTACTGAACGACATAAAGCTCGATGCTTATTTCTTTTGTTGATATGGTTCGAATTTAGACTTTCTTTTCAGAGCGGTTAACATTTCGCATGTAGCTAATGATAATGGCCAACATCGTGGCAGCCACCGCGACCCAAAGGCTCAATCGCACCGCCTGAGCCTCATGCACCGCAAGCGTTAGCGGTTCGCTGCCGGATTGGGCATAGGCCGATAAAATGGCTCCCACAAACGCCGCCCCCAGACACTGGCCGAAAGTCCGCATTATTGCCAGTACACCGGATGCATAACCGCTGTTCTCTCGGGATGCATTCGACAACATTTCCCGATTATTCGGGCTTTGGAAGCAACCGAAGCCGATACCACACAGCAAACTGCGAGCGCCAATATCCCATTCTTGTGGATGAGTGGGCAGCAATGCCAGCAGCGCAAGCCCGACAGCGAACAGGCACAGCCCCACGGTAGAAATGATGGCGGCGGGATAGCGATCCGCCAGTCGCCCTGCATAAGGTGCAGCCAGAATAATACCGATAGGCCAAGGGGTGAAAAGTAGCGCTGATACAAATGCACTGTAGCCATAAACGCTCTGGAATAAGAACGGCAGCGCAACAAAGGTAATTCCTTGACTGACAAAAGAGGCCAGAGAAGTTAACGCCGCCAGTGAAAACCGTGAAGAGGCAAACATATCAAGGGGAAGCAGAGGCTTTGGTGCACGGCGCTGACGCCAGATAAAAGCCAACCCGGCAGCAATGGCGGTTAGCCCGTAGGCCATAGAGGTTATCAGTGGGCTAAATGAATATTCCACACCCTCAGGGCGTGAAAAAGCCCCGGCAGCCATAATAAGCGCTCCTAACATCACCGCAGACAGCACCGCGCCGGCAATATCGAATGGCTCCCGCGTGGTGGTGTATTTGCCGGGAATAACCCGCAGGGTAAGCACCACGGCAATGATGCCTAACGGAATATTAATGGCGAACAGCCACTGCCAGCTCAGGGTGGATAAAATGGTACCGCCAAGAACGGGAGCAATAGCGGTGCTGGCGGCAACCAGTAAGGCATTCAGCCCCAGTATTCGCCCCAATAAACGGTTGGGAAAAATAGATCGCAAGATTGCCGGGCCAATACTCAATGTTGCAGCGCCGCCAATGCCCTGTAGTACCCGCATAACAATCAGCATTTCCAGCGATGACGAAAAGGCGCAGCCTACCGATGCCAGCGTAAATACGCTTAAACCGATGGCAAACAGTGTCCGAAAACCAATCTGGCTGGCAATCGCGGCAAATATCGCCAGCGTCATCGCTGCCGACAGCAGATAACCGTTAGAAACCCAGACAGCCTCACTGGAGGAAACACCTAAAGTATGCGCTATTTGCGGCAGTGCGATATTAATCATCGAACCGTCGAATACGGCCATGGTCGTCATGGTCATGACCGCCATCATGGCTAAACAACGTTCGCGGCCGGGAAGCCCTTCATCATCAGGCTGGTTAGAAAATAATTCCATTCAGGCGTTGCTCTTGTTAATGCCATTTTGGCGGGTTAGTTGAGATGAGTTTAGGAAATATAACCCTGTTAGAGATATGGCGGAAGACGCAGCATTTGCATTTATAACCTGCACCAGACGCCTTCTCTTATCCCTCTGCTCAGAGTACTATGCCTGCATGAATGAACCCGATCTTAATTTACTCATTGCGCTTGATGTGCTTCTTGCTGAAGGGAGCGTGGCGAGTGCTGCCCGTCGTCTAGGGCTAAGCGCTTCGGCAATGAGCAGAACCCTCAGCCGCCTTCGTGCCGCTACCGGAGATCCCTTATTGGTTCGGGCCGGGCGTCAGATGGTATTAACCCCTTATGCTGAACAGATTCGCGGGCGCACTCAAAATGCCGTATTTGAAGCGCGGGGATTACTTCGCCCCTCGTCAGCGGAACTGGATTTATCCACGCTGGAACGCACCTTCACCATTCGGGCTAACGATGGTTTTGTGGAGGCGTTTGGCGCATCGTTGATTGCCGCCGCTGCGTTGGCTGCTCCTCTGGTGTGCCTGCGTTTTGTCGCCAAGCCAGAGAAGAGTTCCCGATATTTACGTGAAGGGCTGGTGGATCTTGAAATCGGCGTATTAGGGGCGATGGGGCCAGAGATTCGTTTGCAGGCGCTATTCAGAGACCGGTTTGTGGGCGTGGTCAGAAAGGGGCATCCCCTTGAGATGGAAGCCAACGTTAGCGTCGAGCAGTATGTGGCTTTCGGGCATGTGGTTGCTTCCCGCCGTGAACATATCAGCGGGCCGGTGGATGAAGCGCTGGCGGAATCAGGTTTAAAGCGCAAAGTTGCGGCTGTGGTTCCCAGTTTTCCGGCGGCGTTGGCGGTGGCTAAGGCGTCGGATCTGGTGGCGTTGGTTCCGGCTTCTTTTTTGCTTAATCAGTCAATGACCGGCGCGACAGCGACACTCAGCGCTTTTGAGCTGCCGGTAAAAACCAAAGGCATCACGGTGTCGCAGATGTGGCATCCTCGGGCAGAGGTGGATCCGGGGCATCGTTGGTTGCGGGGGGAGGTGTTGGGGGTTTGTCGGGGGCAGGTGTTGGGGTGTGGTTCAGAGTAATCAATTCATAAGGCAAAAACGGAAGGATGACTGAGGCCGCCAACATTATTTGGTTGAAACGGCCTCGTTTGGGAACCCATAAATGCGATTAGTTTGGTTCTACACCTGCACAAGTGACCTTTAAGATATTAGGGTAGACATTAAACAACATCGTCATTCGCATACGAATACCATAAGAAATGACTTCACACTGTGTTAAGCCTGTAGGCACGCTAGAGCCTATTACATCGGGCAGGAATACATTTCCGTTATGTCCAAGGTTCCAAAGGTGATGAAACAAGGACGGCTTGATTCTAAAATAGATGGAAGAGTCGCTATCACAATGTCGGGTATAGCAGCCCCTGACGCCCCAAATATTATCATCCGGATAAATTTCTTCCGACTGGCTCAGATAAATAGTCTCTTTTTTATAGGTCGTCCAGTAATAGGTGGTCTGTAAAATAAGACATATGAATACGGGCACGATCACCATGACCGCCAATGTGGAGGCAGCCATAGTAATCCCTCTTTTATAGACAAATTCATCATATTTATTATGTGTGAATTTGACCCATAAATCCTTATACCAAGAAAAAAGCTTGCGGATTTTTGTTCCTATAAAAGAAATCACCGCGATTATTCTCTGAGAAAAACTGTTATTGCTTTTCACATGCACCTATCTCATTTCTTGATAAAGGATATTTCAAAGTTTTTCCGCTCAGTATTATAGACGGCACAAAACTTTCCTTTCTCATTAGGACTGTTAAGAATGTGATTCACGATAACCGGTCTTATATTCGTCTTGATATAACCTGGCAAACCTCTGGCTCCGCGTATCAGGTCATAATGATCCTTACAGAAACAGGTAATACATGAATCTTTCATCTCTATTTCCAGACCTCTGGTCTGATAGGAATCATTCAACTTAGTTATTTCTCTACGAATAATCTTCTCAATGACTTCTGGTGGCAATCGCTTGAAATGAAGGATATTTTCGCGGCCATTAAAGCGGTTAAGTAATTCGGAGCGATATGTATTGTTAAGCTCTTCCGTCGCCAGATTATTTGCTTCTTCGTCCGATAACCCTGGATTCAGATAATAAGGCTGACCGATATTGGACGTCATGATGATAATGATGTCTGAAAAGTCTACGGTACGACCGATATTATCGGTAAGCCGACCATCTGACAGTATTTGAAGAAAAATATTGAATACGTCTGGATGGGCTTTTTCTATTTCATCGAACAGGTAAATACCGATAGGATTTTTTCTGACCGAGTTAGTTAGGATCCCACCGGCTTCAAAACCTTCATAGCCCGGCGGTGCACCAATGAGTTTCGCCACCGCATGCTTTTCCATGTATTCAGACATATCGAATCTGATCAGGGATTTTTCATCACCAAAAATATTTTGAGCTAACGCTTTGGCCATCTCTGTCTTACCTACCCCAGAAGGACCGAGGAACAGGTACGATACGGCCGGGCCAGACTCTTGCATGGTGTCTACTTTGGCCACTTTGACTGAGTTAGCGACATGTTTTACCGCATCATTTTGACCAAAAATCCGAGATAACAAATTTGCTTCCAGATTAATCAAATTCTCAACTTCATTCTCATCCAATTTGGTTGAAGGAATGCCTGAGATTTGACTAAATTCTGTAATAATTTCTTGTCTGGTTAGCATCAGATCTTTATTCGCCAAGGCAACCAGCTTTTTATGCTGTTCAGCGTTGGTCGCGATCTCTTTTTCTATCTGGTGGATCTTCTCTTTAATATTGGCTTGCGCAGGAGAATCAAAACCATTGGACGTTAATTGTGCAAATGTTTTGACCGCAGATGATTCAGGACAAAGGTTGTTACTTTCCTCTTCTTGCAGGGTAGCTAACTCATCTTGTAACTGAAAACGTAAGGTTTCTGCATCACGTTGGTACTGATATGTTTTGCTGATTTCTGCTTTCAGATTTCCCCAGTCTCTTTCCCAGATATTAAGCTGGTTTTGCAGCTCCAGACGTTGCGTTTCATCCGTACTATTGGCAATACGAGCAGTGAGATCGGCAATTTTAGGATGATGCTTATGCGCATACTGACGATAGCTTGCCAGTGCGCGGTCAAGCAACGAAATGGCTCTTTGTGGTTGTGCTCCGCCTAAACCTAAGCTGTCTCTATATTTGCTGGTTAGGTGAATAGCTTCTTCAATGGCCGTCGCATCAATTGCAATTTTATGATGAATGGAGAGTGACTCAGATACGTGATTGACAATCAGCGTTAAATTTTCGCCGACAGGCTCTGCCACATCATAGAGCGTGTACATCTCGGAAATGACAGAGTTCCATTTAAACACCGAACTCAAATGCTCGTCGCGTACCTCAAGAATGACCTGAAAATCCTTAGATTTGTCAGCATTATTTATGGCGTTCATAAAGTGGGAATTCCCAGTGTTATGTGCCGCCTCTAAAAAATTGTATGTATCTGTGATGATCAGTACAGACTCTGGTGTTTGCACCAGCTTTTTTAGCATCCTCTGGAATTCATCATTAATCTTGTTGCTGTCACCGCTGGAAAATAAAGAGTCGGTGTTTAACCAGAATAGTTTTTTTACGATGATGTCAAAAGGTGTATCTGGTAACTCTTTCGCTGCCTGCAAACCAAGTGGGAGTATTGAAACTCCCACGCCAGCAGGCCCGGTTAGCAGCAAAGAATTTGATGATTTCCTGATAAGAATAGAGGAAATTCTTTCAAGATCGTGCTCCCGGCCCAACAGTTTAAAATTCTGTATTCTGGCCAGATATTCACGTCCCCTTATTAAATGCATGCTAAATTCCCTTTATCACAGCTTGAATGGAGAAGTACTACCTGTTGATGTCGTTTTTGCTGGCTCTGCTTTTTGAGACAGAACATCACCCGTTACGGCTACAAAGTCTCTGGTGTCCGCTTGAACATCTTTGGCCATTTTCTCTATTTCTTCGAGATTTGCTCTCATGGTTTCAAGAGCTGTGCGGGTAATTTCAGTCGCTTCACGTTGGGTATCACCGAATTCAGCCAAGTTCTGCAGCATTGCTTCCAGATCGTAATTAATATCATCACGGCCCGTAGCAATACGGATAGCTTCATTTTTAGCAATATCATTGGTTACTTTGGCCATTTCCGCCAGAGTATTGCCAGCCATCGATTGGGCTTCGTTGATTGCTGCTGAGTTTACTGCGGTAACCACCACGCTGAGCTGGGAAGCGACCGATGCAATACCTCTGGAGTGCATTGCTCTGGCGCTTTCTACCTGCTTCTTGGTTGAGGCCTGCATGTTTCTGATTTTAATCGCTTCAGTCGTTAGCTCGCCATAAGTCTGCATCGTATCTACGGTTGCAGTGGATACCGTATCAATGTGTTCATCCAGATTCCGGCACGTTTCTTCGTGCTTCATGGATACCAGTAGATTGTCACCAGCATCAACTTCGGCTAACTCTTTTCTGCGTTCCCGATGGATATCTTCTACTTTTTTGGTTGCTTCATTCATTACGGCGTAAATCTGAACCATATTTCCGTTGTTGTCTCCGAGGCCTTCTATCTGTTTTACCATTTTTTCTAAATGGCCTCTGATGGTTCCGAAGCGCTCCTTACCTTGATTGACGAACTTAAGTGCAGAGTCCACCATTTTGGCCTGACGCTGAGTATGCTCATCAGAGGTCAGGTTCAATAATTCTTTCAGTTTCTCAGTTTCGAAGGACTGGGAGCGTAAAGAGATATGTTCTGCGATTTCTTGAGTAAGAGCGTTAAGTTCAGCTCGTTTGCTTGCGCTTTCGGCCTGAAGTTTTTCAATTAGAGCTTCATTGGACAGAATCTGGGCTTTAGATGTTGGTTTGATCTGGCCAAAACCGAAAAAGCTTTTATCCTGAGACAGGCTAAAAATAGAATTTTGTAGCTCAGTTATCTGAACTTCAATAGCCGCAATGTCTTCGGTTAGTGTCTTTTTGAGTTCGTTTTTTGCAGTCTCCCATTCTTTATCGGCTTTGATCTGCGCCAGAGCATTTCTTGTTTCACCACTTTGGCGTAATTTATATAAAGCGTCTGTAATTTCTGTGAGAGGAGTAATTTGCTCAATAAAGTTATTCAAATCATCATTAAAGTCAGAATAGACTTTTTGTAATTCTGCGAAAACTTCGGTGTCCGTCATCTGAATGCGCTGTTTGGACATTTCCTCAGAAATGGATTGCAAATACTCTTTGAAAGCATCGAATTCTTGTATTCTGGCTCTGTCACTTTCTTTATCGTTGGTGAATTCCAGTATTTTTGTCAGTTCTTCTACTTTATTTTCAAGCGATAAATTATCTGAAAAAACAACCTTAAAGAAAGAGTTTTCATTAATATCAGCAGAGGTAGTTTCTGATCGGGCGTTTTTTACTCGGGGTCTGGTTGAGAGCTCATCTTTCTCGGAAGATGCCAATTTTTTACTTGTAGCTTCGGTCATATTTTCGTTTCCTTGAAGATATTAGACACAATGAGATATGCCTTAAAAATAGATAGTTACAGTTCACCTGATGAAGGTTGTCCCTCAGACGCCACATTCACACGATAATGCCGCGCATTATGTTATCAGATGGCCTTTTTATCAAGCTTGTGTGGCTAGATAAGAAATCAAAGCAGTATTGTTCCAACCGTGGGTGTATTGTCCACTTCCCTATATTTAGGACAGTAAGTTATTAGAGTTTTCCAGTTGTTTCCGATAAGCTGTTGGTGGCATATTTCCTAAGCTTTCATGTGTTCTTTCATCGTTATAATCTTGTTGCCAAAACCAAGCCATTTCCCGTACTTGGCTTAATGAGTCAAATAAATAGGCATTTAAAAATTCGCGACGAAACGAACCATTAAATCGCTCAATAAAACCATTTTGCGTGGGTTTCCCAGGCTGAATGTGAACTAATTTCACATTGTTTTCTTCACAATAATTCAATAAGTTAATAGAAATAAGCTCGGGGCCATTATCAACCCTAATTTGCTTTGGTAACCCACGCTCTTCTTTTAAACGTTCAAGAACCCGAATAACTCGTTCTGCGGGTAACGATGTATCAATTTCGATAGCTAAACATTCCCGAGTTCCTTCATCCAAAATATTTAATGTTCTAAAGCGTTTTCCACAATGCAAAGCATCATGCATGAAATCCAACGCCCATTGAGCATTTGCCATTTTAGCGACTGACAATGGCTGTTTTTCTCGTTTTGGCAGAATCTTTTTAACCCGGCGTCGTAAATTCAGTCCTAAACGGCAATAAACCCGATAAACGCGTTTATGATTAAAATAATAGCCTTGAAAGCGAAGTCGAAAATAACATTTCCAAAAACCAGCTTGAGGCGATTTAGCTAAAACTGATTGAATCGCTGTAATCACCTGACTATCTTTTTCTTTCCAATCAATGCATTGTCGATAATAAACTGAGCGTGTTAATGCCGTCATCTTGCAAGCTTTTATGACAGATAATCCTGAGGTAACGAGTATTTTTGCGCAGGATTTTTTCTCTGTCATCACCAACCCTTTTTGCAAAGAGCTCCTTCATAGCATGATTTTCCAGACTGACATCAGCAAACATCTTTTTCAATTTAGTATTTTCTTCTTCAAGCTCTTTAATTCTTTTTATATCAGCCGCTTCCATCCCACCATACTTTGACTTCCAGTTATAATAGGTTGCGCTACTAATGCTATTTTGACGGCAAATATCATCCACTTTTACCCCAGAATCAGCGAGTTTTAAGATATTAACAATTTGGGTCTCAGTAAAACGGATCTTTTTCATAAATACTCCTGCAGTTAAGTAAGGCAGAAAGTCTAATTATAATTGTCTCATTTTAAGGGAAGTGGACACCCCATTTCCTGCGATACACATTCCATACCCGCATACAACTCCATGTAAATCCCCCCAACCTATTTCATTCACAAAAACTCAGGAATATAGTCACCTCGCTACGGCAAAATCCGTAGCCGGAGTTAGCGTTCCGAGACTTACACGATGACATTATGTGATAATGTCATGCGCTTTGATTCACCCCGAATAATGGTGGCTCAGGCAGGGGCTTCGAAAGAAGCGCCGGATTCGTGTAAGCCGGTACGCTAACCCTGTCTGAGCTACCACCCGAGTTTAGCGTCTTGGGTGGTTATCTGAATCTTACTTACACGAGATATTAATGATGACTAACACCCTTACCCAAACCACCCCCGACACCTCAATCACCATCCTCCGCACCCTAATCGCCGATCTGCAATACACTCAACTTAGCGACATCGAACTACACGACCTTAGCAGCATCGCCGCCGAATCCATCGAAGGGTTATGCCACGGGCTGTTACATACAGGAGAGTCACTGGAAAACGGAATTCAACCCCAACCACAAAACCTCGGACAACTCGGCGCATGGCTAAAAGCCTCCGCCCATATCATCCCCATACTGCTTGAGCTATACGAACAATCAACCACCCAGCTATTTCAGATGCAGAACCAAAACGTGAATCACGGTTAATCAATACGAAAAAGGGATCGCCATAGCTATCCCTTTAAATAGAACAAAATGCAGATATCCCAGTGAAACAACAAAGGCAAAAGTGTTATGGCGACAATACATTTTCGTATAGATGAAGAACTACAAAGCAGCACTAATGATAACTGGCTGGAACAACAGATAAATCAGGCATTCAGCTACTACGATGAAGGGAAGGCAGAGTTTATTAATAATGATGAAATGACCCAGCAAATGGATACCCTAAAAACGCTGACAGTTCAGGGCAAACTATAACGGTTTTATTAGCCCTAAAAGCCAATCGTCGGGAGAGCTTTCCGTTGGGGTCGACTTGGCGTAAGCCAACGAAGTGCCCCTAGGAAAGGTAGGCCCGACGCACTCCAAAGCTAAGTACATGGCCCTACCGGCCGAGCACAATGGTTATATGTCCGTATTGCATTTACGGCCGGAATATCCACAAAATCTAACTAACAATAATCCTCTCCGGACAGGTATAAACCGTCGCCCGCCCCGGCTTACTAAACCCCACCAACGTCAAATTACACTCTTCCGCCACCTTCACCGCCAGCGACGTCGTCGCCGAAACCGCAAACAAAATCTCAACCCCACACATCGCCGCTTTCTGCACCATCTCATAACTGGCACGGCTAGAGACTAACACCGCACCCTGCTGCCAACCCTGCTTCGCCCGCACACCCAACAGCTTATCCAGTGCCACGTGACGACCCACATCCTCACAGCCGCCCAGCATCTGCCCTTCAGGAGAAACCCAACCCGCAGCGTGAGTACAACCGGTCAACTGACCCACGATTTGCACCTTATTCAACTGCGGCAACACACCATCCAACAAACTCAGGTCGAACCGTTGAGTA
The DNA here is from genome assembly GCF_003096015.2 of Limnobaculum parvum. Taxonomy (NCBI): domain Bacteria; kingdom Pseudomonadati; phylum Pseudomonadota; class Gammaproteobacteria; order Enterobacterales; family Budviciaceae; genus Limnobaculum; species Limnobaculum parvum. The sequence goes on along the minus strand of NZ_CP029185.2, from coordinate 3,599,265 downwards.
AACGGCAACGGCTTAAGCGGACGTAAAACCTCACCCAACTGCTCAACGCCGCATACGCCACAACCGGTACGACCGGCCATCGCACGACGCCTCTCCTTCAGCCCCACAAAGCGGCGGGTAGCCAGCTCTATCTCGACTTCAATACCGTTACAACCGTTGCGGACATCAATACCGTAAATCTCTTGCGGTGATTCGATAATTCCCTCGGCCAAAGAGAAACCAATAGCAAATTCTTCTAGCTCTTTTGGCGTGGCCATCATCACCACATGAGCGATACCGTTATAGCTCAATGCAACAGGAACCTCCTCTGCAACCCAGTCTGGCTCTGATGTTTTTAAAGCGTTGTGCCGGCGAACAGCGAGTTGCTTAACGCCAACAACAGATTGAGAACAGTCGTTTTGCACAGGGATATCGGTTTTCACGTATAGACCTTCAAATATTGGGGACTTGATGAATATTATTTTCGAGTTAACATTAGAGGTACAAATGCAACGAAAATAGCCAACAAAAAGTTAAATCTTGTAACATTCACGAGATGGATCAAGTTAATCACTATTCTATCTTCGTACAATAATAATGTCTTTATTGGTTAGTTGAAACAACTGGCGCATCGGGTGAAAAAGACAGTCTATTGGTTATATTTTTTCTTTTTTGGTTCGATTTGCTAAGAAAGCAGTAACAAATTGCTAAATAATCCTTAAGCAAGTGACCGGCAACGTGTTTGTACGTGAATTTATTCGAGCAATGTATCAGTAATAAGAAAAAGGAGAAAACCATGCAGGTCAGCAGAAGGCAGTTTTTTAAAATCTGCGCTGGCGGTATGGCAGGTACAACGGCAGCAGCGCTAGGGTTTGCACCCTCAATGGCGCTGGCAGAGACGCGTAGCTATAAGCTGCTGCGCGCTCAGGAAACACGTAATACCTGTACCTACTGTTCAGTGGGATGTGGGCTGTTAATGTACAGCATGGGTGATGGTGCCAAGAATGCCAAAGCCAGCATCTTCCACATCGAGGGAGATCCGGATCATCCGGTCAACCGTGGCGCGCTTTGTCCTAAAGGGGCAGGGCTTATCGATTATGTTAACAGCGCAAGTCGCCTGAAATACCCGGAATATCGTGCTCCAGGTTCTGACAAATGGCAGAGAATCAGCTGGGACGATGCCTTTAACCGTATCGCCAAATTAATGAAGGCAGACCGTGACGCGAACTTCCAGCAAACCTCGGCAACGGGCGTCACCGTTAACCGTTGGTTAACCACCGGATTACTCGCCGCCTCTGCTTCCAGCAATGAAAATGGTTTACTGACTCAGAAATTTTCGCGGGCGCTCGGTATGCTCGCGGTCGATAACCAAGCTCGCGTTTGACACGGACCAACGGTAGCAAGTCTTGCTCCAACATTTGGTCGCGGTGCGATGACCAACCACTGGGTTGACATCAAAAACGCAAACCTTGTCGTCGTGATGGGCGGTAACGCAGCAGAAGCACACCCGGTAGGATTCCGCTGGGCGATGGAAGCGAAAATCCATAACAACGCTAAGCTGATCGTCATCGATCCACGCTTCACCCGTACGGCCTCCGTTGCCGATTTTTATACGCCGATTCGTTCCGGTACTGATATTGCGTTCCTGTCAGGGGTTATTCTTTACCTGATGGAAAACAACAAGATCAATGCTGAATATGTGAAGGCCTACACCAACGCCAGCCTGCTGGTGCGTGAGGACTTTACCTTTGAAGACGGGCTGTTCAGCGGCTATGACGCAGAAAAACGTCAGTATGATAAAACCACCTGGAACTATCAGGTTGGTGAAGACGGTTTCGCCAAGCGCGACCCGACGCTGACCGATCCAAACTGCGTATGGAACCTGATGAAAAAACACGTCAGTCGCTACACCCCTGAAGTGGTCAGTAATATCTGTGGTACGCCGCAGGATGACTTTATCAAGGTGTGTGAACTGATTGCTGAAACCAGCGCCGTCGATAAAACCACCTCGTTCCTGTACGCCCTAGGCTGGACTCAGCACTCCGTGGGCGCTCAGAACATTCGTACCATGGCCATGATTCAGCTGCTGCTGGGTAACATGGGTATGGCTGGCGGTGGGGTTAACGCCTTACGTGGTCACTCCAACATTCAGGGGCTGACTGACCTTGGCTTACTGTCACAGTCTCTGCCGGGTTATCTGACCTTACCGTCAGAAAAACAGCCAACATTGCAAACTTATCTGGATGCCAGCACCCCGAAAAAAGCGCTGGCGGATCAGGTGAACTACTGGGGTAACTATCCGAAATTCTTTATCAGCATGATGAAGAGCTTCTATGGTGATAAAGCCCAGAAAGACAACGATTGGGGCTATGACTGGTTGCCTAAATGGGATCAGGGCTACGATGTTCTGAAGTATTTCGAAATGATGGATCAGGGCAAAGTGAATGGCTATATCTGCCAGGGCTTTAACCCGGTTGCCTCGTTCCCTGATAAAAATAAAGTGGTTCGTTCACTGTCTAAACTGAAGTACCTAGTGACCATTGACCCGCTGAACACCGAAACGGCCGAGTTCTGGCAAAATCATGGTATGCAAAACGACGTGAAACCAGCGGAAATTCAAACCGAAGTGTTCCGTCTGCCATGTACCTGCTTTGCTGAAGAAGATGGTTCTATCGTTAACTCCGGCCGCTGGTTGCAGTGGCACTGGAAGGGCGGCGAACCACCGGGAGAAGCCAGAACTGACGGCGAAATCTTGGCCGGTCTGTTATTCAAAATCCGTGAGCTGTACGCACAAGATGGCGCTAATGCCGTAGGTGTCGAGCCGCTGATGAATATGACTTGGAACTACTTGGAACCAATGCATCCTCAGTCAGAAGAGATGGCGAAAGAGTCTAACGGTCGTGCGCTGGTGGATATCACTGATGCCACCGGTAAAGTGATCCTCAAGAAAGGCCAACTGCTTGATAGCTTTGCTCAACTGCGGGATGACGGCACCACCTCCAGCGCCTGTTGGATTTACACCGGCAGCTGGACTGAAGCCGGTAACCAAATGGCTCGTCGTGATAACTCTGATCCATCCGGTCTGGGTAACACGCTGGCGTGGTCATGGGCATGGCCGCTTAACCGCCGTATTCTGTATAACCGTGCGTCAGCGGATCCACAGGGTAAAGCATGGGATCCAAAACGTAAGCTGATCGAGTGGGATGGCACTAAGTGGACAGGTATTGATGTTCCTGACTACAGCGCCGCACCTCCGGGCAGCGACGTTGGGCCATTTATCATGCAAAACGAGGGCATGGGCCGTCTGTTTGCGACCGATAAAATGGCGGAAGGTCCGTTCCCTGAGCACTATGAGCCGTTTGAAACGCCAATCAGCACTAACCCGCTGCATAAAGACGTGATCTCTAACCCGGCTGCCCGTGTATTTAAAGCAGACCTAGCCAATATGGGTACGGCGAAAGACTTCCCGTATGTGGGCACCACCTATCGCCTAACGGAGCACTTCCACTACTGGACTAAGCACTCCGTACTGAACGCCATTACTCAACCGGAGCAGTTTGTTGAAATCGGTGAAGGTTTGGCGAAGGCGAAAGGTATCCAGCATGGTGATACGGTGAAAGTCAGCTCTCAGCGTGGCTATATTGAAGCCAAGGCCGTGGTGACCAAGCGTATCCGCACTCTGAAAGTCAACGGTCAGGATGTGGAAACCGTCGGTATTCCGATTCACTGGGGCTTTGTCGGCGCAGCCAAAAAAGGCTATCTGGCTAACACCCTGACGCCGTTCGTCGGCGATGCCAACACGCAAACGCCAGAGTATAAGGCGTTCCTGGTTAACGTAGAAAAGGTGTAACGGAGAGAAAATATGTCAATGCAATCTCAAGACATTATTAAGCGTTCCGCTACCAACGCTTTGACGCCGCCTCCACAGGTGCGTCATCACCAGGAAGAAGTGGCGAAGCTGATTGATGTCACCACCTGTATCGGCTGTAAAGCTTGTCAGGTGGCCTGTTCAGAGTGGAATGATATTCGTGATGAAATCGGTCATAACGTGGGGGTCTACGACAATCCGGCAGACCTGAGCGCCAAGTCATGGACTGTGATGCGTTATTCTGAAGTGGAAGAAAACGGCAAGCTGGAGTGGCTGATCCGCAAAGACGGCTGTATGCACTGTAGCGACCCTGGCTGTCTGAAGGCGTGTCCGTCTGCGGGTGCGATCATTCAGTATGCTAACGGTATCGTCGACTTCCAGTCAGAGCACTGTATCGGCTGTGGTTACTGTATCGCCGGTTGTCCGTTCAACGTTCCTCGTCTGAACAAAGAAGACAACCGGGTGTACAAATGTACCCTGTGTGTGGATCGGGTTAGCGTCGGTCAGGAACCTGCCTGTGTGAAAACCTGTCCAACGGGTGCCATTCACTTTGGCACCAAAGAGGCGATGATTGAGCTAGCAGAAGAGCGCGTGGCTGAGTTACATACTCGCGGCTATGCTAACGCGGGCCTGTACAACCCGGCAGGGGTGGGCGGCACACACGTCATGTATGTGTTGCACCATGCCGATCGTCCAGAGCTGTATCACGGCTTACCGAAAGATCCGGTTATCAGCCCAGTGGTTGGCTTCTGGAAAGGCATATTGAAACCACTGTCGGCAGCGGCATTTGTTGCCAGCTTTGCAGGCTTGATTTACCACTATGTCGGCGTTGGGCCGAACAAAGTGGATGAAGACGATGACGAGGAGGGAAATCATGAAGCCAAATAAGCTGATTAAACGCTACTCGTTTATCGATAGGGCGTGCCACTGGACAGTAGTTATCTGTTTCTTTTTGGTGGCGCTGTCGGGGATTGCGATGTTTTTCCCGACCCTAAGCTGGTTAACCCAGACCTTTGGTACACCGCAGATGGGGCGTATTCTGCACCCCTTCTTTGGCGTGCTGATTTTCTGTGTACTGGTGTTGATGTTCTTCCGCTTTGTGAAACACAACATCCCGAAGAAAGAGGATATCAGTTGGTTCGTCCATATTGTTGAAGTACTGAAAGGTAACGAACATAAAGTGTCTGACGTGGGTAAATATAACCCGGGTCAGAAGGCAATGTTCTGGAGCATCATGGGGTTAATCCTTGTTTTGCTGGTGAGCGGCGTGATTATCTGGCGTCCTTACTTTGCTGAGTTCTTCCCAATATGGGCTATTCGCTTAGGTTTGATGATTCATGCCGTAGCGGCTATTGTGCTGATCCACGCTATCCTTATCCATATTTATATGGCATTCTGGGTGAAAGGTTCTATAACCGGGATGATAGAAGGCAAGGTCAGCCGTAAGTGGGCTGCCAAGCATCATCCTCGTTGGTATCGTGAAGTTGTAGCCGAGGAAGAAAAAAAAGAATGAGTAGTATCCGCATCGTCTCCCCGGACGAAGTGGCAAAAACGGCGGGAGCAATCCCGCCGTTGTTATTTGCCAATTTAAAGAGTCTCTATTCGCGTCGTGCCGAGCGCCTGCGCCAACTGGCTGAAAATCATCCGTTAGGCGATTACTTGACGTTTGTCGCGACGGTGGTAGATGCCCAGAGCCATGCTCAACATGACCATCCGTTAAAAATCGATCTTGCCGAGACGTTGACCATCTCGGCGGCTACCGGAAATCCTCCGCTGTCGGTGAAGTATTTTCCGCGCACTCAGCACTGGCAACAGCTGCTGTCGGCGATTATTGCCGAGCTGGAACCGGAAGCTCCGGAGCATGTATTACCGGTTCTGGAATCGCTGAAGAAGATGAGTACTCAGGCGCTGGAAAATCTGGCGACTGACCTGCTAACCGGCGAAATCGGTAAAGTAGGCAGTGATAAAGCGCCTTTCCTGTGGGCGGCACTGTCGGTTTACTGGGCGCAAATGGCGACTCAAATACCGGGCAAGGCCCGCGCAGAATATGGTGAAGCCCGTCATAACTGCCCTATTTGCGACAGCGCACCGGTTGCCAGCATGGTACATATTGGTACTGAATCGGGATTACGCTACCTACATTGCAGCCTGTGCGAAAGCGAATGGCACATGGTGCGGGTGAAGTGCTCCAACTGCGAACAAACCGGTAAGCTGAACTACTGGTCTCTGGATAGCGAAAATGCCCCTGTCAGAGCAGAAAGCTGCGGCGACTGTGGAAGCTACCTGAAGATTCTCTATCAGGAAAAAGACCAGTACGTTGAGCCAGTGGCCGATGATTTAGCCTCGCTGGTGCTGGATGCTAAAGTCGAGGAAGAAGGTTTCGCCCGCAGTGCGGTGAATCCGTTCCTGTTCCCTTCGGGGGAGTAGTTAGTTTTCTGATATATTAAAAACAAACAGTGGGTGTTTTTCTGTAATGCCCACTGATTTGTTGATATCTATTTTGTGATACATCTCTATAATCGAAAATTGATTCGATCATTATAAAAACTCTTCGTCCCTTCCTTGTTGAAATATTTATACCATTTCACTGATGTTTATCATGTGTGTAGATAATATCAGGCCATACTTAATGCTTTTAATAGTCAGGTTATTTTCTGGTAGAGTAGTTATCAATTTTGCTGGGTAAATCCGGTTATCTTAACCAGATAATGGGATAATGCAGAAATTGTTAATCAGAACACTTGGTTAGTCGAAAGGAATCAAGTATATGGCTGATATTCGTACACAACAATTTCTTTATCACTTGACCGATATAAACAATTTAAGAAGTATTTTTGCCGAAGGGCTAAAACCACGTAGCCTTTTACATGGTTTTTCAGATGTTGCCGATCCTGAAATTATATCGTCACGCCGAACTCTGAAGTTAGACCAATATGTCCCTTTTCATTTCTTCGCCAGAAATCCCTTTGATGGGAGGGTGTCTATTAATAATAAAGATAAAATATTTGTACTGATTACTGTTCATCGGAACTATGCGCAAGTTAATAACTGGTCGATAATTCCTAGGCATCCCTTGTCAGGAAGTCATATTACTTTATTAAATTATGATGAAGGAATGGCTCAAATTGACTGGAATACCATGAATCGGCGAGCTTATGAAGATGATGAATGTAAGTGTGTCTGTATGGCCGAATGTTTATCTCCAAATACTGTATCTGCTAACCATTTTCATAGCATTTATGTTCCTGATAGTACAGCAGAAAGAATCGTCCTTGCCTTAAAGCAAGAATATAATTTAAACATGTTTATCAATAATAATTCGCATATGTTTCTTGGAACCTAACGATGGCTTATGATTATAGTGGCAGTCTCAATCCAGAAAAAGCGTTGATTTGGCGTATTGTCCATCGAGATAATATACCATGGCTATTGGATAACGGATTGCATTGTGGCCATAGTTCTGTACACACAGATAATTGGATTAATATTGGGAATCCAGAGTTGATCAACAAGCGGTCTATGCATCCAGTATCTGCTGGCGTGGGCGGGATGTTACATGATTATGTACCATTCTATTTTACTCCCTTTTCTCCGATGCTGATGAATATCCATAGTGGACATGGGGGAATTAAGCAACGCCCTAATGAAGAGGTGGTAATTTTGGTTAGCAGTTTACATCATGTGGCTGCACAAAATGTCCCGTTTGTGTTTACAGATAGCCATGCTTACTATCATTGGGCAAACTATTATACCGATCTGGCAGATTTGCACCGAATTGATTGGCGTATATTACAAACTCGGGATTTTCGACGAGACCCGGAAGATCCTGCCAAGTTTGAGAGATATCAGGCAGAGGCTTTGGTCTACAAGCATATTCCAGTCTCATTGCTGGGTGGGATGGTGTGCTACAATGACGATGTAAAAGTACAATTAGAATACTGGTTATCACAACGTAATTTGAAAATGCCCGTTTATGCTCGGGCTGGGTGGTATTTCTCATGATTAATTATACACAAGGCAATTTGCTGGATGCACCTGTAGAAGCATTGGTGAATACGGTTAATACCATGGGGATCATGGGTAAAGGTATTGCTCTCATGTTTAAAGAGCGTTTTCCTAATAATATGAAGGCATATTCTCTTGCTTGCAAACAGCAGCAGGTAACTACAGGGAAGATGTTTATTACTGAAACGGGTGAATTGATGGGGCCTCGTTGGATTGTTAATTTCCCAACTAAGCAACATTGGCGAGCAGATTCCAAAATTGAATGGATTGAAGAAGGTTTACAAGACTTACGTCGTTTTCTACTCGAAGAACAGGTGAACTCTATTGCTATTCCTCCTCTAGGGGCGGGGCATGGTGGCTTGGCATGGCCAAGCGTTAGAGTACAAATTGAAAATGCACTTGCTGACCTTCATGATATTGATATTTTTATTTATGAGCCAACAAAAAAGTATCAGAATGTTGCCAAAAGTAGCGGCGTAAAAAAGCTTACACCAGCCAGAGCAATGATTGCTGAGCTGGTACGGCGTTATTGGGTTCTGGGTATGGAATGTAGTTTGTTAGAAATTCAGAAACTAGCATGGTTTCTGCAGCGAGCCATCGATTTGCATCATCAGGAAGATGTGCTGAAGTTACCTTTTGAATCCCATTATTATGGACCATATACACCTAATCTAAATCATTTACTCAATGCACTGGACGGTAGTTATCTTAAATCGGAGAAACGTATACCGGATAGCCAACCTCTTGATGTTATTTGGTTCAACGATCGAGAAAAAGATCATATAAATGCTTATTTACATACAGAGGCTAAGGCATGGCTGCCAGCGCTTGAGCAGGTGAGTGAGCTGATTGATGGTTTTGAGTCTCCATTTGGTATGGAGTTGTTGGCAACTGTTGATTGGCTGTTGACCCGTGAAAACTGTCAACCTACACTGGTTTCAGTTAAAGAAGGGCTAAGAAGATGGCCAGCAGGGGAGCGTTGGGCTTGCCGAAAACTTGAATTGTTTGATGATAATAGTCTGCAATTTGCGATTGATCGAGTGATGACGTTTCATAGTTAAAGATGAAATATTAATTTAGAGTCATTCATACAAAACACCTCTGATATTTATATTCAAATGGCCCGTAAAAATACAAGCCATTTAATCTGTATAAAAGACAAGGTACAACAACGACTACCTCGGAAATATCCACACCTGATCCGCAGGCATCGAGAGCCGACAGTGGCTGCCGCTGGCAGGTTTGGTGGTGCCGAAAGCCCGCAATACCGGAGAGTCTTCATTAGACTCACGGAACAGGTACTCCCAGTGGCTACCGAGGTACATACCGGTAAGCAGCGGCAGTTCCAGACTGTTCTGTTCGGCCGCATCATTGAGTTTCACCTGCTCAACGCGGATCACCGCCGTGACGTTTTGCCCAACTTTCAGCGTGCCACCCGGTTTTCCCCACAGCTTCCAGCTATTTCCCTGAATACAGGCGTAGTCGCCGGCAAGTTCAACAACGTGACCATAAAGTCGGTTGTTGCTCCCCATGAATTCGGCGCTAAACAGCGTGGTAGGGGTGGAGTACATCTCCTGAGGCGTGCCCTGTTGCTCAATCACACCATTATTCAGCAGGAGAATACGATCGGAAATCGCCATCGCTTCGTTCTGGTCGTGGGTCACCATCAGTGCCGATAGCCCTAAATCGACAATCAGACTGCGTAGGAACACCCGTGCCTCTTCGCGCAGTTTGGCATCCAGATTGGAAAGCGGTTCATCCAGCAGCAGCACCGGCGGGTTATAAACCAGTCCCCGGCCAATTGCCACCCGCTGTTGCTGCCCGCCGGATAGCTGGTGAGGGTAGCGCTGGCCTAAGTGGCCCAGCCCCAACTGATCTAGTACCGCCTGAACCCGCAGTTTTATTTCAGCAGTTGAGGTTTTCCGTAGCTTAAGTGGATAGGCGATATTGTCGAAAATGGTCATATGGGGCCACAGGGCATAGGACTGGAAAACCAGCCCTAGATTGCGCTCTTCCACCGGAATTTCCTGATTGGTGCTGCCGTCATACACCACGCGATCCCCAATGATAATACGGCCCTGACAGGGGGCTTCTAACCCAGCGACGGCACGTAACAGCGTGGTTTTACCACTGCCCGATGGACCGAGCAGGGTGACAACTTCGCCTTTTTTCAACTGCATCGAAACCCCTTTTAACACAGGGTTAGTGCCGTAGTTTAAATGCAGACTCTCTACAGTGAGTTCAGTCATTGAGTTTTACTCCAAAACGCAGTGCAATGCCTAAGCCAAACATGACTAAAACAATATTGATAAATGACAGGGCAGCGACGATATCGACCGCACCCGTAGCCCACAGGGAAACCAGCATTGAACCAATGGTTTCCGTGCCCGGTGATAACAGGTATACGCCGGTTGAATATTCCCGCTCAAAGATCAGGAACATCAATAGCCAGGAGCCAATCAGGCCATAACGCGCCAGCGGCACGGTAATCTGCCGGGTAACCTGACTGCGTTGTGCGCCGGTACTGCGAGCGGCTTCTTCCAATTCCGCTCCCACCTGTAACAGGGCTGAGGAAATCAACCGTAGGCCATAGGCCAGCCATACCACGGTATAGGCTAACCAGACGCTGAAGATGGTATTACGGGTTGCCCGCATCCAGACGATAACGTTATCCCGCATCCACTGAGCGCCCGGCAGAACCGACATATAGCCATCCGCCAGCGACTTATCCATCCACATCGGGGTGAACAGAAATACCCATAAGAAGGCCAGACCGGCGAGGATCCCCGGCACCGCCCGAGGGATCAGTACGCTATAGTCAAGAAAACGCGTAGTGCGATCCGGTTTGCGGTGCATTGCCAGACCAATAAAGGTGTAGCAAAGTACCGCCAGCGCCCCGCCGAACACACCGATCGCCACCGAGTTGATAATGGCCCGAATCAGGTTGGGTTGTGAGAATACGGTGCGGAAAGTATCCAGCGATAGCTGATCGAACAGCGAAACGCCAACCCCCCAGTTGGAGACAAACGCCCGCAGCAGTATGCCGGTGAGCGGTACAAAAATGGTCACGATTAGCCATAAAATAACGATGGCGGCAGACACCCAACGCCATTTGCCCAATGGCAGCACGTGCGCCTGTGACGCTTTGCCTTTCACCGTGACAAAGCGGTTAGCCGTTCGCATTAAACGGCGCTGTAGCATGATCAGTGGGATAGTAATACTGATTAACACCACGGCGACTACCGCCATCAGATGGTAAGAAGGAATACCCAGCTTGTTGGTCAGTTTGTATAAGTAGGTCGCCAAGACCAAATTACCTTCAGGATCCCCCAGCACTAACATCAGCCCGAACACTTCCAGACCGAGAAAGAACAGCAAAACTGTGGCGTACAGAATCGCCGGTCTGACCATCGGTAGGCTAACGGAAACCATCACCCGAAACGGCGAAGCACCAGAAATGCGCGCCGCCTCTTCCACATCCGAACCCATATTGCGTAATGCGGATGCGATATACAGATAGGCGTGTGGCACATGCATCAGACCGGCAATAATGATAATGCTGGTCATGGAGTAGATATTCCACGGCACAAATCCAAACAGGTCTTGCATCCACAGTGAGAAGAAACCCACCGGCCCGGCGGCAACCACATAGCCAAATCCCAATACCATTGGGGAGACAAATACCGGCACCAGAATCATCGGTTCTATCCAACGGCGGCCTGGCAGATCGCTTCTGACAATCAGGAACGCCAGAATACTGCCCAGAGGAATAACAATCACCACCAACCCAATAGCCAGAATAAATCCGTTTTTCAGCGCCTTATAAAAGTCCGGATCGTCAAAGACAAAGCGGTAGGCATCGAGGCTGAAGGTTTTGTCGGGAACAAAAAAAGGAGCAGACAGAAAGCTTTGGGTGACAATAAGCGCTAAGGGGCCGTAGATAAACAGTGCCGTTAGCATCACTACTACACCGCGCGGCAAACTCTGCTTTATTTTGCGCAACGAGTACATGATAAAACCCTGTAGAAAAGAGAAGGGTTAACGGCAAGATCGCAGTGACGCTTGCCGTTAGCGTCTTTTGTTATTATTTACCGGTGACAGAACGCCATTTTTTCAGATAGTCCAGACGCTTATTCTGCTCCAGATACTCCAGCAGCGTTTCATTCACTGGGATAGGCTTCAATGAATTACCCAATAATTTGGTGGTGCCCGCGACGTCGTTATCGCCGTTGATATCGTCACGAATTGAGGTGATATTGGCCTGATTGGCGATAATATCCTGACCTTTTTGTGACAGCAGATAATCCAGCCATAGTTTGGCGGCATTGACGTTTTTCGCCTGCTTACTGATAAAGGTCACTCGGGAAAGCACTAGGGTGTAATCCGATGGATAAGCGATGCCCAGTGATGGATCTTTGATAGCGCGGGTTTTCGCATAAGGTTCCAGAATGTTGTAACCGATTAAGTTCTCTCCAGAAGAGACGCGTTCTAGCATGGTACCGGTAGACGATTGCACTACCATGCCTGCACTAGCCACATCTTTTAGATGATCCCAGTATTTCGGATCGTTTTTCATGTCTTCAACCGAGAGCATAAAACCAAGGGCAGATTTCTCAATATCATAAGTGGTGACTTTATTTTTAAATCTGTCCGGCTGACTTTTCACTAATTCACCCAAAGAGGCATGGGATTTAGGGATTTCGTCTTCTTTGATCAGGCGTTTGTTATAGACAAACACCAGCGGTTCATAAGTGGTGCCATAGGCAGTGTCTTTCCATACGGCCCAAGTTGGGATCTTACCGGCTTCCGGCGATTTATAGGTTAATGCATAGTCGGTAGCCAGCTTCAGTCCGGTATCCATAGCTGAACTCCAGACCACATCACCGCTGCCGCTGGATGAGGCTTGCTCGCTGATATAACGGTTATACAGTTCAGTACTGTTCATATCGTTATATTCAACGGTGATATTTGGATAGAGCGTTTCGAACCCTTTAATAATCGGCGCGGCAGCGGCGGTATCGGTGGTGGAATAAATCACCACTTTGCCTTCTTTATTGGCCGCATCCACAATTTTTTGGTAGTCGGCAGGGTAGTTTTCAGGGGCAGCCAGAGCGGAACCAACGGACAGGGTTAGCATACTGACGATGAATAAATTTGATTTCTTGGACATGCTAGTATTCCCATTGTTTATCAGGTTATAGACAAAATTAAGTATGGGTGGAAAGGGGGGGATGACAAGGCAGGGATAGGGCGTTGTTAATTAAATGTGATGAAGTTCAGGTTATTGTTGTTGAGTTGTTAATTTTTGCATTGAGGGTTTGAAGGGAGAGGGGGTTTTGGGGTTGGTAGGTGTGGTTTTTATGGAGTTAATTAAGGGTTTTTAATTAACTGTTTGATAGGTAATGTTTTGTTTGGATAGGTTTTTTCAGGAGAAGGTTTCGTCCACGAATAGTGCAGAGTCCAGATTGGTAGTAGTGGGTGTGGCCGACAGGGAGGCATTTGGGCGAATGCCCCCCTGCACCCCCCGCACCTTTGCACTCGAATCTGTAGTGGTCAAGTATTCCCGGACTCCAACTTAAGTTGTTCTGCAATCATTGGCGGTAATCCACCATTAAAAGCATGTGGTCGCCTTTGATTATAATATTCTAACAAGTAACGGCTTATATCTGATTTCGCTTGCATCAGATTGTGGTAACCCGTTTCCGGAACCCATTCTGTTTTTAAACTTCTGAACAAGCGTTCTGTCGGCGCATTATCCCAACAGTTACCCCGACGACTCATACTTTGCGTTATCTGATAACGCCACAACCTTTGTCTGAAGGCCCGTGCTGTGTACTGGCAACCCTGATCTGAGTGGAGCATCACTCCTTTAGGTTTGCCACGATGTTGCCAGGCCATATCCAGAGCTTTAATCGCTAACCCTGCATCCGCTTTATCTGATAAAGCATAACCAATAACCTTTCGGGCATATAAATCAAGTACCACTGCAAGGTAAATCCAGCACCCAGACCAGATATAAGTAATGTCGCTCGTCCATACCTGATTAGGTCTGGACGGGATAAAATCACGACCCAGTATATTACTTATCTCCGGACGTTCTATTGTCACAGGCTTATAGCGATGTGAACCCGGCTGTTTACTTTGTAACTGCGCTTCTGCCATCAGTCGTCTCACTTTAAAGCGACCAATCACTATCTTTTCCTGACGCAGCATGCCAACAATAGTTCGACTACCGGCTGAGCCCCGACTCTGTTTAAAAAGACTGACAACATGCTGACGAAGCCGCCCCCGCTCCTTATTCACCGTTCTGGATTGGGTGTCATAGAAAGTCGATTTGGAGATATCAAATAATGAGCAGAGCAGCCGGGTTGAGTAACGCTCACTTAATTGGGCTGTCAGCTCATATTTTTGAATTCGTCCGACATTAAGAGAGCGGTAGCCTTTTTTAAGATTTCCTTTTCTAATTCAAGGTGTTTTATTCGTTTCTCCAGAGCCTGAATACGTTGTTGCTCCGCGGTTAAGGCTTGGGTAGTTGGAGTGACACCTTGCTGCTCATATTTCAGTTGTCTTACCCAGCGACGCATCGCTGTTTCACCAACCCCCATTGCTCTGCAAGCTTCAGTCGTGCTATAGCCATGCTCAACAACCAGTGCAGCTGCTTCACGTTTAAACTCTGGGGTAAAATGTCGACGTTCTTTTATCATTATTCACCTCTCTTGATGGTTTGAGTTTACCACCTTAATTGGTGTCCGAGTTTATTAGACCACTACACTCAGTTGTCGGCTGAATTCCAGTGCTCTTTTGAAGGTCAAGGGATAAAGGTCAAGGGATAAAGGTCAACGGACAAGGGCCTAAAAAACTGGAAACTATAAGCTTTCCGTTTCAATTGATTTCATATCAATCACAAACCGGTATTTGACGTCGCTTTTTAGCATTCGGGTATAGGCTTGGTTGATTTCCTGAATGTTGATCATTTCTACGTCGCAGGTGATGTTGTGTTGGGCGCAGAAGTTGAGCATTTCTTGGGTTTCGGCGATGCCGCCAATCAGTGAGCCTGCCAGAGTTTTGCGGCCCATGACGAGCAGTCCGCTGTTCATTGGGGGTTCTACCGGTTCTAGCAGGCCAACCAGTACGCAGGTGCCGTCGCGTTTCAGTGTGGCGAGGTAAGGGTTAAGGTCGTGCTGCTGAGGGACGGTGTCCAGAATAAAATCGAAGTGATTACTTACTGCTTTCATCTGCTCGGCATCGGTGGACAGCACCACGTGATCGGCACCCAGTCGGCTGGCTTCCGGGGCTTTGTTCATTGAGCGGGTGAAGAGGGTGACGTCTGCACCTAGCGCTTTGGCAAATTTCAGCGCCATATGGCCTAAACCCCCTAAGCCGACCACCGCAACTTTATGGCCTTTACCAATCTTCCAGTGGCGTAGCGGTGAATAGGTAGTAATGCCTGCACACAGCAGAGGTGCGGCAGATTTAGGGTCGAGTTTTTCCGGCAGGCGCAGTACAAACTTCTCGGAAACCACGATAGATTCTGAATAGCCACCGTAGGTTGGTGTGCCATCATGGCGATCCTTACTGTTGTAAGTAAAAGTGGCGACGTTTTCACAGAACTGCTCAAGATTATCTCGACAAGAGGCGCAGTGTTGGCAGGAATCCACCATACAGCCAACCCCAACCCAATCTCCCGGTTTATAGTGGGTAACGTTCTTACCTACGGCGGTAACCTGACCGATAATCTCATGGCCGGGAACCACCGGATAAACGGTGCTGTGCCATTCATTACGGGCTTGATGAATATCTGAATGGCAAACGCCACAGTATAAAATCTTGATGGCGACATCGTCTTCCCGCGGGTCACGACGAATGATGGCGTGAAGAGCAACAGGAGATGTAGCGGAAGTGGCAGCAAAGCTGCGAATATTCATAGTCATAGTGATTATCACCTTGTAACGCTGGCGGAATAAAAAAGATGGATGAGCAGAAGTAAAACGTGCCGCATCCATACAGCATAAAAAATTATGCTGACTGCGATTAAGCATAGCCGCCATTAGCTGATTTCACCATTTCGGCGATATCATTCACGCCCTGATAAGCTTACGCTTCACGTTATGGCGCTGAGCCGATATATTAGCGTCATTGATTTTTAACAGGCCGCACTCATGAATCATCAAACTCAATCCCTGTACAGTCAGCTTCCTTCGGTGGATCGCTTACTTAACGAGCCGGATATGGAGCCGTTATTGGCACAATTCGGCCAACACCTGGTGGTGGCGTCATTGCGCCATTTACAGCAGCAGGCCCGACAGGAGATTAGCCAGTTCAATCGATTACCCGAGTGGAGCCACAACTGGATTGAGGCGGTTGGTTGCCATCTGATGCAGAAACAGCGTAGCGGTTTACAGCCGGTATTCAACCTGAGTGGAACCGTACTGCATACCAACCTAGGGCGGGCGCTGTTAGCGGAAGAGGCCATCGATGAGGTTGCTAGCGCTATGCGCTATGCGGTGACGCTAGAGTACGATCTGGATGGTGCAGGGCGCGGCCATCGGGATAATGTGGTTTCCGAGTTATTGAGTGAGTTAACTGGCGCGGAAGCGGCCTGCATCGTGAATAATAACGCCGCCGCGGTGATGCTAATGTTGGCCGCGGTAGCCGCCGACAAAGAAGTTATCGTTTCTCGCGGTGAACTGGTGGAAATTGGTGGCGCGTTCCGAGTGCCGGATGTGATGCGTCAGGCGGGATGTAAGCTGGTGGAAGTGGGCACAACCAACCGTACACATCTGCGTGATTATCGTGAGGCGGTGAGTGACAACACCGGTTTGCTAATGAAAGTGCATACCAGCAATTACAGCATTCAGGGGTTTACCTCAGCGGTAGATGAGCAGGAACT
This sequence comes from Limnobaculum parvum, assembly GCF_003096015.2. Lineage (NCBI taxonomy): Bacteria > Pseudomonadati > Pseudomonadota > Gammaproteobacteria > Enterobacterales > Budviciaceae > Limnobaculum > Limnobaculum parvum. Next base: position 3,582,523 of record NZ_CP029185.2, on the reverse strand, counting down.
GGTGGTGCTCGGGCGTGAGCTGAATTTACCGGTAGCTACCGATCTTGGCAGCGGCTCACTGATCGATTTACAGCAGTACGATTTACCCGCCGAGCCAATGCCGCAGAATCTGATTGCGGCGGGTGTAGATCTAGTGACTTTCTCTGGCGATAAACTGCTGGGTGGCCCGCAGGCGGGGATTATCCTCGGTTCGAAAAAGTGGATTGAAAAAATCCAGCGTCACCCTCTAAAACGTGCACTGCGCGCTGGAAAACTGACTCTGGCAGCGCTGGAAGCGACATTACGTCTTTATCAACAGCCAGAACGATTGGCGTACTCCCTACCGACTTTACGTCTGTTAAGCCGTGATGCGATCGAAATGAAAGAAATGGCCGCACAGTTGCTTTCCCCCTTGCAGGCTTGTTACGCCGGGCATTTCACCGTACAGGCAGAGCCTTGCCTGTCGCAAATTGGCAGCGGATCATTACCCGTCGATCGCTTACCCAGCTATGCGCTGACTTTCGAGCCAAAAGATGGTCGTGGTCGAACGCTGGAAGCGCTGGCGGAAAAATGGCGAGCCTTGCCAAAACCGGTGATTGGTCGGATACAGGAAGGAAAGCTGTGGCTAGATTTACGCTGCCTTGAAGATGAATCAGAACTGCTGGAGATGCTGTTAGCATGATTATTGCCACCGCCGGGCACGTAGACCACGGAAAATCCACGTTGCTGCAAGCGCTGACCGGTACAAGCAGCACCGACCGCCTGCCGGAAGAAAAACGTCGCGGCATGACCATTGATTTAGGCTATGTCTTCTTACCGCTGGAAGATGGGCAAGTGCTGGGTTTTATCGATGTTCCCGGTCATGAAAAATTTTTAGCGAATATGTTGGCAGGGGTTGACGGTGTTCAGCATGCGCTGCTGGTGGTGGCCTGTGATGATGGCATCATGGCGCAAACCCGTGAACATCTGGCAATTTTGCGACTGGTGGGAATTCCCGCTATTACGGTTGCCCTAACCAAGGCGGATCGGGTAACGCCGGAGCGGGTTGCCAGCGTCAAAAGCCAGATTACCGATGAGCTAAGCGCACAGGGCTGGAATGATTGCCCCATCTTTATTACTGCCGCGCCACAGGGAACGGGCATCGCGGAGCTGCGCGAGCATTTAATCAATTTATATCAGCATCAAAGCGAAGATAACGAAGCGGCGATACACCGTTTTCGTTTGGCGGTTGACCGTAGCTTTACCATCAAAGGCAGCGGGCTGGTGGTAACCGGAACCGCATTTAGCGGGCAGGTTAGCGTAGGGGATACCTTGTGGCTGACCGGCGCTGACCGACCGGTTCGGGTGAGAAGCATTCACGCCCAGAATCAGCCGGCTGAACGCGCCGGTGCCGGTGAGCGTATTGCATTAAATATCACCGGTGATATTGGCAAGCAGGATGTAAAACGCGGGGACTGGCTATTACAACAAACCCCGCCAGAGGCCGGGGACAGAGTTATTGCGGTTCTTCAGTGTGATAAGCCCTTTCGTCACTGGCAGTCGGTCCATTTGCACCACTCGGTTAACCATATCACCGGTCGAATTTCGCTGTTACAGGAAGGGGCCGTTAGCGCGGGTAGCGAAGTTCTCGTGGAACTGGTGTTGGATGAAGCCTTATTGCTGGCGGAGAACGATCGAATTATTGTGCGCGATATCAGCGCCCGTGAAACTCTAGGGGGGGCGCGAGTGCTGTTACTTCAGCCTCCACGCAGAGGCAAGCGCCAGCCGGAATATCTTGAAAAGCTTGCTCAACTCGGTCAGGCACAAAACGATATGCAGGTTTTACAACTGCGTCTGGCGGAAGGTAGCTTGTCCCTTAACGCGTTTGGCTGGGCGCGCCAGTTAACCGATGATGGACTGCAAATGCTGTTAACCGCATCAGGCTGTAAAGTGGTCGGTGATACCGCTCTGCAACAGGAAAAAGTGCAAGAGTTTCAACAGCGGCTGATTGATACCCTAAGAGATTTTCATCAGCAGCATTTGGATCAACTGGGCGTCGGGCGCGCCAGGCTGCGTCGCATGGCGTTACCTTCTGAGCCGGAAGCGTTGGTGTTCTCGCTGATTGATATGCTGTTGGCAGAAAAGCGCCTGAGTAATAGTCGGGGTTGGTTACATCTGCCGGAATTCAGTTTGGCATTCACTCCGGATGAACAGGCGGTGTGGCAACGCGTGGAAGAGAAGTTTGGCGACGATCCTTATTGGGTACGTGATTTAGCCGTCGAGCTGACGCTGGAAGAACAACGGGTGAGAGCCGTACTGCGTAAAGCGGCACAGTTAGGCCATGTTATCGCGGTGGTTCGCGATCGTTATTATCTGAGCGCTCGGATTCGCCAGTTTGCTGATTTAATTCGCACCATGCACACCACTCAGGGAAGTACCTGCGCCGCCGACTTTCGCGACCGATTAGGGGTCGGGCGTAAGTTAGCGATTCAGGTTCTGGAGTTTTTTGACCGCAGCGGCTTTACCCGCCGGCGTGGCAACGATCACTTACTCCGGGATCAGGGATTGTTTCTGGATTAAACCGCGAAGCCCTGACGATAGAGTGAGGGCTTACTTTTGTTCTGATGCTTTTTCTTCTGCTTCTTTAATGACTTTGCTTTCAATGGCAAATGGGTCGATACCGCGTTTTTGCATGCGATAGAAGCGAATAATGTTGAAACCATTCATCAATAGAAAGCTCCCTTCAACGAGGGTGCCGCCAATCGAACCCGCCCAAATATTGTGAGTTACCCAGCAGGCGGTTGAGCACCACATGATGCTACGCATTTTCAAACCATGAGTGCGAAACAGCGCCCAAGTACTGGCAATGGTACCGGCAATGGGTAGGGCTTCAATCGGGTGCTGAATTTTCATGGTGGCTAATATCAACGTCAGGATAATGAAAATCATCATTACCCAAAGATTACGCCACCAGATGGAGGTGATGGTTCGTATTGCGCTAAGTATTACGCTCATTGCGGCGGCATGAGCTCCCATCATAAAGAAGTGACAACTCATGACGGTTGAGTAGCCTGCAAGCTGATATTTAAAACCGCGCTCATTGCGGTTAAAAAACATGGTGATACCTACCAGAAAAGCAACGCCGCCAACAGCCTGAGCAGCCCAATAAGATGTCATGGCAAGAATGTCCTTACAGAAAAAATGTTATTTTTTGCAGATATGAAAACGTAACAAGTGAATCGCATCACTTGGTTTTATTGAGAGATACTCTTGATCAGGTCATTTCGGAGATGGCTATTTCAGTCGCTCATTAATGTGAAGTATATCACATTTCTATATGGGGCTCCCATCGCATTGTTGGCAGGGTCAAAATATAGTCAGATATCAGGATATTCCTGAATTAATCGGGGGTTCTGTTTATAAAACCACGGAACCTTAAACAATAATAAAACAGAACGCCGATCTGACAGTTGTCTTTAAGGAGTATTACTTTACTTCAACGACGTTTTTATGCCGATTGAGGTTCTTTGTTATCGTAATGATGCCGATCATCTGAAAAAACCGCCAACAAAGATAAAAAGTTAGTAAGCACTCACGGGGAGAGTGCTTTTCACTCATTTGCTATGAATCATGATCAATGCTTTTTCTTTCCGCCCTGTACCGCTTTAAATCGTGGATTGGTTTTGCATATAACGTAGATCTTTCCCCGGCGGCGTACCACTTTACAGTCCGGATGGCGCTGCTTCGCGGAACGTAGAGAGCTTAATACCTTCATGATAACCCCTGAATTGATATGTTATAATATAACAATTGCAAGTATGCACTTACCTGCATGCGGGGTCAATTGGCTGGCGATAAAAAATGGTGTGGTCACTGAAGATGTCAGGTTGGATAAAGAGCAAAATAATATCCCGCTTTGCAGCGGGATATTTTCTGTTATGGCGGGAAGAATCAGGCTGCTTTTTTCAGGCAGGTATTCATGAAGGTTTTACGGTCATCGCCTTTCAGCGCTTTATCACCGGCTTCTTTATTACAGTCGGCCATTTTTTGTTGTTGTGGTGTAGCGGCTTTTTCAGTGGAATCCGCTTTGCCTTTCAGGCAACTGCTCATAAAGGTTTTGCGATCGTCACCTTTCAGCGTCTTATCGCCCGCTTCTTTGTTACAGTCCGCCATTTTTTGTTGCTGGGCCGTCATTTTCTTTTCGCTTTCTGCTGGCTTGGCTTTCAGACAGTTACTCATAAAGGCTTTGCGTTCATCACCTTTAACATCTTTATCTGTGGCGTCTTTATTACAACTGCTCATTTTATCGCGCTGGGCGGTTTGGGCTTTGGTTGGCTCTTTTGCTGTTGTGTCGGCGGCCATTGCAGCACCAGATAAAAAACAAAGGCTTAGAACAACAGGTAAAACAGAAGAAATACGCATCACAATTACTCCCTTTAAATAGTGGAAAACGTGATAAGCATAGTCCTTGTCGTAATAAAGTGACACAGAGAAGTAGAAAAATTTATCGAGATGAAAGCTGGGGATTTAGTGATAATTATTTATGATTCATTTAGTTAATTAAGCCTACTCATCGTATGGATTTGATGAGTAGGCTTAGGCTTGATTAACACAAGGGCTGAAGTTGCTGATAAAGCGTTTTAAATGTCGCTCTTTTTTCCTGGTAGCGAGTATAAAGCTCAGGGTTTGGCACATGCCGCTGTTCTAACGGCAGTTCCGGGCAGAGATCCGCCAGAGCAACCCTAGGATTCATGGCAATTTGCGCGAGTCGGGCCGCGCCCAGTGCTGGGCCGACGTCGCCACCGGTACGATATTCCAGCGTTTGACCGCTGATATCCGCCAGAAGCTGACGCCAGTACGGGCTACGGGCTCCGCCACCAATCAGGGCGATTTGAGTCGGTTTCAGGCCGGTAGCGTGTAATACGTCCATACCGTCAGCTAGCGCAAAGCTCACCCCTTCTAACACCGCTCTGGCCAGATCGGTTGCGTTATGTTGGTGAGTCAGCCCCCAGAATGCGCCTTTAGCCGCCGGGTTATTGTGCGGTGTGCGTTCACCGGAAAGATAGGGTAAGAACCACACTGGCGTATCCGCCGGAGGTGTTTGTTCAATGGCTTTCAGCAGTTCTGGTACGCTGGATATATTGGTTAACTTACAGGCCCAGTCGAGACAGGAAGCGGCACTGAGGATCACCGACATTAAGTGCCAAGTATTTGGCAGCGCGTGGCAGAAGCTGTGAACCGCACTTTCAGGATTACTCAGGAAGCCATCGCTGACGGCAAAATAGACGCCGGAGGTTCCCAACGAGAGCATTGCTTGCCCCGCACGATACAGCCCAATGCCAACGGCACCTGCCGCGTTATCACCGCCACCGGCAGCAACAGGGATTTGACCAATCTTCCAGCGTGCCGCAATGTCAGCGCTAACGTTGCCGGTAATCTGGCAGCCTTCAAACAGTTTCGGCATATTATCGCGGCTGAGGTTACAGGCGGAGAGGATCTCATCACTCCAGTCGCGCTTGCCAACATCCATCCACATGGTGCCAGCCGCATCGGACATATCGCTGGCCAATTCGCCAGTAATCAGGAGACGCAGGTAATCTTTTGGCAGCAGAACTTTGTCTGTCGCTTGAAAAATAGCGGGTTCATGCTTTTCCAGCCACTTTAGTTTCGGGGCAGTAAACCCAGGCATCATCAGGTTACCGGTAATGGCCCTCGATTGAGGAACCGCTTTTTCCAGCGCTGCACATTCGGCGGCACTGCGGCCATCGTTCCATAAAATAGCAGGGCGCAATACCTTCATCTGCTTGTCCAGCAGGGTTGCTCCATGCATTTGCCCGGTTAGCCCCATAGCTTTAACCGAACTTAAATCGTGTTGTGCTGCTAATGCCAGCATTGCCCGATCGGTGGCTTGCCACCAGTCGTCCGGATTTTGTTCTGACCACAGGGGATGAGGGCGGGAAATGGAAAGTGCTTCAGAGTGAGTGGCAATAACCTGTTGCTGCTCGCTGAGGAGGATAACCTTTACGCCGGAAGTACCGAGGTCGATACCGATGTACATAGTGAGTGATCCTTGTTGTTCAGGATGTTTGTCCAGAATGGTGTTAGTTTCGCCGTTAATCGTTCAGTGTCTATATCGGCATTGTGCTACTGGCGAGCAGGGGCATTAGGGCGAATGCCCCTGCACCCCGCGCCTTTCGCACAGGAACTCAGGTCGCTGACGCGACTTCCCTCCTTCTTCGTTCGGGCTTACGCACCGGCACTGATTCGATTATTCGCCTCATCCATGAGGCTCACCCCTACGGGGCGAAGCAGTGCCTCGACCCGCGTCCATGCGGGTCGTGCTACCCTCTCTCAGTCGTCGGCTGAGTTCAAGTGCTCAAATAATAACGTCAAGGTCAAGAAACTATCCAAATAAATACCGGTTCACCAGATTTTCCAGCAGCTCTTGCTGCCCTGACTTATGCTGTGGTTGCAGGTTATTGCTTTCCACATACTTCGCCAGTGAATCCAGTGAGCTTTCGCCTTCCAGAATTTGTTGGCCCAGTTTGCCATTCCAGCCAGCGTAGCGCTCGGAGACTTTTTGGTCCAGCTTACCGTCTTGTACCATTTTCGCGGCAACTTTCAGTGCTAACGCCATGGTGTCCATTGCGCCGATATGACCATAGAACAGATCGTATTTATCGGTGCTCTGGCGACGTACTTTCGCGTCATAGTTCAGGCCACCGGTGGTGAAGCCGCCTGCTTTGATGATTTCATACATAATCAGCGCATTTTCTTCTACGCTGTTCGGGAACTGATCGGTATCCCAGCCCAATTGAGCATCACCACGGTTGGCATCCACCGAGCCGAAAATACCCAGCGCAATGGCAGAAGCGATTTCATGGTGGAAGCTGTGGCCTGCTAGCGTTGCATGGTTTGCTTCGATATTGACCTTAATCTCTTTTTCCAGACCAAACTGTTTTAGGAAGCCATACACCGTTGCCACATCGTAATCATACTGATGTTTGGTTGGCTCTTGTGGTTTTGGCTCAATCAGCAGAGTGCCGTTAAAACCAATTTTATGTTTATGCTCTACCACCATTTGCATAAAACGCCCAAGCTGCTCGCGCTCCTGACGTAGGTCGGTATTTAACAGGGTTTCATAACCTTCACGACCGCCCCACAGTACATAGTTTTCACCGCCCAAGCGTTGAGTGGCCTGCATGGCACTGACTACTTGAGTCGCGGCGTAAGCAAAGACTTCCGGGTCTGGGTTAGTGGCCGCGCCAGCAGCATAGCGCGGGTTAGTGAAGCAGTTTGCTGTGCCCCATAACAGTTTCACGCCGGTTGCCTGCTGCTTTTCCGCCAGTACATCGGTCATTATGGCCAGATTGTTCAGATACTCTTTAACCGTGCTGCCTTCCGGTGATACGTCCACATCGTGGAAGCAGTAGAAAGGAACATTTAGCTTATGGAAAAACTCAAAGGCAACGTCCGCTTTGGCTTTTGCCAGTTTGATAGCATCACCTGCCGATTGCCACGGACGATCGAACGAACCTACGCCAAACATATCGGCACCATTCCAGCAGAAGGTGTGCCAGTAACAGGCGGCAAAGCGCAGATGGTCAGCCATACGTTTACCCAGAACCAACTCATCCGGGTTGTAGTGGCGGAAGGCCAGTGGGTTGTTACTGGCGGTGCCTTCATAGCGCACCTGGTCAAGTTTATCGAAATACTGAGTCATGGTGGTTTCCTTTAAGCGATGTATTTAGGTCATTCGGTCAGGGCGCGCGATTTATTTATTATTGAAAAAGCAAATCTAATAAATAATAAAATTACGTTATTACATTTTTTAAAATATAAATTGACGCAGTTTTAGCGCTATCTATTTTATATGGAAGGAATCATAGAGATTTAAAAAAAGGAGGGTTATTCCTAGATTTGAATAGTGAATTATGAAATTTAACTACTGTGAGTATGCTCACAATAATAAGCCTTTAAACAATGTGGTGATTATTTTTTATAATATTTATTTTCATTAAATTTTATTTTAATACAGTGAGTTATATTTATTTTTTAATTTCATGTTCATTTTATTTTTTTATTTTCCCGGTAAAACATGACCTCTCTCAAAAAAATGAAAATAAACTAAAAAACGTAATAACGGGGTAAGAATCTGTAATTGATACTCTGGTTATAACTGATAACACTATAGTGGTTAAATATTTATCGGTAATTAATAAAAACGGGAAAATACCCACTTCCACTGAAATAGCTTAACCAAAATAGGATGTTATCAAATGAAATTAAAGCATGTTTTACTTGCCGTTTGTGCATCACTGGCGCTATCAGGACACATGGTAAATGCCAAAGAAGTCAAAATAGGTATGGCGATTGACGATCTGCGTTTAGAACGCTGGCAGAAAGATCGCGATATCTTTGTTAGCAAAGCCGAGTCCTTAGGGGCCAAAGTTTTCGTACAGTCTGCCAACGGTAATGAAGAAACCCAAATGGCGCAGATTGAAAACATGATCAACCGTGGTGTAGACGTATTGGTGATCATTCCTTACAACGGGCAGGTGTTGAGTAATGTGATTGCAGAAGCTAAACGTGAAGGCATCAAAGTACTGGCTTATGACCGCATGATTAACGAGGCGGATATTGATTTTTATATCTCCTTTAACAATGAAAAAGTGGGTGAGTTACAGGCCAAAAGCCTAATTGAACGCGTACCTCAGGGTAACTATTTCCTGATGGGCGGTTCGCCGGTGGATAACAATGCCAAGCTGTTCCGTCAGGGGCAGATGAACGTCCTTAATCCGCTGATTAAAGAAGGAAAAATTAAGATAGTTGGCGATCAGTGGGTTGATGCTTGGTTGGCAGAGAACGCGTTGAAAATCATGGAAAATGCCTTAACCGCTAACAATAACAAAATTGATGCGGTGGTTGCCTCCAATGATGCTACCGCCGGCGGTGCGATTCAGGCGCTGGTAGCTCAGGGGTTATCGGGTAAAGTCGCTATCTCCGGTCAGGATGCCGACCTTGCGGGAATCAAACGTATCGTTGCCGGAACTCAAACCATGACGGTGTACAAGCCAATCAGCAAGCTGGCAAACGATGCGGCGGAGATCGCGGTAGAAATGGGTAAAGGTGAGACGCCAAAAGCCAACGCCACCCTGAATAACGGCAAAAAGGATGTGCCATCTTATCTGCTGACGCCAATTGAGGTGGATAAATCCAACATCGATTCAACCGTTGTGGCCGATGGCTTCCACAGTAAAGAGAGCATCTATAACTGATTTATCTGCAATCGGGTGCTGTGTAAGCAGCACCCAACATCAGCTTAATGGTTGTTATCTCTTTGTGGAGTACATGTGATGCCACATCTGTTAGAAATGAAACATATCACCAAAGCTTTCGGTGATATTAAAGCCGTCGATAGCATCTCCTTAACGTTAGATGCCGGTCAGGTACTCTCTTTGTGTGGAGAAAATGGTTCCGGTAAATCAACGCTGATGAAAGTGCTGTGCGGTATCTATCCTTACGGTCAGTATCAGGGCGATATTCTGTTTTCCGGTGATGTCATACAGGCAAAAAACATTCGCGATACCGAACAAAAAGGCATTGCCATCATCCATCAGGAACTGGCCCTAGTGAAAGAGATGACCGTGCTGGAGAATATTTTCCTTGGTTCGGAGCGCGGGCGTTTTGGCATCATGGATTACGACAGCATGTTTTTACGCTGCCAGCGCCTGTTACAACAGGTGAAACTGGCGGTGAGTCCAGATACTAAAGTGGGTGAGCTGGGCTTAGGCCAACAGCAACTGGTGGAAATTGCTAAAGCGCTGAATAAGCAGGTGCGCCTGCTGGTGTTAGATGAACCCACCGCATCATTGACAGAAAGCGAAACCGAGATTCTGCTGAATATCATCCGCGACCTACAAAGCCATGACATTGCCTGTATCTACATCTCTCACAAGCTAAACGAAGTGAAGGCCATCTCCGATCTGATCTGCGTGATTCGCGACGGTAAACATATAGGTACCCGTCGCGCCAGTGAGATGAACGAAGACGATATTATTGCCATGATGGTCGGCCGCGAGCTGAAAGAGCTCTATCCTCAATCAGAACATACTATCGGTGAAGAGGTGCTGCGGGTGGATAACCTGACCGCTTGGCATCCTATCAACCGCCATATTCGCCGGGTGAATAACGTCTCTTTCTCGCTGCATAAAGGGGAGATTCTGGGGATTGCCGGTTTGGTGGGCGCAGGAAGAACCGAAACCGTCCAGTGTCTGTTTGGTGCCTATCGCGGGCGCTGGGAAGGGGAGATTAAAGTTGGTGGAAAAGCGGTAAAAATTCGCAACTGTCAGGATGCCATCAGCCACGGTATCGCTATGGTGCCGGAAGATCGTAAAAAAGACGGAATTATCCCGGTAATGGGCGTTGGGGTCAACATGACGCTGGCGGCACTGGACGATTTTAGCGGTTGGCTGAGCATATTGGATGATGCCAAAGAGCAGTCCACCATTCAGCAATCTATTGAGCGGCTGAAGGTAAAAACCTCATCGCCGGAATTAGCCATTGCCCGCCTGAGCGGCGGTAATCAACAAAAAGCCATTCTGGCTAAATGCTTATTACTTAATCCTAAAATTTTGATTCTGGATGAGCCAACCCGGGGTATTGATATCGGTGCTAAATATGAAATTTATAAGCTGATTAATCAACTGGTTGAGCAGGGTATTGCCCTGATTGTCATCTCTTCAGAATTACCCGAAGTGCTGGGGCTTAGCGATCGGGTATTAGTGATGCACGAAGGCTGTATTAAAGCGGATTTAGCTAACCGGTCTTTGACACAAGAGCAGATTATGGAAGCGGCACTCAGGAGTGAACAACATGTCTAATGAAACATTATCCACCACGGGAAATACGGGTGGAAAAGCGGCCGGTTCGGCGCTGCCTAAGCGCGTTAACCTACAGGTTTTTGTGATGCTGGCCGCCATCGTGGTGATCATTCTATTTTTCAGCGTAGCGACGGACGGCGCCTACATCAGCGCACGTAACATCTCTAACTTGCTGCGCCAGACGGCGATTACCGGCATTCTGGCGGTGGGGATGGTCTTTGTCATTATTTCGGCGGAGATCGACCTGTCGGTAGGTTCGATGATGGGCCTGCTTGGCGGCGCGGCGGCGATATTTGACGTCTGGTTTGGCTGGCCTCTGCCGCTGACGATTATCGTCACGCTGGTGATGGGCCTGCTGTTAGGTGCATGGAACGGTTGGTGGGTTGCCTATCGTAAAGTGCCGTCGTTTATCGTTACGCTGGCAGGGATGCTAGCCTTCCGCGGTATTTTGGTGGGGATAACCAACGGCACTACCGTTTCACCCACCAGTAATGCCATGTCGCAAATTGGGCAGAGCTATCTGCCGGACAGCCTGGGTTTTGGTATTGGTATCGGCGTAATGGTGCTGTTTGTTATTTGGCAATGGCGTCAGCGGGCGCACCGTGAAGCGCTGGGGCTACCGGTGCCCGGTAAAGGCAGCGACGTTGGCCGTCAGGCAATTACCGCAGTGATTTTGCTGGGGGCTATCTACCTGCTGAATGATTATCGCGGTGTACCAACCCCGGTGCTGATACTGGCTGCGTTGATGATGGTAGGGATCTTTATGGCAACCCGCACCGCATTTGGTCGCCGTATTTACGCTATCGGTGGCAATATCGATGCAGCTCGCCTGTCTGGGATTAACGTTGAGCGCACTAAGCTGGCGGTATTTGCGATTAACGGTTTGATGGTGGCGATTGCTGGTTTGATCCTTAGCTCGCGTTTAGGGGCGGGTTCCCCTTCTGCCGGTAACATTGCTGAGTTGGATGCCATTGCCGCCTGCGTTATTGGTGGAACTAGTCTGGCGGGTGGTGTGGGTAGCGTTGCCGGTGCGGTGATGGGGGCATTTATCATGGCATCACTGGATAATGGCATGAGTATGTTAGACGTTCCTACCTTCTGGCAGTACATCGTTAAAGGTGCCATTTTACTGTTGGCGGTGTGGATGGATTCTGCGACCAAAAAACGCGCCTGATAGTTTGGCTCATCGGCTCCGTACATTTTTTCAACTATGTGTTTATCGGTTAGCTGAAAAGTGTGCGGAGCATTGTACTTTCAGCTGTACGACCTGACAGGTTATGGATAACTGTGTTACTCAATTCAACCTGAACCTGAACAGAGTGTTGCCGACCCAGCGGCAGTGGTGAATTATCTTGTGTGTTGATCGGGAAATTGAACGCCATGTTTGAAAAACGCTTCCGTATTACGCTGTTGTTTAATGCCAATAAGGTTTATGACCGGCAGATTATTGAAGGTGTTGGTGAGTACTTACAGGCTTCTCAATGCGACTGGGACATTTTTATCGAAGAGGATTTCCGCTGCCGGATAGACAACGTTAAAGACTGGTTAGGTGATGGGGTGATTGCCGATTTTGACGACCCAGAAATCGAGCGGGCGCTGAAGTGTGCCAACATACCGGTCGTGGGGGTTGGCGGTTCTTATCATCGACCAGAGGATTATCCTCCGGTTCATTATATTGCCACTGATAATCACGCGCTGGTCAGTACCGCCTTTATGCACTTAAAGGAGAAGGGGCTGAACCACTTTGCCTTTTACGGCCTACCGCACCATATTTCTCACCGCTGGGCAATGGAGAGGGAGCACGCCTTCCGCCAACTGGTTACCGAAGGGAATTACCGCCACTCCATTTATCAGGGAATGGAAACCGCTCCGGAGAACTGGAAGCATGCCCAGAACCGTCTGGCGGACTGGCTACAGAACTTGCCTGCCCATACGGGGATTATTGCGGTTACCGATGCCCGCGCCCGTCATTTGTTACAGGTGTGTGAGCATCTGGATATCGCAGTGCCGGAGAAGATGTGCGTTATCGGCATTGATAATGAAGAGCTGACCCGCTATTTGTCGCGGGTGGCGCTCTCTTCAGTGGCTCAGGGATCGCGTCAGATGGGCTATCAGGCGGCGAAGCTGTTGCATAAACTGCTGAAGCAAGGTGATTTTCCGGTTCAACGTATTCTGGTACCACCGGTGAAAGTGGTGGAGCGTCGTTCAACGGATTACCGCTCACTGCACGATCCGGCGGTGATTCAGGCAATGCACTTTATCCGCTACCATGCCTGTAAGGGGATTAAAGTGGAGCAGGTGTTGGATGCGGTGGGTATTTCCCGCTCTAATCTTGAGAAGCGTTTTCGTGATGAAACCGGCAACACCATTCATGGCCTGATCCATCAGGAGAAATTGAATCGAGCCAGTGAGTTTTTAGCCGCCAGCACCCTGTCGATTAACGAGATTTCCCAAATGTGCGGTTATCCGTCGTTACAGTATTTCTATTCGGTATTTAAGAAAGAGTATGGCATCACGCCAAAAGAGTATCGGGATAAGTTCGGCGAGCTGGTGTACTGATTACAGCTTAGTGGCGGCGGTGGGCATGAGTAAAAACCGCGGGAGAAGAGGGAAATTAGCAGTTCCATCCCATTCGTTTAACGGTATAATCGGCAGGCTCATCTATTACAGCACTTCTGTTGCTTCTAAAACGGAAGGTCATCGTCCCCGGTGGGGCGGCTGGACTTCAAATCCAGATGGGGCCGCCAGCGGTCCCTGGCAGGTTCGACTCCTGTGACTTTCCGCCAAAAATTTCATATCTCTTTATTTTTTGAATGTAGGTAGTCAGTGATTAATTGATAGAAGAATACTTTTATTAAGACCAGTTATGCAGCATGAGAGTTACTCTTTGTGCTGTGAGTAAAAGCACAATACCAAAACCAGTAACTCTCATTTTTGAGATGTCGCGCCAAGTTAAACGACAGCTATTTCCCCACCCAAAAATCACCACCGAATAGTATAAGGCTCAGTTCCCAACTCCCAACGGCCATCATCATTCTGCTCAAGCAAAATTCCCCTATGCGCCCAGCCATCTTTTTCGGGGAAAAAACCCAGAGAATTTTTGAGATCTTTATCGGCAAGCCAGGCTGTTTTACTTTCATCGGGCTTCCATAAAAAATCAACCCAGGTCACCAGATGAGGGTTATTATCAAATGGATTTTTGGTCGGCTTCATAAATTTTTTCATGCCGCCATACACAATATGCGCGCAGAAGCGATTATCAGTATAGAGACCTTTCTTTCCATTCAGTGCGCCGCTGCTCTTAGATTCATCGTATCGATAAAACGGCTTACCGAAAGGTGTGACTTCTACATGGCTTAAAGAAACATCTTTTTCAATGGCGGTATAACCGGGCTTTTTAACGGTTGGTGCCCCTTTTCCCGTATTGAATTGAACCGTAATCAGACCGTGTTTGATCAGCGCTGCTACATCCTTTCTTACTGTTCCTTCCATCGTTTGTAATGATGCTGTTTCTATATCTGCTGGTAGTTCTGCGGCCGCGCCCGGTAAGGTGATACAAGCATTCACTGGCACATTTTTGAGTTCAGTAAATGCGGTGGACAAAATCGTATTGATTTGGCTTTCGTTTAGCTCATCTTGTGATAAAGCGATACCTGTTACGCCGAGTGATAATGCGGCGATCAGGGTTATAACTGCGATTATTTTGTTCATATCAGGCCTTTCCGGATTATGGTTTTGCTCTTTGCATCTTATCAGGTGCGAATATTCTCACTTTTATCGTGAATTTTTACTTACTAAACACAACCGGAATTCTTTTTGATAATAAGAAGTAAGGCATCCATAAAATTAAACCAGCTGTTGTCGAACTTAATGCGTGGATATCCGGTGCTTTTAATGGCATGTTGAAAAGATACGAGGCAAATAGGGTGAAATAGAGTATCACCGCAGATAATCCCTACTATCCGTCTTCCTCTCCCAGCGAAAATAGCTATTCTTATCTTTGCCAAAAGAACTATCAAGCACGATAAACGTTGCTGGATCCGCATCAGCAACAATTTCATTATTCGCATAGACATGGTTTTTATCTTTGGCGTAAGTCGTACTTAGCCATTGAAAAGTTGCTGAATCAACACCGTTTGCGACTTTATTTTGATAATAAACCTGATTTTTGTCCTGCCACCAACGGTAATCCCAAGTTTTAAACGTAGGAGAGTCGGAATTTTTGATAAGCGTGCCGCGATAGAAGATGGAATGCTTATCGATATAAAGGTCTAGATCCCAATATCGCTTAAACGTAGCGGGGTCTGCGCCTAGGATCTTCTGCCCCTGAAAGTAAACGCTGTCGCTGTCGCGGGCGTAATCATCATCACTCAGTAGTTCAAAGCTTTTGAGATGGGCACCTTCAATACGCTTATCTTGATAATAGATTGAACTGGCATCGCGGCTGTAAGGATATTTCAACATAACAATGCTCTTCGGGTCGGCTCCGGTAATGAGCCTGTCCTGAAAAAATACCCGCTGTTTATCTCGACTGTATTGTATATCCAGTATCTCGAAGCTCTTTTGGTCAGCGCCTGCGATTGGTGTGATGGAAAAGTAGATATGTCGTTTATCTTTGCTGTAATCGTTCTGTAAACGTTTAAAGGTAGCTAAATCTGCGCCGCTGATTGCGCGACTTCCTGCAAAAATGTGTCGTTTATCTCGGCTGTAATAGGCGTCAATCGCCTGAAAGCTTTTGGCATCAGCACCATCAATTAGGCTGCTCCCGGCAGAGGGGGAATAGAATATATAGACGTATTTTCCTTTAGTCATATAGCGACTTTGTTTTGCACGATGGGGGCCAATTTTTGCACCAAGGTAAGTATGATTCTTATCTTTAGATTCAGCATCGTAAGAGGAAACGATCTCAAAGCTGGCCATATCCACTCCGGCAATGATCTCTCCTTTGTAATAGGCGTTTTTAGCATCCTTAGCAAAACCGTTATACTTCAGTTCAAAGCTCTGTAAGTCGGCATCAGGAATTTTTTTATCCTGAAAGAATAGCGCTTGAGCATCACGGGCGTAGCCGTTCCCCAGAATTTCAAAGCTTGCTGGGTCAGCATCGTTAATTCGCAGATTGTTGAAATAGACGTAGTTTGCGTCCAAGTTATATTGGCTCGCCATTAACTGCCGGAAGGTTTTTACATCGGCTCCGGCGATGACCTTGCCGTGGAAAAAAATGTGGGAAGCGTCGCGTGAATAGCTTGGGTCCGGATTATCAACGCGAAAACTTGCAGGATCGGCTTGCACAATCGGAAGATAATGTTCCGAATTATCATCCGGGCGGTAAAAAACCTGTGTCGCGTCTTTTATATACGGAGTGCCCAAGATGGCTTCGAAACTGGCGCTGTCTACCCCTTCAATCTTTTGCGGCATGCGGTTAGGGGGAATGCGGAGATAAACGAAACGTTTGTCTTTCATTAACTGTGGGCTAACTACCACAATGGTTGCCGGGTCCATATCTTCCAATATGAGGTGCTTCCCGTCTTGCTGGTAGTAAACATGCTGATTATTTTTAACCATCGCATAAACATTGGGGATCAGCATAAAACCTTGGGGGCTGACGTCAGGAAGCGGTTTTTCATAGAAATAGACGTGATTTTTGTCGGTAGCATAGATATCAAAACGTTCATACGGTTTGGCTGCCTTACCGTTAGGAACTGTTTTGAAGGTTTCCGCATCAGCGCCTTCTATTTTGATACTCATACCCATTGAATTGTGATAATACACGCCGCCGTTTTCGACCGCATAGTACGCAGCACCAGTATAGGCATAGGTCACGCCAAAAGATAAAACCCAAAAGGCAAGGCTGCTCAACAATGCTCTCATGACGTTCCCTTTTAAAGTGTGTTTATTCCGGGGGAGGTCCTTTAGTTTCGGCGTTTAATATAGCGAGATTTGTGAGCAGAGTCGTGACATATCGTTTTAGCCAGCCAAACCAATAAAGCTACCTTCAAAATCACAGATAAGTTTAAACAAAATTAGCAGGGCCGATCCAATAGCGATGATGAAGAGTTTTTCGTTCATGGGCATACATCCTTGTATGTTTTTATTCGTGTGAATTATTTTTTATTGTGACGGCTATATTCTCGTCCTGATTGCCGTTTTCAAACTGTTAATTTAAGCACAGTATACACAAAGGATAGGCATTGAAAACCAACATTAGAGGGTAGTGAACATCTTTTTGGGCAACACATTAAATGAGCTGAATGGTGCATCTTTACCCTATCTCTCTCTGCCACTCAGATAAAAGCCAAACCCGTTGAATAACTTTTGTTATGATAAGGGAATACACGTTTTTCGAGTGATTGAGATGAAAAGGAATTTACTGTTTTTGGTACCAGCACTGGCGCTGTGTATTGCTGGTTGTGAAACAGAAAAATCGGTTGATTGGTATATAAAAGATAAGAATGAACTGATAACCAAGCTTTCTGAATGTGAATCCGATGATGACAGCACCAACTGCAACAATGCCCGCAAAGCAGCTGAGTTGGCAAAGTCAGCAGTAGCGGAAGGGTTTCAAATTGCTAATTCATGCCGGTATCAAGTAGACCTTCAACTAAACCTGATGGATAAGGTTATTGATGTGGAGGCCGCTTGTCCCTCCAATAGCCCAACATCGCCAAAATATAAGATCAATCAGACGACGGGCGATATCAAAGTTGATTTTACCGGTGATGCCAGTGGTATTTGGCTGACGTTCTCAAAAAAGCGATCGGGAATGGCTGGAGCTATAGCGACAAATCAATGGATTTGCTTTACCTCACTGTCATATGAGCAGTTCATGCCGGAAGTTTGTGTCAGCAAACATGCTGATTGATAATTGTTATTTTCCCCATAACTGAGAAATGAATAGTCTAATCAGTGATAAAGAGATTAAATAATTTTAACCATATGAAGTATAAGGTATATTTATTTTATTCGATATATAAAACAGTTAGCGAATAAGACTCAAATTATCCTTGAACACATTTGAAATTACCCGGTCTGGTGACTAAATTTGAAGTTAATGTGTGTTACCTGCACGCATAGACTAGTAAGCGTATTTTAAGGCCTCATTTGGTTTAGCCCCTCTCTGAGGGGCTTTTTTTTTGCGCTGGTTAGTTTTAGGCTGTAGAAGGGTTTGTAAGTACTCCGCCAAAACCTTCTTATTTCGAACAGGGGTATATCAGTGAAGTAGAAAAATAGCGAGTTACTCTATTTTGCGATAATCCCCCAAAATCTCAAATTTCCCCACCAGAACGCCGGTCATTCAATTGACCCGATCGCTGTATAAATATACTGTGGCGGTGCTGGCGGTATTATCCGCCACTAAAAGGCAAAACCCCGCAGTGCGCGAACACTAACGGGGTTTCTAACCACAACGTTATTGGAGTAACATCATGGCTGTCGTGAAGCATACCCAAACTCACCCTGAATTTATAGCTCGCCCCGGATCTAATTTCAGATCGGGATCGGAAAAACGATCTTCCATTTCAGTTTGTTACCTGAAAAGCGGAGGGCGTATCGATGATTAATCCTGTTGATTTTCCCTCAAACGACCCGCTAGAACTGGCGGAACAGTGCCTTGCGCTGATTAGTACCGTGGTTAATCTCGATGACACGCCGACAAAAGAGTCACTACAGTTTATTTTGCATGAGAAAATGGCGGCTTTGTTTGCGGTGCTATATGCCAGTAATGGTTGAGTTCAGGTTTGTTGCTGTTATTGAAACTGACAGGTGCCAATGTGCGCCTGTCATGCACATTGGTTCCGTTATTGATTTGCATTACAGCAGTCTCCCATTTACGGCTGGCACTCAATCACTTCCGGCTTATCATGGTCGATCACCTTCACCAGCTTGGCTATATCAAAGTCATCATTCTGTAGCTCATTAATATGATAATCCGCCACTTCCACAGTCAGCTTACCGCTGTAACCACAGCCTTGTTTAGGGGGTTTGGCGGGAATATCTAACGCTTTCCTAGCCTGCTGGTAATCACTGAAACAGAACCAAAGGTCACGTTCATCGCTCTTACTGCGGGGGATTTGTTTACCGCTTTGAGCATCAGGGAACATGCAGATATTCTGACCAATCATTTCCAGACTCATTGCGTCGGTATAGAAGGTATATTCTCCTGAAAGCACCATATTACTTGCTGCCACAGAAGTACTCACCGTCATACTCAGCAAAATGCAGGCTATCAATCCTGTTTTAATGTGTGGCATGTCCAGTCCTGTTGTTTGCCATAGTTTAATCATAACCTAATTTCCCCCTGACTGAGGTGACGCAAGTATACATAAACAAATAGCATGTTAACGGAAACGGTGGCGGTATTCACTGGGGGATATGCCTAGCGCCCGGCTAAACACGGCAGAAAAGTAGTTGCTGTCTTCAAAGCCACATTCTGACGATATTTCACTAATCTGCATCTGCTTTTGTCGCAGCAGCGACATTGCCTTACACAGCCGGAGTTGGCGGAGGTAGTGGCTGATACTGACGCCCGTATGCTGCTTAAACAGCGTTTGTATACTTCTCGGCGAGAGTTGGTGGCGGTGGCAGAAATCCTCCAACCGGAATGCATTACCGATACCGGCGTGCAGGTCTAGCATCAGGCGGTCTAGCAATTGTGCATCCGCCAGTTGATGGCTATCTGGTGGGTGGCGATACCGCTGCAACAATAGGATTAGCTGCAAAAACAGGGATTCGCTTAACTGAATGGAGAGGGCATCCGATTTCATGCACTCTTTTGCCAGCGCATCAATCACCGTTTGAATGGCAGATATCCCCTGAATGCCCAACCGCCAGTAGCGCTGTTCTTGGCTGTGGTTATCTCCGGGGATCAACATTTCCCAGTCTGCCACTAGGTTTAATTGTGAACGGCAGTAGAGAATATTATTCAGTTCTAGATCGTTAACTGATTCATAGCCATGATGGTCACGGGCATTGATATAGAATAGATCGCCACAGGTAATATAGTAGGGCACATCATTGACGATATGCAGGCCATTACCGCGTCGGACAATGACCAACTCATAAAAATCATGGGTATGGATAGGGAAAGCGGGTTGAGGTAACCGTTCGGCAACGGTTACCGTATTTTTTGCGCTAAAGAAAAAGTCATGAGTATGAAGTTTCAGTAATGACATGCGATCTGTTTCCCTGTCGGCACTTCTGGTATCTAGTGTGACATATCACAGTCAGCATTACGGTGATGGAGGTCTTAATCTGGTCGTAATTAGTTACCATGATTAAAGTAACGTGTTGTTATTAGTGGTTTATGGTGTTTCTCATTTGCAGCGGTGACAGTGAAAACTCCCGCCGAAACTGAACTGAAAAGTTATTACTGTCACTAAATCCACAGGCATAGGCAATATCCGTAATATTGTCATCACTTTGAAACAGACGCCGCCGAGCCTCTAGCAGTCTGAGTCGATTGAGATAACGCTGGGGCGTCATGCCGGTTGCCTGTTTCACTTGACGGTGCATGGTGCGTAGCGCCAGAGAGAAACTGTCAGCCAGCTCTTCCCAGTTAACCTCTTCACTGTAGTTATTACGTAACCAGTTAAGCAGTGCGCCAACGCAGGCTTCTCGGCTATCTTGCTTTACGGTTTCGAAGCAACTTTGCCGCAGTAACATCAGCAGTTGTAAGAACAAACCTTCGCTAGAGGCAATATCTTCCAGCTCGCTACTGTTTGCGCTTGTTTGCAGGCAATCAATGCAATTTTTCGCCTTTTTCAGTGCAGACGAGTTGATTTGCCAGTGTGATTGCTGCTGAGGATGGGAGCCGGGTAACCAAGCTTCGATATCCGTAAGAAAACGAAAGTTTTTTGGTGAACGATACAGCACGTTAGTTAAATGTAGGTTATCAACGTTTTCAAACTGGTGATGATCTTTGTCGCGAACAAAGCAAACGGTGCCGCTGCACAGTGCATAGGGGGTGTCATTAAAAATATGAACACCGGAACCATGTTCCACAAGAACGATCTCATAGAAATCATGGCTATGTTCAGGAAAAGCACATTGCGGTGCCCGGCTTTCAATAGCAACCGTTGAGGCATCCGATGCAAAAAAACCATCACTTTTTAGTAAGGTCATTTTGTGACTCCTTTCAACACGATATGGAGAAATATTAGAGGAAAACTGGAACGGTTCGCCTTAGAAATCAGACGCGACATTGGCCAAAAATAACCATTTTTTTAAGATTGATGAGTTTATTGATGAGTTTGTGCAGAAGGTCACATTACGTTTTGGTATCGATACGGCATGCGGTTTTGCCATTTTGTGATCGATTTCACACCAGTCTTTGTTATTTTGCCAATCCTGCGGGTGGCATGGCAATGGCCCGAAGGTAGAAGCCGCTTACTCTCCGTAGACTTCCCGCTATAAATGAATAAAGGGAAGGTTACTATGAGCGTGCGCAATATTGTCGCTATTGATTTAGGCGCATCCAGTGGACGGGTGATGCTGGCAACGTGGTGTACTTCAACTCAACGCTTGACGCTTAAAGAGATTCACCGGTTCGTCAATTGTCTGACGCCAGTTGACGGTCACGATACTTGGGATCTGGAAGCGCTTGAGCGCGAAATTCTCACCGGGCTGACCATCATTGATGATAATGGCGTGCGGATTTCCAGTATCGGTATTGATACGTGGGGAGTTGACTACGTTTTACTGGATAAGCGAGGAGAGCGGGTCGGGCTGCCGTATGCTTATCGGGATCATCGTACCGATGGCATGATGGTGAAAGTGATGGATGAGCTGGGTCAGAAAAACTTGTACTGGAAAACCGGTATTCAGTTTTTGCCCTTTAATACGCTGTATCAACTTAAAGCGTTCAGTGAGCAGCGGCCGGAATTGATTGAACAGGTTAAGCATCTGCTGTTAATGCCTGACTATTTGCACTATCGCCTCACCGGCAAAATT
This sequence comes from Limnobaculum parvum, assembly GCF_003096015.2. Taxonomy (NCBI): domain Bacteria; kingdom Pseudomonadati; phylum Pseudomonadota; class Gammaproteobacteria; order Enterobacterales; family Budviciaceae; genus Limnobaculum; species Limnobaculum parvum. Next base: position 3,560,738 of record NZ_CP029185.2, on the reverse strand, counting down.
AACCACGAATATACCAATGCCAGTACCACGCAAATGCTCAATTTGAGCAGCGGTGATTGGGATAAGGAACTGCTGGATTATCTAGGCATTCCGGCACATTGGCTGACTAAACCATCCCAACCAGGAACGCCAATTGGTGAGTGGCAGGCGCCGTCAGGTCGCGCTGTTCCGGTGGTGTCTGTTGCTACCCATGATACTGCCAGTGCGGTGATTGCTGCACCATTAACCGGATATCATTGCGCCTACCTGAGCTCAGGCACTTGGTCTTTAATGGGGATTGAAAGCATCAGTCCGTTTAATGACCTGAAGGCGATGTCCGCCAATATCACCAACGAGGGTGGTATCAACGGTACTTACCGCGTATTGAAAAATATTATGGGGCTATGGTTGTTGCAGCGTATCTGCAGCGAACTGGCAATAACCGATCTGCCGCAGTTGATTGCTAAAGCGGCGGAACTGCCTCCCTTCACCAGTCTGATTAATCCCAATGATGAACGGTTTATTAATCCAGCCTCTATGGTGGAAGAGATTCGTCAGGCCTGTGCTGAGCACCAGCAGCCGGTTCCACAAACACCGGAAGAATTGGCGCGCTGTATTTTTGATAGCTTAGCCATGCTCTACCGGCAGGTCATGCAGGAGCTTTCTGCGCTGCAAGGGCAACCAATTAAGCAATTACATATCGTTGGTGGCGGTTGTCAGAATGCTTTCTTGAACCAACTTTGTGCCGATGTCTGTCAACTGACGGTATTAGCCGGTCCGGTTGAGGCTTCCACTCTGGGAAATATTGGCTGCCAACTGATGGCGCTGGGCGAAATTGATAGCGTTGCCAGCTATCGCAAGCTACTAACAGAAAGCTTCCCGCTGAACTGCTATACCCCAAACCCTGTTTTCGATTTTGCACAACACTGGTGCCGCTTTCAGGCACTCAGCCACTCTTATGAGGAATTTGTACTATGACAACATCAACTGACCAGGCCTGGAATCTGGCCAAAGCCCGCTATGCTGAATTTAATGTGGATGTGGAATCCGCACTGAAGCTGCTGGATACTTTACCCGTATCTATGCACTGCTGGCAGGGGGATGACGTTGCTGGTTTTGAGAATATGGGTGGTGCTCTGACGGGCGGCATTCAAGCGACGGGGAATTACCCGGGGAAAGCGCGTAACGCGGTGGAATTGCGCGCAGATTTGGAACAGGCACTGGCGTTAATTCCGGGTCCAAAACGTCTTAATCTGCATGCTATTTATCTGGAATCTGACAAAGTTATTGAGCGTAATGAAATTGAGCCAAAGCACTTTGCCAACTGGGTTGAGTGGGCTCGCCAAAAAGGTATGGGGCTGGATTTTAACCCAAGCTGTTTCTCCCATCCTCTCAGCGCCGATGGTTTTACGCTGTCTCACGCGAATCCAGAGATCCGCAAATTCTGGATTGAGCACTGTCAGGCTAGCCGTCGTATCTCTGCCTATTTTGGTCGTGAACTGGGCACTGCTTCAGTGATGAACATTTGGGTTCCAGATGGAATGAAAGATCTGACCGTTGACCGTTTTGCTTTCCGTGAGCGCATGATGACCGCGCTGGATGAGGTGATTAGCGAGAAGATTGATGAGAAATATCATATCGATGCGGTAGAAAGTAAGCTGTTTGGTATTGGTGCTGAAAGCTTTACTGTGGGTTCTAACGAATTCTACATGGGTTATGCCACCAGCCGTAAAACGGCGCTTTGTCTGGATGCAGGTCATTTCCATCCTACCGAAGTTATCTCGGACAAAATCTCTACCGCTATGCTGTTTGTGAAGCATCTGCTGCTGCACGTCAGCCGTCCAGTTCGTTGGGATAGCGATCACGTAGTGCTGTTGGATGACGAGACTCAGGCCATTGCGCATGAAATTATCCGTAACCGCCTGTTTGATCGCGTACACATCGGTCTGGATTTCTTTGATGCCTCTATTAACCGGATTGCTGCTTGGGTAATCGGAACGCGCAATATGAAGAAAGCACTGCTGCGTGCACTGCTGGAACCTACTGACATGTTGCGTAAGCTGGAAGTGGATGGTGATTACACCGCCAGGCTGGCAATGCTCGAAGAACAAAAAAGTTTACCGTGGCAGGCCGTATGGGAAACCTACTGTCAACGCCATAACGTACCGGTGGGCAGTGAGTGGTTACAAACTGTTCGCCAATATGAACAATCCGTACTCAGCAAACGTTAAGGGCTATTCATTATGCAACACATTCTTTCTTCATGGTTTGTTCAGGGTATGGTCAAAGCGACCAGCGATATGTGGCTTAAAGGTTGGGACGAGCGTAACGGCGGAAATATCAGCCTGCGTTTGCTGCCTGAAGATATCGCACCTTATCAAAAGGATTTCTATGCAGAACCTCGTCATGAGGTGCTTAGTCAGTCAATGCCGCAACTGGCAAACCATTACTTTATTGTGACCGGTTCCGGCAAGTTCTTCCGCAATGTGCAGTTAAATCCGGCTGAAAATCTGGTGGTTTTGCAAGTGAACGGGGACGGTACTGGATACCGTATCTTGTGGGGCTTGAATAAAGGCGGTTTACCGACCTCTGAACTGGCTGCTCATTTCCAGTCGCACATTGTGCGTATGGGCGTTAGCGCAGGTAAAGATCGCGTTATCATGCACTGTCATGCGACTAATTTGATTGCGCTTAGCTATGTGCTGGAATTGAAAAATGAAGTGTTTACCCGCGAATTGTGGGAAGGCAGCACCGAGTGTCTGGTGGTTTTCCCTGATGGGGTTGGCATTGTTCCTTGGATGGTTCCGGGTACCGATGGTATTGGTGTTTGCACCGCAGAACAAATGCAGCATCATTCGCTGGTGTTATGGCCATTCCACGGTATTTTCGGTACTGGGCCAACGCTAGATGATGCATTTGGATTAATCGATACGGCGGAAAAATCAGCGGAAATCATGGTGAAAGTTCGTTCCATGGGCGGTAAAAAGCAGACTATCTCTTCTGAAGAACTGGTGGCTTTAGGTAAACGCTTTGGCGTAACGCCAATGGCATCGGCTGTTAATTTGTAACAGTAACAGGCGGCCGAAAAATCGGTCGCCTGTTGTCAGATGGTCAGACAGTAAAAGGAATGAATTGTATGATTCGTAAAGCCTTTTTGATGAAAGTAAATCCTGATTCACATAAAGAGTACCAACAACGGCATAGTCCGATATGGGAAGAGTTGGAACAGGTGCTGAAGGCTCATGGGGCGCACCATTACAGTATTTTTCTTGATGAGCGCGGTCATCAGTTGTTTGGTTATGTTGAGATCGAATCAGAAGAGCGTTGGAATGCGGTAGCAAAAACCGATGTTTGCCAACGCTGGTGGAAGCATATGTCCGATGTTATGCCTTCCAACCCGGATAATAGTCCTGTCAGTGATGAATTACGTCAGGTTTTCTATCTGGATTAGTCTTTAGTAACTTCGCTTTTGCCAGTGGGGCTGGCAACCGGAACAGGAGGGGCTTCTCTTGTTCCGGATTTTTTTATATCCCCTCTCCTTTGTTTGTTCAATGACCCTTTTCAAACCATACCGCCCACCGTGATTAGCCGATACATATTGTTTTAATTCATTATTTTGTGACTCGGCTCACCTTGATCTTTTGTTTTTTGCCAATCCTCGTGAGACTGTGGCACTGGTATAAAGGCTGGCGGACAGATTCATTTTTAGAATGAAGGCATTGTAGTGATGAGGTGCGCCTCATTAATTTATAATGCCGCGATACGGATTGCGGCCCCTGCGGTTAATAATTTTTAATAATAAAGGGTTACCGGTATGAGTGGTTCGATTCTTCTGGGTATTTTCTGGCACTTCGTTGGCGCAGCCAGCGCAGCATGTTTTTATGCGCCATTTAAACAGGTTAAAAAATGGTCATGGGAAACCATGTGGTCTCTCGGCGGCTTTTTCTCATGGATTATTCTTCCTTGGACTGTGAGCTATCTGCTGTTGCCTGATTTTTGGGCTTATTACGGTTCGTTCTCCATTGCGACGCTGTTACCGATATTTCTGTTCGGGGCGATGTGGGGGATTGGCAATATTAACTATGGTTTAACGATGCGTTTTCTCGGTATGTCACTGGGAATAGGCATTGCCATTGGGGTAACGCTAATCATCGGTACGCTGATGACGCCGGTATTACAGGGCAAGTTTGGCTTGTTGCTGAGCACTTCCGGCGGGCAAATGACGCTGCTGGGGGTATTTGTTGCGGTGATCGGGGTTGCGATTGTTAGCTATGCAGGCTTATTAAAAGAACGGGCGCTTGGTATTCAGGCTGAAGAATTCAACCTGAAAAAGGGTCTAGTTTTGGCCGTTATGTGCGGTATCTTCTCTGCTGGTATGTCATTTGCGATGGATGCGGCGAAGCCAATGCATCAGGCCGCAGAGCAGATAGGTATCAGCCCGCTGTATGTGGCACTGCCGAGCTACGTGGTGATTATGGGCGGTGGGGCCATTGTTAACTTGGCCTTCTGTTTTATTCGTTTGGCGATAAAGCCAGAGCTTTCCGTGAAAGCCGACTTTTCTGTTGCTAAGAGCTTACTGATAACCAATGCGCTGTTCTCTATTCTGGGCGGTGTGATGTGGTACCTACAGTTCTTCTTCTATGCTTGGGGACATGCAAATGTGCCAGAACATTATGGTTATATGAGCTGGATGCTGCATATGAGCTTCTATGTTCTGTGTGGTGGCATCGTTGGCCTGCTGCTTAAAGAGTGGCTAGGCGTAGGACGTAAACCGGTACGTATCCTGTGCCTTGGCTGTCTGGTCATTATTCTGGCGGCGAACATTGTTGGTATGGGAATGGCGTCATAAGCCGGCGTTAAAATCTCAGCATATCGGTGGAAATATCAATGGTATTTCCACCGATATTGTTTTAAAGGTACGGGAACTATTAATTTTTTATCCGTGAACCTGCGTCAGAAGGCTTGTACTTGCCGGTCAGAATTTCTATATTCGTTGTAACTTATAAGACTGTCGTCTGTTTCTAGTCGATGTTGTCAGTAAAATACAACAGGAATGAATATGAAATTGACCGTGTTGCTGGATAACAATACCTTGATCGATCGCTATCTGATAGGTGAGCCCGGCGTGTGCTACCACATTGATATCGATGGTCGACAAATTTTGCTGGATACCGGCTACTCCGATATTTTCATTCACAATGCTGATATTTTAGGTATCGACCTCAAACAGGTGGATACCATCGTATTGTCTCACGGGCATAACGATCATACCTGGGGATTGGGTCATTTAATGCAGTACTTTGACCGTATCGACCGTTCTACGGAGCGGCGCATTCAATTGATTGCCCATCCTGATGCCTTCGCACCTAAATTCTACGGAGATAAAGTTATTGGCGCAAACTACCCGCAAGATTGCTATAACCATTATCTGGATAAAGTCGAAACTAAACAGCCTTATTACATTACCGATAATTTATTGTTTCTCGGTGAAATAGAACGTACCAATGACTTTGAGGCGCAGCGACCAGTAGGCCAAACCAAAGACTGCTGTGGCAATCTTGTCGGTGATTATGTGTTGGATGATAGCGCCTTGGTGTATATCAGCCCCGATGGTCTGGTGGTGATTTCTGGCTGCTCCCATTCTGGTATTTGTAATATTGTTGATTACGCTATTAACGTAACCGGAGAGCAACGCGTATTGGCGGTAATTGGCGGTTTCCATTTACAAAATGCCAGTGAAGCCTTGATGTCTCGCACTGCCGGGCATTTAGGATGTATACAACCAGTACACTTGTACCCATGCCACTGCACCGATCTTAATGCCAAAATTGCGCTGGCCCGTAGTACTAATGTGAATGAGATTGGTGTAGGTAAAGTATTAGAATTTGTCTGAGATTAAGGCAAAGAATGCCGCTCATAAATAAAAGGACCATGAAAGAGTGGAATCCATAAAAATCAGAACGGCTCAGCCGCAAGACACTGCCCGCTGCTATCAGATTGAAATAACCGCCTATGAAGGCGATGAAGCCGCTACGGAAGCGAAAATTGTTAAACGCATAGAGACTTATCCTGAAGGATTTCTGGTATTAGAAACGTCAGAAGGCATTACGGGTTTCATTAACTGTGGCTGCGCCTATGACGTAGTGATGTCTGATGAAGCGTTTAAAGAGCTCATTGGTCACGATCCTGATGCGCCGAACGTAGTGATTATGTCGGTGGTGGTTGATCCGGATTTTCAGGGTAAGGGTTATTCCAGCGTTTTAATGAAGGCGTTTATTAAGCATATGCAGGGGATGGGTAAGAAAACTATTCATTTGATGTGCAAGCAGCGCCATATTGGGCTGTATGAAAAGTTTGGCTTTGTTTACGTGAAGCAGTCTGAATCCGATCACGGCGGGATGTCGTGGCATGAGATGGTCATGGATATTTAGGGCGTATTGATGACTGGGATGGCTAAGAAAATGCGGTGATGGCCAAGGATTGCATTCATTTCGCTCTCTTTTTTGGTGTTCGGGAGCGACCAATGGAATACCGATAAGAAAACTCATGGAAAATATTTACCTCAGATTATCTTCCGACATGCGGTACTGCATGACCGATGAGTGCGCTATAATTTATCTCTGACCGAATGGAGAATTGTATATGAGTGATGATATTTTTGATTTCGATATCGATGCTGAATTAGAGAAAGCAGAGAAAAAAGCTGAACAAAAAGTGAATGAACTTCCTGATATTATTCAGGATCAAGATGACTGCGAAGGCTGTAAAATATAGTTTTTAATCATTTATAAAAGCCACTATCGTGTGGCTTTTATATTTTAAACTGATAGTAACGTGAGGTATTAGTAGTTTAATCATTTGTATAATACTTTAGATTTAGCCTGTCTATTTTATGATTCTTTTTATATTAATTAAATTCCTGCCTGATATAAATCCATGTAATATTAAATTGTTATTTATTGGTTAATGAATTGAATATGTATTTGTGTATATATTTAGTGAACAATTCACAGGTCGTTAACCCTTGGTATTACTGGTCTATCCGATTTCCTCTTAGGTCGTTTTAATTTCCCTTTTATATAATGTCTAAGCAAAGATTATTAGTTAAAAATTATATCTGTATCAAAAAAAAGAGGGATTAAACCATATATAGTCGAATAACCATATGGGAGTAGAGCAGGGAAAATTAATAATTAGATTTTGGGATAATTATTAATTTTATAATTTCATATGTTTTGGCAAGGCCACTCATCGATTCGGGTAAGCCTTAAATAATGTGATAAGAATCACTGACAAATTAAAAATAACAAAACAATTAAATTTCAGATAACAGATTTACTTTTTTACGTTTGATTATTAATTGGTCTGTTCGGGGGTATACATGGATTTTGCTATACAACTTATTATTATCTTGATCTGTCTGTTCTATGGCGCACGCAAAGGCGGTATTGCGCTTGGTTTGCTGGGCGGTGTGGGCTTAGTTATTCTGGTGTTCGTGTTCCATCTTCAGCCGGGCAAACCTCCTGTTGATGTCATGCTGGTCATCATTGCGGTGGTGGCCGCATCGGCGACGTTGCAGGCCTCCGGCGGCTTAGACGTAATGCTACAGGTAGCGGAAAAGCTACTGCGTAAAAATCCAAAGTATGTCTCTATTGTGGCACCCTTTGTTACCTGTACGCTGACGATTCTCTGCGGTACGGGTCATGTGGTGTATACCATTCTCCCTATTATCTATGATGTGGCGATTAAAAATAATATCCGCCCTGAGCGCCCAATGGCCGCCAGCTCCATTGGTGCCCAAATGGGTATCATTGCCAGTCCGGTATCCGTCGCGGTTGTTTCTCTGGTAGCGATGTTGGGGAATTTTACTTTTAACGGTAAGCATTTGGAGTTTTTGGATCTGCTGTCCATTACTATTCCATCAACTCTGATTGGTATTCTGGCGATTGGTATTTTCAGTTGGTTCCGCGGTAAAGATCTGGATAAAGATGAAGATTTCCAGAAATTTATCTCGGTTCCGGAAAACAAACATTATGTTTATGGTGATACGGCAACACTGTTAGACAAAAAGTTACCGACCAGTAACTGGGTTGCGATGTGGATTTTCTTGGCTTCTATCGCGGTAGTGGCCCTGCTGGGTGCCTTTTCTAACCTCCGCCCTTCCTTCGAGGGAAAAGCGTTATCGATGGTATTGGTTATTCAGATGTTCATGCTGTTGTCAGGGGCACTGATCATCATTATTACTAAAACCAATCCGGCGATGATTTCTAAGAATGAGGTATTCCGTTCGGGGATGATTGCCATTGTGGCGGTATATGGTATCGCCTGGATGGCAGAAACCATGTTCGGTGCACATATGTCTGAAATCAAATCTGTACTGGGGGACTTAGTGACCAAGTATCCGTGGGCATACGCCCTTGTGTTACTGACAGTATCGAAGTTTGTTAACTCCCAAGCGGCTGCGCTGGCAGCGATTGTTCCGGTGGCGCTAGCCATTGGTGTTGACCCTGCGTACATCGTTGCTTCTGCACCGGCGTGTTATGGTTATTACATTCTGCCCACTTACCCAAGTGACTTGGCTGCTATTCAGTTTGACCGTTCTGGTACTACCCGTATTGGTCGCTTTGTGATTAACCACAGCTTTATCCTACCGGGATTAATCGGTGTGGGTGTTTCCTGCGTATTTGGCTGGATATTTGCCGCAGCGTACGGATTCCTGTGATGTAATTAGCGTGCGCTATATCTGCAATAAAAAGCAGTGGTAAAAGGGTATAGCGCACCGCTTTCAGGAATATTCACTGAATAGTTTATGGCCTTTTCAGTGAAATTCTGTTCATTAAAATCATAATAAAAATAAATAAAACTCTCATAAAATCAGTACAATAAAAGCACTTTAAATTTATGGGCCGAATGGGTTTACAAACAGTTGTATAAAGCGTCCCCTTACTTTATGGTGTCGACGTCGCTCAGGCATCAGTCACAATATAGCGTGTTGATTTTTTCAAAAAACTTATAAAAGGCTGGAAGCACATGTCAACAATTGAATTTAAATATCAGGAGTCATTTCCATTAGGAAAAGACGATACAGAATATTATTTACTGACAAAAGATCACGTTTCGGTTGCAGAGTTTGAAGGAAACGAGGTCCTTAAAGTTGAACCTGAAGCACTGACGCTGCTCGCACAGCATGCATTGCATGACACCTCTTTTCTACTGCGTTCTGCTCATCAGGCTCAAGTAGCTCAAATTCTTGAAGATCCAGAAGCCAGCGAAAACGATAAGTATGTCGCTCTGACATTCTTACGCAATGCTGAAATTGCAGCCAAAGGCATTTTGCCTTTCTGTCAGGACACTGGTACTGCCATCATTATGGGGAAAAAGGGCCAGAACGTCTGGACGGGTTGTAATGATGAAGAAGCATTGTCGCGTGGCGTGTTCAATACTTTCGTAGAAGATAACCTGCGCTATTCTCAAAATGCGCCGCTGAATATGTATGACGAAGTGAATACCGGTTGTAACTTGCCGGCACAAATCGACATTTATAGTACAGAGGGTTCTGAGTATAAATTCCTGTGCATTGTTAAAGGCGGTGGTTCTGCTAACAAAACCATGCTGTATCAGGAAACCAAAGCGCTGCTGACGCCAGAAAAACTGGAAAAATACCTGATCGAGAAAATGAAGAGCCTAGGTACGGCAGCTTGCCCTCCTTATCATGTGGCTTTTGTTATTGGTGGAACATCCGCTGAAACTAACCTGAAAGTCGTGAAGCTGGCTTCTGCTAAATATTATGATGAATTGCCAACCACGGGTAACGAAGGTGGTCAGGCATTCCGCGATTTAGATATGGAAGCAAAACTGCTGAAAGCGGCGCAAAATCTGGGTATTGGCGCGCAGTTTGGCGGTAAATATTTTGCCCATGATATTCGTGTGATCCGTTTGCCTCGTCACGGTGCTTCTTGCCCTATCGGTATGGGGGTGTCTTGCTCCGCGGACCGTAACATTAAGGCAAAAATTAACAAAGAAGGTATTTGGATTGAGAAGCTGGAAGACAATCCGAGTAAATATATTCCACAGTCGTACAGGGAAGCCGGTGAAGGTGAAGCGGTACACATCAATCTTAACCGCCCTATGCCTGAGATCCTTGCTGAACTGTCGAAGTATCCGGTTTCAACCCGAGTTTCTCTGACGGGTACCATCATCGTTGGCCGTGACATCGCTCACGCGCGCTTGCAGGCGCTGCTGGATAAAGGCGAAGACCTGCCGCAATACATTAAAGATCACCCAATCTATTATGCCGGGCCAGCGAAGAAGCCTGAGGGCTATGCTTCCGGTTCACTGGGCCCAACCACAGCAGGTCGTATGGACTCCTATGTGGATGCCTTCCAGTCTCGCGGCGGTAGCCTGATTATGTTGTCTAAGGGGAATCGTAGCCAGCAGGTGACGGATGCCTGTAAGAAACACGGTGGCTTCTATCTGGGTAGTATCGGTGGACCAGCGGCTATTCTGGCGCAGAACAGTATTAAGAGCCTAGAGTGCGTGGCTTATCCTGAACTGGATATGGAAGCTATCTGGAAAATCGAGGTGGAAAATTTCCCTGCATTTATTCTGGTTGATGATAAAGGTAATGATTTCTTCCAGAAATTTAAATAATCGTTAAACCTGCTATTTAACGCGCATCAAGGCCCTGAGTGAATGATACTCAGGGCTTTTTATTTATATAGAATTCATATGGATAAATTGATTGTCACCCTGCGGGAGGGAGCCTCTTTTCTTTCCCAACATTCCCCTGTCATTATTCTGGTTATTTTTTCTTATTAGGCACGATATGTTCGTTTGATTTGTAAACGAAGAGTTATTCTATTTTATCATTAATGTTAATAAAATATGATAAAAATCAAGAAATGCTAAAAATAGAATAAGCGAGGAAGCTAATGTCTGATATCAAACATTCCAATTCCCGGCGTGAATTCTTGCGCAGAGGGTTTGGTGTTATTCCCGTGGTCGCCATCGCCAGTAGTAGTGGATTAGTTCCTAATATGGCGCAGGCGGATTCCCCTCCATCATCCAGCGACTATAAGCCAACATTTTTTAATCAATCAGAATGGGCTTTTGTTCTGGCGGCCTGTGATTTACTGATCCCCGAAGATCAATACGGTGCAGGCGCGATCAAAGCCTGTGTACCGGAGTTTATCGATCGTCAGATGGATACCCCTTATGGACGTGGGGAGCTCTGGTATATGAAAGGGCCTTTCCATCCGGACGCGGCACCCGAATTCGGTTATCAGTTAAAACTGGTCCCTAGAGATATTTATCATTTAGGTATCAGTGGCTGTGATAAATGGTGCCAACAGCAATACAAGAAAACCTTTGCCGCGTTGGATAAAGAAACGAAAGTCTCGGTTCTTAAGCAGTTGGAAGCAGGACAGATCGAACTGGGCGATGTGTCTGCAAAAATATTTTTCTCTTATCTCCTGACCAATACCAAAGAGGGCTATTTTGCCGATCCTCAATATGGCGGAAATCGTCATTTGGTGGGGTGGAAGATGGTTGGTTTCCCTGGTGCCCGGGCCGATTTTATGGATTGGGTGGAGCATTCTGAACGGCCTTATCCACTGGGGCCAGTATCAATATCAGGCGAGCGGGGATAATAAATATGTCGATAAAAAAAGAAGCCGTTGATGTTGTTCTGGTCGGTTTTGGCTGGACAGGTGCCATTATGGGGCAGGAGTTAACCGAAGCTGGCTTAAGCGTTCTGGCACTGGAACGCGGAAAAATGCATGATACGCCAACGGAGGGTAAATACCCCAATGTGGCGGATGAACTGGCTTACTCTGTGCGTGGTAAGCTATTTCAGGATCTATCCAAAGAGACCGTGACCATCCGTCATAGCGTGAGTGAGCAGGCGGTACCCTATCGCCAGCACGGATCATTTTTATTAGGTACCGGTGTGGGTGGTGCTGGTCTTCACTGGAATGGTTTGCACTGGCGCGCTTTACCGGAAGAGCTGAAAATCCGTAGTCACTATGAAGAGCGTTATGGTAAAGATTTTATTCCTGAAGGAATGACGATTCAGGATTTTGGTGTCAGCTATGAAGAGCTTGAACCCTATTTTACTCAGTTTGAATATGTGTGTGGTGTATCCGGGTTGGCCGGTAACGTAAATGGTGAAAAGCTGGAGGGCGGTAACCGGTTTGAAGCATCGCGCAGTAAACCTTATCCTCTGCCGCCGCTAAAAGATGTATATAGCGCTCAACTGTTTGCCAAAGCGGCTAGCGAGTTGGGCTATAAACCATTCCCGATTCCAGCATCTAATGCCTCTGAAGCTTATACCAATCCTTATGGTGTCAGGCTGGGGCCGTGTAATTTTTGTGGATACTGTGAACACTATGCCTGTTATCTCTATTCCAAGGCGTCACCACAAACCACCATTCTTCCTGTGTTGTTAAGAAAACCTAACTTTGAGTTGCGTACTCAGTCACAGGTGATTCGGGTTAATCTCGACGCCACCGGCAAAAAAGCTACGGGTGTAACCTATATCGACCCACAAGGCCGGGAAGTAGAACAACCTGCCAGCATCGTTATTCTGAGCGCTTTCCAGATGCACAATGTACGTTTGTTACTGTTGTCTAAAATTGGTCAACCCTATAACCCAATGACCAACGAAGGGGTGGTGGGTAAAAACTATGCCTATCAGATGCTGAATTCCGTTAGCCTGATGATGCCTAAAGGGACAACGCTAAACCCATTTATCGGCACGGGTGCGGGTGGACAAGCGATTGATGACTTTAACGGTGATAACTTCGACCACGGCCCGTTAGGGTTTGTTGGTGGTGCGAATATCAACCACCACCGTTCCGGTGGACGCCCTATTAAGCAAACAACGGTTCCTGCCGGTACGCCAGCCTGGGGTTCAGAATGGAAAGCTGCTGTTCAAGATAGTTATCAGCGGGCGATGAGCATCAGCTCATCTGGCTCGGTGATGTCGTATCGCGACAGCTATCTGGATCTCGATCCCAACTATACTGATAGCAATGGCTTACCGCTGCTACGTATGACCTTTAACTGGCATGATAATGAGATCAAGATGGCGCAGTTTACCACCAACAAAGCCGGGGAAATTGCCAAAGCAATGAATCCTGAATCTTATAAAGTGAATGCTAAAAAATTTGGGGCTCAGTATGACACCCGGCCTTACCAGACTACCCATAATACTGGGGGAGCTATTATGGGGAGCGATCCTAAAAGCAGCGTGGTAAACCGTTATCTGCAAAGCTGGGACGTGCCTAACGTCTTTGTTATGGGGGCTTGCGTATTTCCACAAAACTTTGGTTATAACCCAACCGGGTTGGTGGGGGCATTGGCGTACTGGTCAGCGAAGGCAATTCGTGAGCAATATCTGAAGAACCCTGGCCCACTAGTGCAGGCATAACAGGAGACGGACAAATGAAAAAACTGCTTCTTGCCGCCAGTTTAACCATGGGCTTAGTCACCTCGGCCTGGGCTGCGGAAAATATTGATTACACTGATGCCAAACTGATTAAGCAGGGTGAATACCTTGCCCGAGCCGGTGACTGTGTGGCATGCCATACTGCATCCGGTGGTCAGCCGTTTGCCGGAGGATTGCCCATTGAATCTCCGATTGGAACTATTTTTTCCACCAATATAACGCCGGATAAACAGACCGGTATCGGTGAGTACAGCTTTACCGATTTTGATAATGCGGTACGCCACGGTATTGGTAAGGAGCATACGCTGTATCCGGCCATGCCTTATCCTTCTTATGCTCGCATAAAGGATGAGGATATGCAGGCGCTGTATGCTTACTTTATGCATGGCGTACAGCCGGTTAATCAGGCAAACAAAGATACCGATATCACTTGGCCGCTCTCTATGCGTTGGCCTCTTTCTGTCTGGCGCTGGACATTTGCACCAGAAGTTAAACCGTTTACAGCGGCAGGACATCAGGACCCTGTCGTTGCGCGTGGTGCTTATCTGGTTGAGGGATTAGGGCACTGTGGCGCATGCCATAGCCCTCGCGGTGTTGGTATGCAGGAGAAAGCGTTAACCAGTGAAGAGGGCGATCTCTATTTGTCCGGCGGTGAGCCGATGGATGGCTGGGTTCCTAAAAATCTGCGGGGCGATAAGCGAGATGGTTTAGGCAGTTGGACCGAAGAACAACTGGTTCAATTCCTTAGTACTGGACGTACCGCCCATACCGCTGTCTTTGGTGGAATGAGTGATGTGGTTGTTCAAAGTATGCAGTATATGACCAACGAAGATTTAACCGCCATTGCCCGTTATCTGAAAACCTTGCCGCCGAAATCTGCCAACCAGCAGCCATTTAACTACGATGAAACGGTATCTAAAGCACTATTCAACGGCGATGATAGTATGGTTGGTGGCAGCGTTTATGTTGATAACTGCGCCGCTTGCCACCGAACGGATGGTAAAGGTTATGCCGAAGTATTCCCGGCGCTGGCCGGTAATTCAGTACTGGCCAGCGCCGATGCGACTTCGCTGATTCATATTGTTCTGAAAGGTGGTGTTGTACCAGCGACAATAAAAGCGCCAACGTCCTATGATATGCCCGCCTTTGATGTTCGACTGACGGATAAGCAAGTCGCTGATGTGGTCAATTTTATTCGCAATAGCTGGGGCAATAAGGCATCCGTCGTGACTGAAAGTGATGTAGCGAAGGTACGAGAAGAGGTTAAAGCTGAAAAGTATGGCGCAGTAGCCAAGCCCGAAAATAGTCAGAAATAATCTGAGATAGCCGGGCATTTACTATCTGTTCGCATTTAACGAAAATAGTCCCCCCGAAGGTTGTTTCGGGAGGACTATTCAGATATTCGATAGCGATATACAGGTTACTGCAACTGCAAAACCAGCATTGGCCAACGGAGTTCAAACTCTTCCGTTGGGCGATAGCGAAACTCTGAGCGAACAAAACGTGACATCATTCCTTCACAGAAGGCGAGTAACTGGCTGGCAATCAGACCTTCATCATAACTAAACGACTGTCCTTCGCGCAGCTTCCTCTCCCGTAAAACCTGACGTAGCTGAGTCTCTATTCTTTCGAATAGTTGATTAACCCGACCCTGAAGCCTGTCTTGCTCAAACATTAACGCATGCCCGGTCATAATTCGGGTTAACCCCGGATTTTTTTCTGCAAAACCAAGCACTAATAATATGATTAAGCGGATACGATTATAGGTATCCTTCTCATCCTGCAATATTAGGTTAATACGGCTATTAAGGCTATTTTCGATAAACTCAATCAGGCTATCAAACATGCGCATTTTGCTGGGAAAATGGCGGTACAAAGCCGCCTCTGAAACACCAACAGTGGCAGCAAGTTTTGCCGTAGTAATTCGCTGACTACCGTCACTTGACTCGAGCATTTGAGCCAGTGCTTGCAGTATGTCTTCCTTGCGATTTTTCTTTGTTACTTTTTCGACCATGTCCAGTGACATCCTAATGAGAAATGGGATTTGGCCCACTTCCAAACAACTAATGATAGTGCTGAGTTACACTATTTTATTATGGCATTCAGAACGGAAATCATTACTGGCGACCGGAGTGGCCAAAACCACCTTCACCGCGTTCACTGCTTTCAAAGTCTTCAACAATATTGAATTCGGCCTGTACCACGGGTACGAAAATCATTTGGGCAATACGCTCACCCGGTTCGACGACAAATGGGATTTGACCACGATTCCATACGGAAACCATCAGCTGCCCCTGATAATCGGAGTCGATTAAGCCAACCAGATTGCCTAATACCACGCCATGTTTATGACCAAGACCTGAACGAGGCAAGATCACTGCAGCAAGCGAAGGATCGGCAATATGAATCGCCAGGCCGGTTGGCAATAGCTGGGTTTCTCCCGGATTTAATGTCACTGCGGCGTCCAGACAGGCGCGCAGGTCTAACCCGGCAGAGCCAACGGTCGCGTAGGTTGGCAGTGGAAAGGTATTGCCAATACGGGGATCCAGAATTTTTACGTCAATTTTTTTCATCATAACGTTTGACTATCTCGTCCATCAGTTTTTGACCAAGCGAAGATTTGTCACTCAGGGGCAGACTCATCTCGCCATTTGACCAGTACAGGTGTAATGCATTGGTATCGCTGTTAAAACCTTGACCAGACAGCGATACATTATTCGCGCAAATAAGATCAAGATTCTTGCGGGCCAGTTTGAGCCGCGCATATTCTTCCACATTCTGGGTTTCAGCCGCAAATCCTACAACAAAAGGGCGGTTAGCGGTCATCGCCGCCACCTCGGAAACAATGTCGGGGTTTTTTACCATTTTTAGTACTAAATCGTCGCCCTGTTTTTTAATTTTCTCATCGGCGATATGTTCTGCACGGTAGTCAGCAACGGCAGCACAGGCAATAAAAATGTTTTGTGACCCCGCCAACTGCATAACGGCCTCTCGCATTTCCAGCGCACTGGTGACATTAATGCGGTTAACGTTCACAGGAGTGGGTAACTGGACTGGACCGCTGACCAGCGTGACGGAAGCGCCCCGCTCTGCAGCCGCTCGTGCGATAGCATAGCCCATTTTTCCTGAACTATGGTTGCTGATAAAGCGAACCGGGTCCAGCGCTTCTCGGGTCGGGCCTGCCGTAAGCATGATGTTGACGCCAGCAAGATCCTGAACGGGATTAAAAAAATCGACGCAATGTTTAACAATGCTAAGTGGGTCGAGCATTCTTCCCGGGCCTACATCACCACAGGCTTGTGAACCACTGTCTGGCCCCCATAAAAGGAGATTGCGAGAGGTTAAAATCTGTAAATTATGTTGAGTTGCCTGGGCTCGATACATTTGCTGATTCATGGCAGGAGCAGCAGCAATAGGCGCAGGGGTTGCTAGGCAGATAGTTGTTAGTAGGTCATTTGCCATACCCGCAGCAATGCGGGCCAGTATATCTGCAGTAGCCGGAGCAATAACAACGAGGTCAGCCCATTTACCGAGCTCTATATGGCCCATAGAGGCTTCTGCGGCGGGATCGAGCAAATCATCAGAAACGGGATAGCCGGAAACTGCCTGCAATGTGAGTGGGGTAATGAAAGCTTTTGCAGCTTCCGTCATGACAACACGCACCTCCGCCCCCTGATCTTTCAGGCGACGTACAATCTCAGGGCATTTATAAGCCGCAATGCCGCCGCTAATGCCCAGTACAATTTGTTTACCACTCAACATTGCCATGATGACTGCCCTATAGATTGTCAGGGTGATTGCCCCTGATGATTAAAAGCGTGTTGCGAATTTTATCATAACCCCGTCAAAGGAGAGCTATCTGTCTGGTGCAACTTTGCACCGTTACCGTGGCAGATTACAAGTAGCATGTTGCTGCGGTATGAATATCTTTATATATCAATGCTGACGAGATGAGCATAAAACGAACATATTTTACTGATTATATATACAGTAATTGTAAGATGCTATAACAAAAAATCATAACCGGTTTGGCGGCCCAGAGTCTTGTTTATCACCTTTTGAATGCCGTATTGGTTAATGATTTGTGTGATATCTCCAGAATAAATGGTAACAGAATGATCCCTCTCTATTTCCTTTTTGGAGATTTCTTCCAGAAATCATTTTTCAGGTTCGCATCTCTTTTTCTCCACCACCAGAATGTTTATAGCAGGAGGATAAGATGACAAATACAACAATGAATGTATGGAGCGCTCAAGGTGCGCCCAGAGAGAAACTACTACAAAATGGTGCAGCATCACTCTCTGATGATGAGCTACTGGCTATTTTTTTACGCACAGGTGTATCTGGGGTTCATGTATTAGATTTTGCGAGGCAATTATTAAAAGAATTTGGTTCTTTATATGGATTAATATCAGCAGATTATGTTCGATTTTGCGATGTACGGGGATTGGGGCTGGCCAAGTATTCTCAGTTGCAAGCATCGGTTGAGCTCTCTCGACGTTTTTTAGGTCATCAACTGGCTAAGGAATGTTCAATTAATAATCCACAGATTACCCGGCGTTATTTACAAAGTTTACTGACTCAGCGAGATCGTGAAATTTTTATTGTGATGTTTTTGAATAATCAGAATAGGGTGCTTTACCATAAGGAGATGTTCACTGGCACGCTAAACAGCGTTGAGGTACACCCTAGAGAGATTGTGCGTGAGGCATTAAAATCAAATGCAGCGGCTGTCATATTAGCGCATAATCATCCTTCTGGAATGGCAGAACCCAGTGAGGCGGATCGTTACGTTACTGAAAAAGTGCGGGAAGCCTGTTCGTTACTGGATATTCAAGTGCTTGATCACATTGTCATCGGGCGTGGAGAGTACGTTTCATTCGCTGAAAGAGGATGGATTTAAGGTATTTTTTGCGATCTTATGGGATCTTTGTCCGTTCAGCACTTGAGCCCTGCCGACTAAGGGCGTATACTACGCCACCTTTGAGGATCACGGATGTGGTATGCGAGCCTATCTCAGCAGGTTCCGACCTGATTTATCGTCTCATCTTGGCTGAATCTGCTGAGATTGGCTCTGAAGCCTGACGAGGCAGCCAACATCCTAACGAAGCTCGAGCTGATTTGATTTTTGGAGAATTTTGACATGTCACGAGTCTGCCAAGTTACCGGCAAGCGCCCAATGAGCGGTAACAACCGTTCTCACGCACTGAATGCGACCAAGCGTCGTTTTCTGCCTAACCTGCACTCACATCGTTTTTGGATTGAGAGTGAAAAGCGCTTTGTAACTTTGCGTGTATCTGCTAAAGGTATGCGTGTAATTGATAAGAAGGGTATCGATGCGGTGTTAGCCGATCTTCGTGCCCGCGGTGAGAAGTTTTAAGGAACTGAACCATGGCTAAAGGTATTCGCGAGAAGATCAAGCTGGTTTCTTCAGCTGGTACAGGTCACTACTATACCACCACGAAGAACAAGCGTACTAAGCCGGAAAAATTGGAATTGAAGAAATTCGATCCAGTTGTCCGTCAACACGTTCTGTACAAAGAAGCTAAAATTAAATAATTTTATTTTCGTTGTACAACGTATATCAAAACCCGACTTCGGTCGGGTTTTTTATTGCCTGAAGATCATCAGTAGATGATATCTCGGGGTTACTTTATGCTATACCCGCTTATGTGTATGATCGATGCTTTGTAGCATAAAAGTAAAAACGGGAAGGTAGCCAGTGCCAGAATTACCGGAAATAGAAACCAGCCGTCGTGGAATTGAGCCCTATATGGTTGGGCATCATATTGTCAAAGCCGTTGTTCGCCAGCCCAAACTGCGCTGGCCCGTTTCCGGACAAATTATAGCGTTAGAAAATGCGCCTGTTATCAGTGTTCAACGACGAGCCAAATACTTACTGATTGAACTCCCTGACGGCTGGATTATCGGACACTTAGGCATGTCGGGTAGCGTCAGAATTCTGCCGGAATTTATTGAGCCGGGTAAACACGACCATGTGGATTTTATTTTATCTACGGGGCAAGTACTGCGTTATACCGATCCAAGGCGCTTTGGTGCCTGGCTCTGGGAGGAAGATCTGGAAACCAGTCATGTACTTAAGCATCTGGGGCCAGAGCCGTTGGGTGATGAGTTTAGTGGAGAATATCTATTTATTCGCTCGCGAGCCAAAAAGACGTTGATCAAGCCGTGGCTAATGGATAATAAGCTGGTGGTTGGTGTTGGCAATATCTACGCCAGTGAATCACTGTTTGAGGCAAAGATATTACCTCAACGTCCGGCAGGTTCATTAACGGAATCTGAGGCGCAACGGTTGGTTTTAACAATCAAGAAAGTTTTGCAGCGTTCTATTGAGCAAGGGGGTACAACCCTAAAGGATTTTCTACAGGCTGATGGTAAACCCGGCTATTTTGCCCAAGAACTGCAGGTTTATGGCCGGAGCGGAGAACCCTGTAAAATTTGCGGTACGCTGATTGAAAGTGAAAAACATGGGCAGCGAACAACCTTTTTCTGTCGCCACTGCCAGAGTTAATCAACCCAGCTTTTTCAGCAGCGCCTCTGCAACGACGGGAGGCAAAAATGAGCTCACATCGCCACCGTGACGGGCGACTTCTTTTACCAGAGAAGATGAAACGAATGACCATTTTTCTGACGGCATCAGAAAAATGCTTTCTAAATCAGCCATAAGGTGGCGGTTCATACTGGCAAGTTGAAGTTCATACTCGAAATCAGATATGGCGCGTAATCCACGGATCAATACATTAGCTTTTTGCTTTTGGGCAAAATGGGCCATTAATTCGCCAAATCCAATTACTTCAACGCTGGGAAGATGAGCCGTGACGGCTTTGGCTAGTTCAACTCGCTCTTCCAGAGAGAAAAGCGTGTTTTTACCGGGGCTGCGGGCAATCGCTAGTACCAAATGGTCAAACATATTTACGCTGCGGGTGATGATATCCAAATGACCATTGGTCATGGGATCAAACGTCCCCGGATAGATTGCTTTAGTGAATTCAGCTCTGCGTAATGTCATCGGCTGACGTTCTCCTGTTGGTGGATTGCCCAGAGTGCCGCATATTTATTAAATGTATATTGAGTATTGATACAAGCAAGAAGAAAACCGTGTTTTCCATCCATAAAGCCACGCCGCAACAACCATGTTTTAAAAAATGCGCCAGAAGCATGAGTGACCGCAGAGAACATTGATGCTCTTTTTCCACGCTGATAGCTTTGTTTGGCCCAGCCTTCCGCATAGTTGAACTGCTTTCGCTGAAAGACAAAATAATCCCGGCAGGTTAAGTGCAATAGATCGCCATTCAGATGAGTGACCTGTGCATCACCATAGTCTACGGATTCGTGAACCAGATTATCGTTATAGCGATAAAGGCTATTTTGATAAAGCCGAATAACTCGATCGGGATACCAACCGCAGTGGCGCATAAATCGGCCTAGAAAGTAATTACGGCGGGCACAGCTATATACTTTTTCAGGATGTGATTCACCATGAATAATTTGCTCGATAGATTTCCGCAGCTCAGGTGTTATTCGTTCATCGGCATCAATCATAAAAATATAATCGCCGCTGGCATGACTTTGAGCTATCTGACGCTGTTTACCGTAGCCCTGCCATTCTAAGTGAGAGAATACTTTGGCATCATGTTGTTGGGCGATCTGCAGGGTGCTGTCTGTACTTCCGCTATCCAGCAAAATAATTTCATCGGCCCATCGGGCAGACTGCAGGCAATCCGCTAATAGTTCGGCTTCGTTTTTTGCAATGATCACCACGGAAAGGCGTTTTTTATTCACGAGTTAATGGCTCCGAGCTGGTAAGTAGGGCTCTAAAAGCGTTAGGAGTTTTTCCAGCGCCCCCTGATTTTGCAACAACACATTAACGGCTCTTTGTCCGCGATAGCTGCGGTACTCTTCATTTGTTAGTAGAGGCTCAATCGCGTCCACTAACGAGCCTGCATCTTTTATGGTTATCAGACCTTCTGCCTGTTCCAGCTTGTTACAGATATCTTTAAAGTTGAAAATGTGAGGTCCCATTAATACGGGAATGGCATGGGCAGCCGGCTCCAGAGGATTATGACCACCGCGTTCCACTAGGCTACCGCCAACAAAAGCCAGGTCGGCAATACCATAGAGCAACATGAGTTCTCCCATGCTATCGCCTATCACGACCTGAGTATCTGCTGTTGGCACATCACCACTGCTACGGGTAATAAATTTCATTCCGGCCTGAGAGGTTAGTTGCTTAGCCACCGAGAAACGCTCCGGATGGCGTGGAACCAGAATCAGTAACAGGTTAGGGAAGCGCTTGAGAAGGTTGGCATGCGCCTCCAGCAAAATACTTTCTTCACCATCATGAGTACTGGCAGCGATCCAGACTGGACGATGGGGAGCCCACTGACGTCTTAAACTCAATGCTCTGGCGGAAAGTTCTGGCGTAACGGAAATATCAAATTTAAGGCTACCGGTTACCACTAAATGAGAGCGTTTTAGCCCCAATTGAATGAATCTTTCACCATCTTCCTGATTTTGTGCGGCAATCAGCGTGATCTTTTGTAGCATGGTTCGTATCGTATTACTTAGCTTGCTGTAGCCATTGGCAGATCGTTCTGACAGACGAGCATTGGCGATAACCAAGGGAACATGACGTTTATTCAACTGATGGATTAAATTTGGCCAAAGTTCGGTTTCCATAATGATAACTAACTTGGGCCTGACCTGATTTAGGAAACGGTTCACTGAACAAGGTAAATCATAAGGCAGATAAACGTGGTGAACATCATCGCCAAACGCGGATAATACACGCTCTGAACCGGTTGGTGTCATAGTGGTTACGGTTATGGGCAATGTTGGATAACGGTAACGTAAGGCCCTGACCAAAGGAATTGCCGTTAATGTTTCACCCACGGAAACAGAATGTAGCATGATGCCATCAGGTTTGACTTTGCCTTTGCAAAATCCATATCGTTCCGCCCAACGTTTTCGGTAGGCGGGCGCTTTACGGCCACGCAGAAACAGGCGAAGCCATATCAGAGGTTGTAGTAAGTACAGCAGAAATGAGTAAATCAACCGCAACATAATATATCCACAATTACCGGATGCCCGCTGGCATCCGGTAATATCTTAAACTAATTAATTGTTCGCTAGAGCGAGGTACTTTGAACTGGTTGGAATAATACCATAGTCCAGAAGCGGTTTTTCTTCTATTGTTGGAGGCTGATTAGTAACCGAAATGATCTTTTTCGCTAAATCGTCCTCATCTAATTCAGAGAGGCCAACGGCTAAATTACCCGTGAGTATACTTGCAGGCCCCCCCGGACAGTTAGTACTGGCCACCGATGTGCCACAAATTAATGCCTCAACCAATACATTACCAAAGCCTTCGCTGTCTGAACTTAGTATCAGTGTTTTAGCGTGTTTGATGTAAGGATAAGGATTAGAACAGAAGCCCATGAATTTCACTCTATTCTCAATATTGAGTGTTTTCGCCAGCGCCTTCAGTTTGTCAGTATATTCATTGCTACCCTTACCAATTAATACTAACGGGTAAGGAAGTTGCGTTTTTGCATAGGCCTTCAGTAGCCGGTCATGGCGTTTATTAGGATGTAAACGACCAACGTGAATTAAATAATCGGTTCCGGCCAGCTCGCAAGGCTCTGAAGCAAGAGCGTGAATAGCATCAATATCAAACGGGTTGGCAATATGCGCCGTTTTTCCCGGAGCGATCTCAAATTGTTGAATGAGATCATCAAGCGCAGCCTGAGAAACACCAACAATATTTTTATGTTGGTAAACACGGCTGATTTTCTGTTTTTTCAGCCAGCGGCTGAAACCCTGTTTGTTCCCCAGATAGGAAGCAGAAAATACACCATGAATACAGAACCAGACTTTTGACCAGTTAAGACTTCGGCATTGGCGGACAATACGATCCGTTTTATGCAAATTAGAAAACACCAGATCAAACTGTCCATCGCGGTTTTGGCGATTGATGATTTCCCGATCGAGCTGTTTGGCGCGACGTTTAATTTCGGTCAGTTTTCGCCAGAAAACACGAGAATCATCAGATAGCACCGTATATTCAATCCCTGCCGGGATGGTGTAATCACAGACATCACGCAGAGAGATTAACGAAACCTGATGCCCTAAGTTTTTTATTCCTTCGGCCAGCGTCAGTACTACTTTTTCGGCTCCGCCACCGGGAAGTCCGTCAATAATAAATAGAATTCTCATTTAGTTGCTCATCAGGCGTTGATACAGGCTAACTAATTGCTGTGAAAGTAGGCTGGCATTTTGATGCAGTACTCTTTCTCTGGCAGCATGCCCCATTGAAGAGCCTAATGCATGCGGCGGCAGTTCGTTAATAGCTGTTGTTAAGGCATTAATATCCAACGCATCACAGACAAAACCATGGGTTCCTGACTCAATAAATTCTGCGCCACCGCAGGTAGTACTGGTGATAACCGGTAGTCCACAAGCCATGGCCTCTAAAATGACGTTAGGAAATGGATCGTATAATGACGGTAGCAATAAGCCATCAGCTATCTGGTAATAAGGCAATACGTTATTTTGTACACCAACAAAATGTACACGATTTTGACAGCCTAAACTGGCTGCCAAATGTTTGTAGCGTTTTTCTTCTTTGTCTTTGCCCACAACCATCAAATGACGCTGAGTGGGTGCCATTGCCCTGATAGCTGCTTCTAATCCTTTGCGCTCAAAGCCAGAGCCCACGTAAATCAGGCAAGATACGTGGGGGTCGATATTCAACTGTGTGCGGATCTGATGCTTTTGTTGTTCATTCACAGGAGTAAAACGCTGGCTATCAATAGCGTTATAGATAACGTTAATTTTCGCTTCAGGTACGCCAAAGTCTTCCATGATCTCTTGCTTAATCATGTTTGCGTTACAAATCACGGCACGTAGTTCTGGGGCAGAGTACATTTCTTTCTCTGCGTTCATAACGTAGCGATGATAGCGGTCGTTAAACAGGAATTTTTGACGCCAGGCTGGCAGTATTCTGGCTCGTTGCTGTAGCCAACGCTGATGAACACCATCACCAGCGCGGTAAATATCACAGCCTGGGATGCGTTCGTGGCTTTGGACCAAATCGAAATGTTCACGCTGCCAAATTTGTCGTGCTGCTTGGGCAAAGCCTCTTTCTCTGCTGATCCTTCCCCATTTGGTTGGGTTACAGTGAAAAATATGCCAGTCAGGATTCTGCTCACCTTGCCATTCCCGCGTGATGACATTTAGTGAAAGGTTATGATCTTTTAACGCTTCCAGTGCTCGGGAAATAAAGCGTTCAGCGCCGCCATCCGGACGATATTTTTGCCGGACAATAGCAAGACGGATTGGATTCATACCGGTATTCCTTGCGAAAAAGGGCTATTTTTGAGTTAACAATCTCTGATTATAGGGAGAATGTCTTTTATCATTATTTAAACAAAATGCTTGTTGGTAGCCGATCTTTTTGAAAATGGCATTATCAATAGCACTCTTTTCAGAAAGACTAACGATAGTAATGTTTTTTTCGTTGAAAAGGTGGGCTGCCAGTTCAAATGAGGGAATAGTGTCCGCACAGCTATTTCATGATTTGTTGTTGCTATATTTACATTTAACTTTAATGCAATTTGATTTGCAGATACTCTTTTCACCTACCTATTATGCTTGAATTAGTCTCGTGAAAAAAGTTTCCTGAATAGTTTAAATGTATTGATGCATCATCTCTGCAACATAATACTTTTTTCCGGTGGTAAGAGAATTAATGCAGAGGTGTTTAACATCACGTTGCCCTAGCTAGTAGTAGCACTTTTATTGCTATTTACATGAGATTTTTAGTGCCAACGATATGACTAAGGTAAACAGCTCTTACATATGACGGCAATGCCGGTGTTCAACAAAGTGATAACAGTAAATGGATCGTGGTAACGACCCACCTTACTTGCTAAGTAATAAATACATGCTAATACAACTTTGTTTGCGCCTTCTGGTGAGAGTGCGTAACATTAGTACCCTATAATCTCAGAGAAAAAGAAAATAGTTATTTATGGTACAGAAGCCTGCTTTTCTTATCACGATTGATACCGAAGGCGATAACCTTTGGGTTAATACGAAAGATATTTTAACACAAAATGCTCACTATCTGGGTAGATTTCAACAGCTTTGTGAGAAATATGATTTTAAGCCGACCTACCTGACTAATTATGAAATGGCTATTTCGCCTGCTTATGTTTCCTTTGCAAGAGATGTTCTTGAACGTGGGCAAGGAGAGGTTGGGATGCATTTACATGCATGGAATAGCCCGCCGCTTTACTCTCTGACCTCAGATGATGATAATTATAAACCTTACCTGATTGAATATCCGATAGAAGTTATGCGTCAGAAAATCGCTTTTATGACGAATTTATTGGAGGATACATTTGGTGTAAAAATGGTCAGCCACCGTGCCGGGCGTTGGGCTTTCAATCGATATTATGCTCAGTTGCTGCATGAATTTGGATATCAGGTTGATTGTTCAGTAACCCCTTATATAGATTGGCGTGGGGTAATGGGTGACCCGAAGGGAAATGGCGGCACTGACTACAGTCATTTTCCAGATGGTGCCTACTTTATGGATTTAGAGGATATTACTAAAGTCGGTACATCGACATTATTGCAGGTACCAATGAGTACCAGATTGAAATACGGTTTTCTGCAAAATACGTTTAAGCAAATCTATAATGGAGTCAGGGGTAAAAAGAAACCTCTCTCTGTTCGTTGGTTACGGCCTAAAGGTGGCAATGTTGATGAGATGAAGTGTGTTGTTGAACAGTGCTTAAATGAAGGCAAGAATTACGTAGAGTTTATGCTTCATTCTTCCGAGTTTATGCCTGGTGGGAGTCCAACATTTAGTAATGCGGAGTCAATTGAGTTACTTTATCGTGATTTAGATGAATTATTTTCATGGCTGAGTCAACGAACTCAGGGAATGACAATGGCTGAATTCTATAAGAAAAGTGTGGCTTGTTAAATATAATTATTGTTTCCCTTGGTATTTTAATATATGAGTAGAATTATAAAAAATAAGATATATCAGTTCAACGAAGCTCCTGTTATTGTTTTTCTGATTTCTTTGGCGCTATCTTTTGCGCTACCCTATGATGCAATTAGTCGTTATGCTTTATACATAGCACTTTATCTTTCTGTAATATATATTTTTATCAGAAGAAACAGTATAAGAAATCGAGAGTTAATATTACCTTTAGTTATCATATTGTTTGGCATTTTTGAAATGTCATGGGCCGCACTGTTTAAGAGCATTGATTATAACATTGTAAATATTGAATATATTCGTTCTGCTAAAAGAATGATTTCATGTGCAGTAATACTTTTTCATTTGATATCAATTAAAGATAGGGTAGGTAAAAAAACTTTATTTCTATCTGGCGTTATGTTGCTGATTAGTTATTTATATTTATCTTTTAGTGGTATCTATTATCATATACAAACAGGGGAACGCATTGGATTTGGTCTGGCGGCAACGATAGGAGGATATATTTATGCTGTCCAAGCTTTATTGGTAATGTATATCGTATATGTGTCCAGAATAAAATACAGTAGTGTTCTGTTGGTTGTGCTGTCATTATTTACATTTTATGTTGTTCTTATGACAGAAACCAGAGCTGTTATCATCATTTATCCATTGTGTATTACCTTGTTCTTTATTAAATTAAAAATTATAAATATAAAATATTTACTTGTGTTGGCCGTACTTATCGCTGCGGGTGTAAGTACAAATTTAATTTCTTTACAACCAATTATTTCAAGAATGGACTCTACCGTCTATGAGGTTAATGCTTATCAAGGAGGGACTGTTGGCACATCTTTAGGTGCAAGGTTTAGTTTATGGAAAGCCGGACTGCATATTATTTGTGAACATCCTTATGGGATCAGTGCTGATGAGCGTAATATTCTGGCTAGAAAATACATTACTGAAGAACAGTATAGTAATCCGGCGGCATTAGCGGCCCTGGAGTTCCATTTACATAATGATGTAATTAATATTGGTTCATTACAGGGAATTGCGGGAATGCTATTTTTACTGGTTTTTTATGTTTCCCTGATATATTACTCATTTATAATCACTAGAAGCATCCTGATATCAGCATTACTCATGATTCCGACAATATTCTTTGGTTTGTCTGATACGTTACTTTATTCAAATAAATATGTGTGTGTCATGTTATTGAGTCTAATTCTCTATCTATGCTTTTCATATTTAGATAATAGAGAATTAGAAAAATATAAAGTAAAGACTTATTAAACTGACTTATTGTTCCATCTTTCCATAATAGAGATTAGCGATGTTTTAAATCGCGTATAGTAATTTTCAGGGTAAAATTTTTGAGCAGAAGATTGGATTAGCTTCTGGTCAGGAAGTATTTCTCCATCCATAATATTAATAATAATATTATGAAGCGTTTGAACATCTCTTGGTTCAAACAAAATACCATTGATACCATCCTGAATAATATCTTCAGGCCCTGTTGGACAGTTGCTACTGATACTGTAAACGCCACGAGCTGCAGCTTCGGCAAGTACCATACCAAAACCCTCATGAGTTGAAGCGAGTATTATTGCCGTTATATCATGTAAAGCCTCCCAAGGATCATGCTGCCATCCATGCCAAATTATTTTGGGATAGATGCTTAATTGATGTGCATAATTTCGGGTAAGCTCCATATCCTTACCATCACCAATAATATGCAATTCGAACTCGTTTTCTATGGTAGAAAACGCATCCAGAATGTCTTTTAGCCTTTTCTCATCGCCAAAAAGGATGCGACCTAAATAGGCGAATTTGTGCTTATTTGTAGGTCTCGGGATTATGCGATCAGCGGGTTTACATGGATTGAAAATAGTATAAATATTTGATTTTTTTTCACCTAATTCAGTTAGCTGTTGTGTTATTCCTGATGCAATAGCTAAATGAAAGTCTGCTCTTAACATATCCTCCTTTTTACTCATCTCTGCTATTGAACCATGAGACCATGAAACAATAGGGTAATCACCCCTACCGATCTTCCTTGCAAGATCGGCGATTAGACATGTTAGAGCGTTTGTACAAATGACAATATCAGGTTTTTCACGAAAAAGGTAACGGGTTAATGCGGTAATATAAACGAGGTTTCTGACTTTTTTACTTTTATGTGTACACATTGAAGATTCATATTCAATGCTTTCTAACCATTCCTTATAGTGCTGTTTTTCTTTTCCCAGCATAAATAATTTAATCTGAATACCATCAGCTTTTATCATAGGAATAAGCGTGGTCATTACAGTTTCCATTCCACCACGACCTTCTAGAAAAGGAAGAATTAGAATGATTTTTTTTATTGTAGGAATCTCATTTACCATGTTGGAATTATAACCTGCATATTATGATCACATTACAGAAAAGAATTTAACGTCTCTCTTAATGTGTCATTAAATTTTTTGTAATCACATTGTTCCTGCGTATAACGCAGAGCATTTTCACTATATTGATGATATTCATTTTCTTTAATAATGTGCTCTATACCATTAGCATAATCAATGTACGAAGGAACCCTGAGAGCCATAAGTTTATCACTTAAAGGATTATACCCCTGATGATGATAATGAATATTTAACCCTGTTAACTTGTTGTATTGATCAAATGTCATGGTTGGAGTATATCCAAGGCCTGTTTGCCCCGTTATAATCACTTCCGGTTGCCCATCAATAAGGGGAAATATTACCGGTATGCCATTATAGAGCGCTTCCATACAAGATAAACCAAAGGCTTCGGTTATTGGGCTACTAATATAGAAGTCTATTTTTTGATAGAAATCAGCCAAATCATGTTGGAAACCCATAAATATGACTTTATCGTTTAAATGTAACTTTTTAACGAGTGATTGTAGTTTCTCTTCCTGAGAACCTTGGCCTGCAATGTATAACGTTGTATTTATTCCTCTTCGATTAAGTTCCTGGGCTGTCAAGATTGCTACCCCAATGGCTTTAATCGGCTCTAAACGCGAAGCGGTACCTAAAATAATGCTCTCCCCCAATGTATCTTTTAACTTTTTTATTTTATGGGGTGGGGGAATATTATTTGGAATTGTCTCTATTGAACAACGTAAGTCAAATTTGAGTTGTAGCATTCTTTGTGATGCGACAGATACAGAAATGCAACCATCGACCATGGAGAAGAAATTTAGCGTTTTGGCGTTTTTACTAAAGTGCCATGAATTCCCATGATCATAGTAAACAATTTTTCCATAGGAAGGTTTTTTATCCAGATTAGGAATAAGATCCCAAACAATAATCAGATCTGCTTTTTCTTTTTCAATTAGTTTGCGAAGCAAACGTTTTCGCATAAAGGACGGATATTTATACGCCTTATTCTGAAAAACGCGGTAAGGAAAAACAACGTTCTTCTTATCAATATGGTCAGTGAGAGCATCACTCAACACATTATTAATGTTAACAATAATATCTTCATCGCCATCATTGATATTACTATTAATAAATTGGATTAGCATTTTCTCGGTGCCCGCTAGCCCATCGAGATTAATTATATGTAGGCGCTTCATCTGATACTCAATAAATAATTATAGATAATATCCGGTGGTATCGATTTTATGTTGTCTGTTCGCTTTACTGAAAGCTGATTTTTTCCATATCCCCCAATCAGCCTAGGATCTGTCGGTCCATATAGGGTGATATTGGGGCGGTCCAGTGCAGCAGTCAGATGGCTAAGTCCGGTATCAACAGAAACAACGGCTTTAGCGCCAACCAACACATTTGCGATTTCTTTCAAGGATAGTTTAGGTAAAACTTCAACATGTTGGAAGCCTTTCGCTAAACGTTTTGCTCTTTCGTGCTCATGAGGAGCTCCCCAAGGGAGCTTGATTTTTAATCCAGACTCTGTGGTAAGGGCAATCAGCTCGCGCCAATGCTGTTCGGGCCAATGTTTATCATCACGGGTTGTGGCATGAAGAAAAACCAAATAGGTATTTACATCTGCGGGAAGAGTTGTTAGAAAATGTTGGGCAATACCATAATCACCTTTTTTGTCTGGCATTGGGTAGCCAAGGCTGAGAGCAAACAGTTGACGGGTACGTTCAACAGCGTGCTGATTTTTAGGTATTGGGTGCTTTACATCATAGAACCAACTAGCCAGTGGCTCTCTGGCGCTATGGCGATCTTGCCCGTGCTTCGTTCCTTTGGCTTTTCGAGTAATTAAAAAGGCGCTCTTTATGAGCCCTTGCGCGTCAATGACCGCGTCATAATGGCGATCTTGTAATTGGGTAATAAATGCGGCTCTTTCTTTACGGGTATCGGCACTAAACCACGATTTTCTCCAGCGACGTATGGCTACGGGAATAACCTGATTAACGGCATTATGCCAACGAGGGATCTGTGCAAATCCTTCTTCGACCACCCAGTCAAACTGGATATTTGGGATCGCATTTTGTGCATCGGTAAGTGCCGGCAGAGTATGTAAGACATCCCCCATCGAAGAGGTTTTGACTATCAGAACCTTCATTACTGGTGCTCCTTGCTGGCTAGCAGTAATTGGAGCTCAGCTAAAACCTGCTCAGGTTGAATATCAATTAAGCTTTGGTGGTAGCCCTGTTGAGCATTTCCTTTACGTACTTTATGGTAACCGGTAATCAGGCGGATCACTTTGGCATCACGTGTGAGTGGCGGTGTGAAATCCGGGCTGCTTGGGCCATAAAGGGCGACTAAGGGTTTATTGAGTGCTGCTGCGATATGCATTAATCCCGAGTCGTTACTAACAACGGCATTACAGGCGGCGATCAGAATGACGGCTTGATCCAATTGAGTGCTGCCGGCAAGATTATGGCAGTGGTGCTGTAGGTCGGCTGGAAGCGCATGAACAATCTCCTCTCCTGCTTCTCTGTCTTTCTCTGAACCAAACAGTGCAATTTGGTATCCCATTGGAATCAGACTGTTAGCTAGAGTGGCATAGTGGTAATGAGGCCAGCGCTTCGCCGGGCCAAACTCAGCGCCAGGGCAAAATCCGATCACAGGTCGACTATTATTAAGGTTGAATTCGGCAGCGGTAACTTCAATCTCTGTTTGGCTAACGTGAAGTTGAGGCCAGAGAATGGGCTGAGGGATATCCTCGGCATGAGAGATACGCTGTTTGTTATAGGCTAAAGCCACATAGCGCTGAACCATCAAAGGGAATGCGGCTTTATCCAATATGCGAAGATCGTTTAGCAGACCGTATCGCATTTCTCCACGCCATCCGGTGCGGATTGGAATCTGGGCAAAAAAAGGAACTAGAGCAGATTTAAAGGAGTTTGGCAGAACAATAGCTTGTTGATATTGCTCTTGACGTAATTGTTTACCCAGATGGCGACGTTCTCCAATGGCCAGTGCACCGTGACCTAAAGGCATTGGAAGCGCTTGACTAATTTCAGGCATTCGGGCCAATAACGGGCGACACCAGGCTGGAGCCATTACGTCTATTTCCACAGCCGGGTTTTCTGCCTTTAAAGTACGATAAAGGCTTTGTGACATCATCATATCACCAACCCAGGATGGCCCGATAATCAGCGTTTTCATGCTTAATACTGCTCCAGTTGTAAAGCGACACGGCGATTGCATAGTTAAAATAAAAGCCCGGGGTTATTAACACAGGGCTTTTATTAAGTGACTGTGTTATTTAAATTTTATAATTTATCCCGATTTAGCCAAGTCATGTATTCTGCCACGCCTTCAGCAACGGTTTTGAAAGGCAGATCATAGCCTGTTGCTTTTAGTTTAGTGAGGTTGGCTTGAGTATAGGACTGGTATCGACCTTTCAAATGCTCAGGGAATGGGATGTACTCAACGAGCCCTTTTTTATGGAAAGCCAATACCGCATCTGCAACAGCTTGGAAGGATTCTGAGCGACCGGTTCCACAGTTAAAGATACCTGAAGTGCCATTTTTCCAGAACCAGAGGTTCATATTGGCTACGTCACCCACATAGATAAAGTCGCGTTTAAGCTGCTCACTGCCTGAAAATAGCTTTGGATTTTCACCGTTATTGATTTGGTTATTTAGGTGAAAAGCAACGCTGGCCATGCTGCCTTTGTGATTTTCCCGTGGGCCATACACGTTGAAATAGCGAAATCCACAAATTTGAGATTCGGCCTGAGGCAAAATTTGGCGGACATACTGGTCAAACAGGAACTTTGAATAGCCATAGACGTTAAGAGGTTGCTCAAATTGACGATCTTCAACAAAGTTATCACTACGGCCACCGTAAGTCGCTGCGGATGACGCATAGAGGAATGGAATACGGCGATCCAGACAGAAGTGAAGCAGATCTTTGGAGTATTGATAGTTATTATCCATCATATACTTGCCATCCCACTCGGTGGTTGAAGAACAGGCACCCTGATGGAAAATTGCATCAATATCACCTAAATCATCACCGGCGAGAATATGAGCAAGAAAGTCTTCTTTATCAATATAGTCAGCAATTTCTAAATCAACCAGATTGGCGAATTTAGTACCATCTTTCAGGTTATCGACTACCAGAATGTCTTGATATCCGGTATTGTTTAATGCTTTGATAATATTGCTGCCGATAAATCCAGCACCGCCGGTTACGATAATCATGGTTTCACCACTTGTTCCAAGATAAATTTGTTGGGAGGTTGTCTATGTTAAACAACGTCCAGCGTTATTTTATGCCGAATGTATCGATATAGCTATCTGGCTGGTAGACACTGGATATCAGCCTCAGTTCCGTTTCAGATAATTAATGCTTTTTATCATCGTTTTGATACCAGGCTTTCAGGTATTTCATAAAGCTATAAGCCACAGCATAAGTTCCAGTAACCACACCTACTTTGCCATCCTTCCAGCCATTCTTGAAAATATACCATTTCCAGAAAGAGCCAAAAGCGCTAAATAATCCTCTGGCCAGAGACGGTTCTACCCGCTTATATTTAACCAGTCGGGTGGTATATCCATTCAGTTTATTAAACACTTCATGGATAGAGAAAAAGGTATCGTGTTTAACAAAGCCGGCGATCACTGTGGTCTTTTTGTAACCTTCAGCCGCATCATCAACTGGGCGGTTGTTAAAGCCAACACACTCACGATTAAATAATCTGACCGGGTAGTCTGGCGAGGTGACAGGATAAATATTGTGGACTTCTTTGCCTAAAACAAACCAGTGACGAGAAATTCGAAACGCCATATCGGGCGCTGGCATTGTACCATTCTTAATCTTCTTTATCTCTTCAACGGTTTTCTGGTCAATGATCTCATCGCTGTCCATGCAAAGCACCCATTGGTTGCTTACCAATGATATTGCATAGTTCATCTGCTCACCATGAGTGGTATAAGCGCGGTAAACTGGGGTTACGCCAAACTGTTGACAAATATCCAGAGTCTCATCGCTGCTTCCTGAATCTACAATAATTAACTCATCGGCGATTTCTTTTAGGGGCAAAAGCACATCTTGTAGTAATCGCGCGGAATTAAATGTTAGTACACACACTGATAAAGGAAACATAGTTTGACCGCCATAGGACTTAAAAAATAAATAGTAACGTAGCTGCTATTTTTGTTCAATTAGACATAATTCATATGCTTAGATGACGTTTTCTCATTGGTGATTTTTGGGCTGGTGGTAATGAGGACGCGGCCATTTGTGGCGCGACGCTACAATAGGTCAGATAAGAGTAGATTGACCATATTGCCGGTGATGTTCCAAAAATATTTTTTATGGTGCTATAGGTAGCTTGTGGATTGATTTTCTCAATCGATTCAGGTGCCGGGCAGCGATGAGTCAGAGCGACAGGGAGCACCACTGGTTTTTCTGGTGCCTTCACTTCAACGGGTTTAGGCTCACTCGTTGGATAGGTTCGATGTGGTGCCGATGGTAATAAGTGGCTGACAGGCACTAATACCACGTCCTGCGGTAACTGCGGCAGCATTTGTTGCAACACGCTAATGGTAGATGGATGAGGATGGCCAATAGCAATGGCTGAACCATTTTTTTGTGCCATTTTCACTGCTTGATTAAATTGCTTTTTCACTGCGGCTTCACTTTGGTCATCATCCAGAAAGACTTTTCTTTTGACTACCTGAACGGAAGTTCCCTCCGCAGCCTGTGTCGATTTGGTGCTGCCGATGGTCACACTATCGAGAAAGTAAAGTTGATAGTGGCTCAGGGTTTTCATCACCAGTTGCATAGCACCTAAATCAGAGGTCATGGCGCTGCCCATATGGTTATTCATTCCTTTTGCATGGGGAACGTTGTGTATGGCTTGAGCAATAATACGCCGAATTTCTTCCACACTCATACCAGGGCGTAGTGTATCTGGTTCCAGAGGTTGTTTACTTATTGGTGCCATTGGCATATGGATGAGAATTTCATGCCCTGATTGATAGGCTTTTTGCGCCATTTCTTGCGATAGTGGCGCATTCGGTAATACAGCAACGGAAATGGCTGCTGGCATTCTCAAGATCTGCTCTTCGTTATGTTTACGATAGCCAAAGTCATCGATGACAATCGCCAGTCTGGCCGGGGCGGCACAAAGCGTAAAACTTAGGCATAACAAACCGAGTAGCGGGTGGATAAGGTGTTTTAATCTAGTCACTACTATTTTCCAAGCCATGATTGTGGGTTAACTGCCTGTCCTTGACGGCGAATTTCAAAGTACAGCGAAGGTTCTCCCTGACCGCCACTGGTGCCAACCAGCGCAATTGGTTGACCGGCTTTAACCTGACTACCAACGCTAACCAGTGCACTCTGGTTATAGCCATACAGGCTCATATCGCTTTTACCATGCTCGATAACAACAACCAGGCCATAACCCTGTAGCCAGTCAGCCAGTAATACGCGTCCATCGGCAATGGCTCGAACTTCACTACCTTCTGGCGCGTTGATAACGATACCTTTCCAGCGCAGTTCCCCTTGCAGTGCTTCACCGAACCGATGGCTTATTTGCCCTCTTACTGGCCACATCGCCTGGGCTGTCGGGCGACCGAGTCCACCAGTACGAGCCATCAGAGAGCGCTCTTCTTCCGTTGTTTTATACACTGAGCCTGATTTTTGAGCCTGCTGTTGACGAACTCTTAGTTTTTCAGCCTCTTGCAGCTCTCGAGCTGCTCTGGCTTTGGCTTCTCGCTCAGCTTTGGCTATTTGCTCTCTTAAACGAGATTCATTTTTCTTTAATTCGGCCAGTTTTTGCTGATCGGCCTGAATGGAGATATCCAGTTCGCTTAAGGTTGTTTTCCGAGCCTGACGCACCGACTCCAGTTTTACCTGTTCATCTTTTTGCTGGCCAAGCAGCGTTTTTTGCTCGGTCTGCTTTGTTTGTAACTTGTTTTTTTCCTGCTTCAGATCGGTTTGTGTTTCTTTGAGCTCATCAATGGTTTTTTGGCGAGCCTGATTCAGGTAGCCGTAATACGCGAGAATCCTCTCGCTACGCTGGCTCTCTTCACTTTCCAGAATGAGTTGAAGTTCGGAGCTTTTTCCCAGACGAAAAGCGGCATCCAGCTGTTTAGCCAGATAGTCTTGTTGGGCATTTTGTTGTTTTTGCAACCGTTTTATATTGCTGTTAAGGGTGCTAATTTCGCTGCCTAAATTATTCAAGGCCCCCTGAGTTTTTCGCAATATCAGGCTGGATTGAGCAATAGATTTTTCCTGCTCTTTAAGCTGAACATTAAGGTCTTCACGCTGTTTTTGCTGTAGTTTGACGTTTTTTTCTTTTTCAGCAATGTCCTGCAAAACGGAATTGAGCTGTTGATTATTATTTTCATCAGCGTTGCAAGGATAAGAAGAGAGAAGTGCGCCAGCACAGATCAGGCTGGCGCAAATAACACACAAACTGAAACGGTGAGTCGATACACCTCGTGCAGAGTCCTGTTTTGGTATCCGCACAATCGACCCCCCTGATAGCTTGTGAATAGTGAAAAAAATCGCTTCCTTCATGGAAGACGATTATTTCACGATGAACAGCGGCTTACCAGTCATCTCTTGTGGAATTTCCATTCCCATCAGGCTGAGCATGGTTGGTGCGAGGTCAGACAGTTTGCCGCCTTCGATTACCTGCGCTGGCTTTCCTACATAAATCAATGGCACAGGCAGGCTGGTATGTGCCGTATGGGCCTGACCCGTTGCCGGATCGCGCATCTGTTCAGCATTACCGTGGTCGGCGGTAACCAGTAACTGTCCACCGACTTTTTCAACGGCAGCAACCACTTGACCAACGCAAGCATCCAGCGTTTCTACCGCTTTAATTGCAGCTTCATATATACCGGTATGGCCAACCATATCACCGTTAGGATAGTTACAGATAATGGCGTCATATTTACCGCTTTCAATAGCCGCAACTAACTTCTCGGTCAGCTCTGCGGAACTCATTTCTGGCTGTAAATCGTAGGTCGCAACTTTAGGTGAATTCACCAGAATGCGATCTTCACCAGTGAATGGATCTTCTACGCCACCATTATAGAAAAATGTGACGTGAGCATATTTCTCAGTTTCAGAGATGCGTAACTGAGTCTTATCATGTTTCATCAGCCATTCACCAAAGGTATTGGTGAGTGAATCTGGTGGGTAGGCACATGCTGCTTTAATATCCGCAGCGTATTCAGTCAGCATCACAAACTCGCTGAACTTAACCACTTTATTACGTTTAAATCCGTCAAAGTCAGGATTGATAAAGGTACGAGTGATTTGACGAGCACGGTCAGCGCGGAAATTCATAAAAATGAGCGCATCACCATCCTGCATCGCCGCAGAGGGCTCACCTGATTTTTGAATAACCGTAGGCTTAACAAATTCATCGTTTTCATCACGGCTGTATGCAGCCTGTAATCCTGAAACGGCATCTT
The DNA here is from genome assembly GCF_003096015.2 of Limnobaculum parvum. Lineage (NCBI taxonomy): Bacteria > Pseudomonadati > Pseudomonadota > Gammaproteobacteria > Enterobacterales > Budviciaceae > Limnobaculum > Limnobaculum parvum. The sequence continues at coordinate 3,523,427 of NZ_CP029185.2, read as the reverse complement.
CTGCGGTGAACTCACCTTTGGCATCAGTCATCAGATCATAGGCAAGCTGTACACGATCCCAGCGGTTATCACGGTCCATTGCATAGTAACGGCCTACGATGGAAGCGATGCGACCGCAGCCCAATCTCTCAAATTCTTGGGTGAATCGTTTCAGTGTTGATTGCGCACTACGGGGTGGGGTGTCGCGACCATCCAAGAATGCATGAAGATATACGGTTTTTGCGCCACGCTTTGCGGCTAATTCAATCATCGCCAGAATATGGTCTTCATGGCTGTGAACGCCACCAGGGGACATCAGGCCCATGATATGAACAGCTTTATTTGCTGCAACCGCGCTATCAATAGCGGAGGTTAATACCTTGTTGGTAAAGAAATCACCGTCTTTAATCTCTTTGTCTAGGCGAGTTAGGTCTTGATAAACGATGCGTCCGGCACCCAGATTCACATGACCAACTTCGGAGTTACCCATTTGGCCATCGGGTAAACCTACATCTAGGCCTGATGCGGCAATGAGCGTATGTGGGTGGTTCTTCCACAGATTATCCATCACCGGTTTTTTAGCATTAACAATAGCGTTATCCTGCTGCTCTTCTCGGTAGCCATAGCCATCAAGAATCACTAGAACCATGGGTTTTTTTGTGCTCGACATTCAAATAACCTCGTAAATAACATTGAAATTTGCGGTATTCATTTCATATCCAATGTGCTTTTTATACCACATTGAGAACTTAGAGGTAACGATAGGTACAACCAGCATCGTTATTTGGAGGAGAATTTTACTACAATCAGAGAAAAATAAGCGGAAAAATCAGACTTTGATACCTGTTTTTACTCTTTTCCAATATGTTTAGCAGCAAACTCTTGATAAAATTTTTAGAGATGTACCGTATTTTCTGCATTGCTAACCGTATTTTGGCTGTATTTGGTGCAGTGCGAAGGTATACTCCATAACCTTGATTATTTAATCCCAAACAGCGGGAGTTGTTATCCTCCATGGAACAAGTTATGCAATTTGTTAGTAACCACCCGGTATTGAGTATTGCCTGGGTTGGCTTACTGGTCGCTGTCATTTTTATGACGCTAAAAACAGCAACATCTAAAGTTAAAGATATCAGCAACTCGGATTTGACCCGACTGATCAACTCAGAAGATGCGGTTGTTGTTGATACCCGTACGATTGATGATTTCCGTAAAGGGCATATTGTCGGTGCGATCAACTTAACGCCAACAGATATTAAAAATGGCACCCTTGCCGTTTTGGACAAACACAAAGAGCGTCCGGTAATTGTACTTTGTGCTAATGGTACCAGTTCAAAAGAGCCGGCAGAAGTGTTGGTAAAAGAAGGCTTCACACAGGTATTCACGCTGAAAAACGGATTGTCTGGCTGGAGTGGTGAAAACCTGCCATTGGTTCGCGGTAAGTAATAGTCGGTAAAACGGGATGAGCCCCACTTTACTGTTTATCTCAAAATTCCCGATTATTGCTTTATTTCAGCATGAGAAGGACATTTAACTTAAAGGTAATTTTTTATGTCAGAACAAAGCAACCCAGAAATGGCGTTTCAAATTCAACGCATTTATACCAAAGACGTCTCTTTTGAAGCGCCTGCTGCACCACTGATTTTTCAGCAGGAGTGGGAGCCTCAGGTTAAGCTAGATTTAGATACGGCTTCCAGTCAACTGGGTGATGGTGTATTTGAAGTTGTTTTACGCGTTACAGCAACCGCTATGCTGGGTGAAGATACTGCATTTTTATGTGAAGTTCAGCAGGCAGGTATCTTTAGCATTACTGGTCTGGATGATTCTCAGATGGCTCACTGTCTGGGTGCATACTGCCCGAATATTCTGTTCCCTTATGCTCGCGAATGTGTCTCTGCATTGGTTTCTCGCGGTAGTTTCCCGCAATTGAATTTGGCGCCAGTTAACTTTGATGCGCTGTTCATGAACTATCTGCAGCAGCAAGCCGAAGCTGAGCAAGGCGCTGTGCCGCATCAGGACGCGTAATGAATCAAGTCGATATGACTGTTATCGGTGCCGGCTCTTACGGCACCGCTTTGGCCATTACGCTGGCGCGTAATGGCCACTCGGTGGTGTTGTGGGGGCACGATCCTCAACATATTGCACTACTGCAACAGGATAGAAAAAATCAGGCGTTTCTTCCGGATGTTCCATTCCCGGATACGTTACAGTTACAGGCCAACCTTCAGCAGGCTATTAGTGTCAGCCGGGATATCCTAGTGGTTGTGCCTAGTCATGTTTTTGGTGATGTTCTTCGGCAGATAAAACCGTTTTTACAGCCCAATGCACGTATTGTTTGGGCAACCAAAGGGCTGGAAGCAGAAACTGGGCGTTTGCTGGCCGACGTTGCCAGAGAAGCGTTAGGTAACGATATCCCACTGGCGGTTATCTCCGGGCCAACATTTGCCAAAGAGCTTGCTGCGGGTTTACCTACGGCGATTGCGGTAGCTTCATCCGAACCTCAGTTTACTGACGATTTACAAAAGTTATTGCACTGCGGGAAGAGCTTTAGGGTTTACAGTAACCCTGATTTTATTGGCGTTCAGTTAGGCGGCGCAGTTAAAAACGTCATTGCTATCGGAGCGGGTATGTCCGACGGTATTGGTTTTGGTGCCAATGCTAGAACGGCATTAATAACCCGAGGTTTGGCAGAGATGAGCCGCTTAGGGACCGCATTGGGTGCAGATCCTGCCACGTTTATGGGCATGGCTGGATTAGGCGATTTGGTATTGACCTGTACGGACAATCAATCCCGCAACCGTCGTTTTGGCATTATGCTGGGCGAGGGGAAACGTGTTGACGAGGCCCAAAATCTGATTGGTCAGGTGGTTGAAGGCTATCGTAATACTAAAGAAGTTTGGGTACTGGCTCAGCGCTATGGCGTGGAGATGCCAATTACTGAACAGATTTACCAGGTACTTTATGCCGGTAAAGATGCCCGGGAAGCGGCTATCACTCTGCTTAGCCGAACCAGCAAAGATGAGAAAATAAAAATCTAATTACTATCAGTATCCATTGTTTTTATTGGCACTGAGGTGTGAGCAGGAGCTGGAAAATGTCATCAGAGTCAATGCAGGTCTGGAATGAGATAAAAGTTGAAGCGCGAAAGCTGGTTGATTGTGAACCTATCCTTGCCAGTTTCTTCCATTCGACGCTGTTGAACCATGAGTTTCTGGGGAATGCTCTGAGCTATATTCTGGCCAATAAATTGGCCAGCGCGACCATGCCGGCTATTTCCGTTCGGGAAATTATTGAAGCGGCAATTCAGTCTGATAATTCCATCGTTGAATCGGCGGCTCGTGATATTTTGGCGGTACGCCAGCGTGATCCAGCCGTTGATAAATATTCAACTCCGTTACTCTACCTTAAAGGTTTTCATGCGTTGCAGGCCTATCGCGTGGGCCATTGGTTATGGCAGCAGAATCGTAAGGCACTGGCTATTTATTTACAAAACCAAGTTTCTGTGGTGTTTGGGGTGGATATTCATCCGGCGGCTCGTATTGGTCACGGTATTATGTTGGACCACGCGACGGGTATTGTGATTGGCGAAACAGCCGTTGTAGATAATGACGTTTCTATTCTTCAATCCGTTACGTTGGGTGGTACTGGAAAAGAGGGGGGCGATCGTCATCCGAAGATCCGTGAAGGGGTGATGATTGGTGCTGGCGCTAAAATTCTTGGTAATATTGAAGTGGGTAGAGGTGCCAAAATTGGTGCTGGTTCTGTAGTGCTACAGGCGGTGCCACCTTACACCACGGTAGCGGGTGTACCTGCCCGTATTGTTGGTCGCTCAGGCTGTGATAAGCCTTCAATGGAAATGGATCAAAGCTTTAATGGCTTGAAGGGCGATATTGACCTCTCGGTTGATGATTAATCCTTTTCCATCAAAATCATTCAAATAGTTTATTTTAGCTGGCAGGGCTTTCCGGTCAGTTTCTATTCCCGATGCACTGCGCCCTGATAACCTAATTGTCTCCACGCTTCGTACACTACCACCGAAACAGCATTTGACAGATTCATACTGCGGCTATCTGGCTGCATAGGAATACGAATTTTTTGTTCTTTTGGCAGGTTATCCAAAACTTCCGCAGGTAAGCCACGCGTTTCAGGGCCAAAGAGCAGGTAATCACCGGGCTGATAGGAAACCGCGCTGTGGGCCGGTGTGCCTTTGGTGGTTAGGGCAAATAATCGGGCAGGATTTTCGTTAGTAACAAACACCTGATAATTCTTATGGCGTTTGATAGCGGTAAACTCATGGTAATCCAGTCCGGCACGACGCAGGCGTTTATCATCCCAAGTAAAACCCAGAGGTTCTATCAGATGTAGCTGGAATCCAGTATTTGCACACAGACGGATAATATTGCCCGTGTTTGGTGGTATTTCTGGTTCAAATAAAACAATGTTTAACATGCGCCCCCCAATTCAGAGAGGCGCAGAATAACAGATATTGAATCTCGCTAGAACTAGCGAACGTAAAGAGGCAGCCAAATTATTAGGCGTAGTCCACCTAATGGACTTTTTCTGCTTTGGCCCAGCCGCCATGCTGGCTAATTGCGGATTCCACGATGGCTAAACCAAGGCCAGAACCGCCAGAATTACGATCTCGAGCCTCATCAGTACGATAAAATGGTCGGAAAATTTGTTCGCGATCTTCTTCTGCTACACCAGGGCCGTCGTCATCCACATGAATCTCAACGCCCTGTTCGCTACAGTGGAAGGTAACAACAATGTGGTGGTTGGAATAACGGAAAGCGTTACGAATCACGTTTTCTAATGCACTGTCCAATGCAGCCCGGTTGCCAAAAATTGGCCAGTGGCCGGGGGGAACTGCGATTTCCAGCTTTTTATCCGTATGCTCAGCTTCAAACTTGGCATTATCAAGAACATCAGCCCAAAGCTCATCTGCTAATAGACGTTCTCGGGCGATTTCGCTTTTATATTGATTGCGCGACAGATCCAGCAAGTGGTTAATCATATGATCCAGTCGCTGCGCTTCCGTCTCTATTCGCACTAATTCTTTGGATTCGCCATGTCGGCGTCTCATCAATGCAGTTGCTAACTGCAGACGGGTTAATGGTGTTCTTAATTCATGTGATATATCAGATATTAACCGTTGCTGCGCTTTCACCATACGATCCAGCCCGCTTACCATTTGGTTAAAACTGGCTCCAGCAGCACGGAATTCAAGTGGGCCAGACTCAAGTTCTGGAGATTCTTTCAGGTTACCTCGGGCTACTTCATCCGCAGCTCGTTTTAGCTTACGGGCCGGTTTAGCTAGGCTCCAAGCCAGCCAGAGCAGTAAAGGTATGCTGATAACCATGGTGACGGCCAGCAATAACAGCGGGCGGTCAAACAGCAAATTGATAAAGTCTGATTGTGGGCTGGTTGCCGGGCGCATTAAATACAGTTGATAGTGTTCTTCTCTATCGCGAACTGAAAATGGCCCCACCATTTCCAGCAGGCCATATTTTTTCTTCATCGGATAGTCAGCATTGTCTGCCTGCCCGATAAAGTTGCGCACCATCTGCATTTCATTACGTTTCAGAATGCCGACAATTCGGCCTTCGCTGGTGACCAGTAACATGCGCTGGCCAGGGGGGGACCACTTTTCAATAGCCTGCAATAGCCTGCGCCACCACATCAGATCGCTGTTAGGCGTACTGGCCAGTTCAGCTTCAACGTGCTGCTCTAGCATGGTTCCCTGACGCCGCTCGCTGTCTAGCAGGGCGGCTAACTGACGGGAGTCAAGTTTAGGAACCATCAGTACCACCATGACGACTAACGTCAGGGTTAGCCAGAATATGGCAAAAATGCGGGTTGTCAGGCTATTGAAGGTAATCATGTTGCAGTAACCATCAGATAACCGCGACCACGTAGAGTCTTGAACCAAGATAATCCGTCATGGCGCTCAGGTAATTTACGTCTGAGGTTTGAGATATGCATATCAATAGCGCGATCGAAAGGGGTTAAGCGTTTTCCCAGCACTTCCTGACTTAAATATTCGCGGGAAACCACTTGACCTAAACGTTGGGCTAATAAATAAAGCAGGGTGAATTCAGTACCGGTCAGATCGAGGGTTTGTCCGTCGAAGCTGGCTTCCTGACGCCCTGGATTCAAACGTAGTTTATCTACCTGCAGCGTATTGGAGCTGACTTCAGGTTCTTGTTGTTGTTCGCTCCAGTTGGAGCGTCTTAAGATAGCGCGGATACGGGCTATCAGTTCGCGATCGTTAAATGGCTTAGGTAGATAGTCATCCGCCCCCAATTCTAGCCCTAATACTCTATCCAGCTCACTGCCGCGCGCGGTGAGCATAATCACCGGCGTTTGATAATTTTGGCGTAGCTCTTTTAGCGTATCGATACCATTTTTCTTTGGCATCATAATATCTAGCAGAAGCAGGTCAATGGTGTCATCCATCATGTTTATTGCTTGTTCGCCATCATAAGCAACAACAACGTTAAACCCTTCCAGCTCCAGTAATTCTTCCAGCAATGACGTGATTTCACGATCGTCATCAACAAGCAATATTTTACTCATAGTGTTTCCTCCGGAAGCAAAATTACTCGAATAGGTGGCGCTAATCCATGACTTTACACACATTTACACGCACTGACGCTAGTTTTCATCCGCTCGGGTAGACTTCTCTACATCGGTTCAATACGGTGAAGCTTGCGGAGAAGATGATGCATAAAGTTAATGTATTAATTATGGCATCAATGTTAGCACTGAGTACATCAACAGTGTTGGCCGCAGACACAAAAAACGCTGAATCTTCAGTTGAACCAGTAAATTGTACAGAGACGGAAGCTTGTTTTAGTTCGGTTTCTCCCGCGAATAGCGGTGAAGTGTTAAAAACTGAGGTTATGCGCCAGCATGGTTTATTTGAAGGGTTGAAGTTGACCGCCAAACAGCGCCAGCAGATGCGTGACTTGATAAGACAAAATTACCATGATGTTATGCCACAGATGTACAGGGATAACATGGAAGCAATGCATAAGTTAATCATTGCCGATAAATTTGATGAAGATGTTGCGCGCGCACAGGCTGAAGTTATCGCCAAAGCGCAGGTTGAGAGACAAGTTGCTTTAGCGCGGGTTAACCACCAGTTTTATAGCCTGCTAACGCCAGAGCAGCAAAAGATATTCAATCATAACCATTCTGAAAGGATGGAGATGATACAGCATCGTTTAGACCAGATGCATAAATATGATGAACCAGATCCCCAGTAGTAAGAGTATGTAGTTGTAAGTAGTCGTATGTAGTAAATCCTATGATGTTTTTCCTTGCCTTAGACACCATCCATGTCTTCCCCGCCATAGACGGCGGGGTTTTTTTTGCCTCTTAATTATTTACGGTAGTAAAAATAATTAGCAATTTCAATTAATTATAACCTCTCGAATACGGGCGCGATCCGTATCGTTTATATATTCTGATCATCATTATGGTGAAGTGAGTGATTAACGTATTACCTCTTGATTGAATAATTCAACAAAGATAATTGTGAAACAGTCTGAAAATTTTGTGCAAAAAACAAGATCAAGTATTAAAGAGCCTGAATGGGTGATGTAATGATAATATTGAATGGTTCAGAATGTTGTTTAATCGTTTGAGCTAATAGTCATTATACTCGTCTGGAGAACGTGGACAGGGAAGAGGTAAACTATGATAATGATGAATAATCATAGTCGTCGTATTACTTGTTGTAATAGATGGTATTGGTGACTATTAAATATAATATACAATTACAAACAGTTAGCTATGGTGGTTGGAAGTGATTGCAAAATTTTTGGGATGGAATGAGTGTTCGTTTGAAGAATATGCATTGTTATGTGATTCATTTGGTTTTAATTGCGAATCATCTCCTTTATTTATTAATTTTATGCTTAAGAAGGGGGCTAACCTAAATTTTCTTTCTTATAGACGAGAAAATAATCTTGTGGGAGCTGTATGTTTGGATAATGGATGGTTAGTCAATGATATCAAAAATCCAAAAAGAACTAATATGCATATTCCCGTTCCTGCATACTCCATATTACCGCCCTTTATGGATGGTGTGCGAGTGTTGGCACCATTTAAGTCAAAGTGTGTTTATCCTTCGTTTAGTGGTTTTATAAATACATCCTTTCACTTATTGTCTAAAAGAAAAGTGGCATATACAAAAGATGTCGTTAATGGTTTTTCAAAGAAATCAATATCAACGATGAATCGAAAAGAGCGTCTTTTTCTGGAAGACGGGGGAAGTTTCGTTGATGTAAATAAGCTTACTCCATTAGAGTTATTTAATATATATGATGCCCTTTTCTTTAGCCGTCGGGGTGTTCGGATAAATCAGCCTGAACTAAATATTGATTTTTTTCATGAGTGTAAAAATAATTTCTTTGGAGATGTAACTTATCTTAATGGTGAGCCTGTTGGAGTTCAGTTATTAATATTTAGTCTTTCTAAGCGAGGTTTTTTTGTTGATTTTATCAATATTGGTTACGATATGAATATTAATAAACATTCTTTGGGATCTATATTGATGTGGAATAATTTAAAGAAAGCACATGCATATGCAGTTAATTTGAATGTGCCAATGTATTTTTCTTTTGGTGCTATGTCTGGCGCTTATAAGACCCGCTGGTGTACGCCTCAAACAGTAGGGCGCATTCTGACAATTTAATTCTTAATAACAGTTAAGTGTGTTATCAACCCCATGTATAACTGGTATTGTTGTAAAAATGAGTTAATCCTTAATGACTCAAATTTATTATTTTTAGAGACACCAAATTGTAGCCAGTTTTTGTTGAGCACGACATAATCTCCGATATCAGTATCTAAATTTATCGATACGCATTAAAAATACTCAGCGGGTTGATAATCTGGGGCGGGTTTTTTTTGCCCAAAAATCGCTATACTAACTGTTTTGACTGATAGTATTCAGGAGCAATAAACAGTGGGCGATCAGTACGGACGACTTGTTAAAACAGCCGCACTCTGCGCGGCGAGTGTGGCAGCAGTATTACTGTTGGTAAAAATTGCCGCCTGGTGGCTTACCGGGTCGGTTAGTTTGCTGGCTGCGCTGGTCGATTCTATGGTGGATATTGCTGCTTCTATCACTAACCTGTTGGTCGTACGTTATGCTTTGCAACCTGCCGACCATCAACACACATTTGGCCATGGAAAAGCGGAATCTCTGGCTGCATTAGCCCAGAGTATGTTTATCAGTGGTTCTGCTATTTTTCTGTTCTTAACCGGTTTTCAACATCTGGCGAATCCTCAACCGATTAAATCTGCCGGTATCGGTATTATTGTTACGGTTATTTCGTTAATCAGTACGATTGGTCTGGTTACCTTCCAACGTTGGGTTGTAAGAAAAACGCAAAGTCAGGCTATTCGTGCAGATATGCTACATTATCAGTCAGATATCTTTATGAATGGGGCTATTCTGGCAGCATTAGGCTTGAGCCTTTATGGTTTCCTGTACGCGGATGCGATCTTTGCTTTAGGGATAGGCTGTTACATTTTATATAGTGCATTAACGATGGCTTATGATGCAGTGCAAACCTTGTTGGACAGGGCATTACCGGACGAAGAACGACAAGAAATTATGGATATCGCATTGTCGAAATCGGGCATTATGGGCGCACACGATCTCCGTACCCGTCAATCAGGTCCTACGCGCTTTATTCAGTTGCATGTGGAAATGGCGGATGAACTACCTCTGGTTGAAGCACATAAAATTGCTGATGATGTAGAGCAGGATATATTAAGACGTTTTCCCAACTCAGAGGTTATTATCCATCAGGACCCTTGTTCCGTCGTGGTATCCTGAAGATAGGCGCCGTTTGCGAATGAGTTAGATTATCCATTAGTAGAAACTTATTTCGGGACGATAAAAAATAATTTTTTTATCTATATAAATTATTACCGTTTTTAACTTAAACTGAATCAATTCAGCAAATCATGTTTGCTATACTGAGTCATCAAAGTCAGCAGACATTAGTCTGATATGTAGTCAACAGGATTAAAAGTCCGGGGATTACCCTACATAATACGCCCGGTGCATTTAATTGATAACTACGAGCCTGCCGGCTCATTCTGTTTCATCGTCATGCAAGTCATGGCGTATTGTGGAACGATATCTAAAATAACATCTGTCAGTTTAGAGGTGGTCATGATCAAAAGAATCGGCGTTTTAACGAGTGGTGGTGATGCACCGGGAATGAATGCGGCTATCCGTGGTGTTGTGCGTGCTGCACTTTCTCAGGGATTGGAAGTTTTTGGTATTTATGATGGCTATCAGGGATTGTGTGAAGATCGCATGGAACAGCTAGATCGTTATAGCGTATCTGATGTTATTAACCGTGGCGGTACTTTTCTGGGTTCTGTTCGTTATCCAGAATTTAGAGATCCTGCGGTTCGTGAAATTGCGATAGAGAACCTGAGACGTAGAAATATTGATGCGCTGGTAGTTATTGGCGGTGATGGTTCCTATATGGGTGCAAAATTGCTGACAGAATGTGGTTTCCCATGCATTGGTTTACCAGGAACTATTGATAATGATGTAGCCGGTACGGATTATACCATCGGCTTTTTTACTGCGCTGGGCACGGTGGTTGAAGCCATTGACCGCCTGCGTGATACCTCTTCATCTCACCAACGTATTTCTATTGTTGAAGTCATGGGGCGTTATTGCGGCGATTTAACCCTCGCGGCAGCCATTGCTGGCGGTTGTGAATTTATTGTTCTGCCTGAGATTGAGTTCGATCGTGATGAACTCGTAAAAGAGATTATGGCGGGTATTGGTAAAGGGAAGAAACACGCGATTGTCGCTATCACTGAGCACATTTGTGATATCGATGAATTGGCTAAATATATTCAGGAAAAAACGCATCGCGATACGCGTGCGACGGTACTGGGTCATATTCAACGTGGCGGTTCTCCCGTACCATACGACCGTATTTTAGCCTCCCGCATGGGCGCTTATGCTATTGATTTACTGATGGAAGGTCATGGCGGTCGCTGCGTAGGCATTCAGAATGAGAAGATGGTCCATCACGATATTATTGATGCGATTGAGAATATGAAACGTCCGTTTAAGAGCGATTGGTTGAAAACGGCAAAAGAGCTATTCTGATCTCGCTTGAACATATTTATCGAGATAAAAAAACCCGGAATTTTTTCCGGGTTTTTTATGGAATATAAAAATCGATTACGCTTTTTTAGCTTCGGCTGCCGCTTTAACAATCACTGCAAAAGCATCTGCTTTTAATGACGCGCCGCCAACCAGAGCCCCATCGATATCTGGCTGAGAGAATAATTCTGCAGCATTGCTGGCATTCACTGAACCGCCGTACTGAATAATCACTTGAGCAGCAATCTTGGCATCATGTTTAGCAATATGGTCACGGATAAATTTGTGAACTGCCTGAGCCTGAGCTGGCGTTGCTGATTTACCTGTACCGATCGCCCAAACGGGTTCATAAGCAATCACGCTGTTTTCAAATGCCGAAGCACCCATCGTTTTTAATACGGCGTCCAGCTGTTTGGCGCAAACGGCTTCGGTTTGACCCGCTTCGTTTTCTGCTTCAGTTTCACCAATGCACAGCACAGGAATCAAGCCCGCTTCTTTCAGAACGGCAAATTTCTCAGCAATCATCTCGTCGCTTTCTTTATGGTAAGTACGACGCTCAGAGTGACCAATGATAACGTATTTCATACCAATATCTTTTAACATATTGGCTGAGGTTTCGCCGGTGAAGGCGCCTGAAAGGTTGATGTCAACGTTTTGAGCACCCAGCATAATACGACTACCAGACGCCTGATGTTTTGCCTGATCCAGATAAATAAAAGGTGGAGCAATCGCAATATCACAACCACTTACACTGCTGACTTCTTTACGCAGACCATCGATCAGTTCGTTGACCATATGTCTGCTGCCGTTGAGTTTCCAGTTTCCCATAACTAATGGATGACGCATGTTTTTTCTCCAATCAGATTATACGGTAATAACTTTCATTACAGTGAGTTAGTGACTTAAAGCATTTGATGGCGGGTTAGTGCCAATATCAATTTGTTCCCTAGTATAGAACGACTGAATGCTTCGGGTTTAGCTTTTATTGGTTGCCAGTGGCGTATCTGATTTCTATGATTTACTTGTCAGATAGCGACAGCTTAATCGGTTCAATAGCGAATGTTATACCTTTTTCACGATGATCGGCTATAACAAAACGCAATGTCCCTTCAGTTTGTTGATGGAAGGGGGTTCCTTTACCCTTTTCTAGCAATTCAATGGATTTCTTATGACACTTTTCTGCTGATAATGTGGGTTCAAATAGATTGATAAACGCACTCATATAGTTGATTAACACCGCCTTATTTGCTTTTTCCACTTTAGCCATGTCTTCGGGTTTTTCCGTTTTGTCTTCTGATGGAATGAGGGGCAGATAAGTTAGCTGTATGCTTTTGATTGTGCGTTGGCTTTTATCAATAGCCACGGAAGAGTATAGGGTGCTGTTAATTCGGCTGGCGGCACGGAGCAGCGGAGATTTGACCTCCAGCGTTTTGATGGTTTTATACTCACCTAATGGCAGTGTGGGGTTGGTGGTCGAGAATTTTTCTCTGAACTGAGCGATAGTCAGACTAAATGATGGCGCATCTTCTCGCAGATAGGGTGCGATAGCGGGTTCGTTGGTGCTTGATTCAGTGGGTGGAGAAGGATTGTTATCCTGAGCGGCAAATGACACGGAACCTAACATCAGCGCCAAAAAGAGTGTGCTGAAAATGATAGATTTCATTAATATTGAGTGTTCTGATTGAGTGTCATTCATATATATCACTAATCTATATGAGATAATGTCTGATTAAAACCTGTTGTGCCAAGCTTGTCAAAAACATGTCTCTAAATTTATTGCGTTGTCTGTAATCCATCAGACAACGCGATCTAACCGATATTCGCTCTTTTACTGAATTTACCAATACTGTTCACTGGTGATATGGCCCGGTTTTCTGCGTAAGTGTTTGGCCATATTACGCTGCTGTTTGAGCAATTGTTGAGTATCTTTTGCCATCGCCGGATTACCGCAAAGCATGATGTGGCTTTGTTCCGGACAGATTGTTAGCCCAACGGCAGATTCTAGTTCACCGTTTTCAATTAATACCGGAATGCGGCCAAACAGAGAGCCTGTACTTTTTTCCCGGCTGACGACAGTTTGAATGCGTAATTTTCCCTGATAGCGTTTTTCCAGCTCACGCATCAAAGGCAGGTAACTGAGGTCTTGGCTGTAGCGAGCGGCGTGAACTAAAACGATGTGGTTAAAACGCTCAAGATCTTTACCCTCCTGAAGGATGGAGAGAAAGGGACCAATAGCGGTACCGGTTGATAGCATCCATAGGGTATCAACGGTAGGGATTTCTTCCAGAACAAAGAACCCTGCGGCGTCCAGAGTCACCATAACTGAATCGCCTACTTTTAATTGGTGAAGGTGAGGGCTAAGTTTACCGTCAGGAACGGTCACTAGGTAAAATTCAAGTTCCGAGTTACTGGGGGCATTAACATAAGAGTAAGCTCGCTGAACACGCTCTCCACCAATATCCAGAGCCAATTTAGCGAACTGACCCGCCGTAAACGGTCGGATGGGGGCGTGAACACGCAGGCTGAATAAGCTGTCTGTCCAGTTATCTATCTGTGCTACCGTGCCTGAAACCCAATCAGCCATGAGTTTTCCCCTCAGTATGTTGTTGCGTGTTGTATAACCAGAAAGGTCTCTGGAACCAGAATGTTGGAGAGTTAATTAGAATATCACTTATTGTTAACAAATATGAGTAAATTAACTGAAAGAAAACAGGTTTAGCTGTTTGATGTGGGGGAATTAACTTCGGTTTGCTGCATTTATCTCCTGTTGGTAGTGGGATGATGGAAAGAAGTTGACCTGAGATTGTGGTGGCAGTAACATGCGCCTCAATTCGACGGCGAGTAGCGCAGCTTGGTAGCGCAACTGGTTTGGGACCAGTGGGTCGGAGGTTCGAATCCTCTCTCGCCGACCAATTTAAAAACCCCTGATGGTGAAAGCCATCAGGGGTTTTGCTTTTTATCGCGGTAAACAGGCGACCTATTGTGGATAGGGCACCCAGTCAGCCTTGTTCAGCCTGATATATGTTTTATCCTGATACTTCATGACTACGGAACCTGATGTTTCTGATATTGCGGGTGTTTGCGGTAGGTTTTCCGTTAGTTTTTGCCAGTCGATGTTGTCCTGAGTAAACAGCTTACCGTCCAGCGTACGGTTAACCAGCTCGGAAATAGCCAGATAGCTGCTTGGGGACGTAATATGCAGCGCCTGCTGTTGCGATGGCGCTTTGGTACCAACAATCCGAATGCCAACAGGAACATGAGTGATGCTTGGGCTGGGGATATCTCGTAGGCCGGAAACTTGCATTTTGTCACCAACCAGAGCGGCTCCATGCTCTGGCACAATCATTACTATCACTTTTCGACCAGACTTATCTAGCTCATCCAGAAAACTGTTCAGATCGTCAAACAAATCCTGTAGCCGCTTTTTGTATTCCGCCGGTTTGCTAGTCGCAAGGCTACGGTTACCATCGTGGAGCTCAATGGTATTGTAGAATGTTACTGCGCGGGGAGTGTCATCCTTTTGTCTGGCTTCTAGCCATTGAGTCAACATACTCAGATCGCGATAGAGCGGTTCACCATCAAAGGAAGTCAGTTCTGCCTTGGCGTTACCAAAAGGCATTGGGGTGGCTTGAATGCCTGCATATTCACGCAATTCTTTTAGATAATCGCCAAAAGCCCCTGAGTGGTCCATGACCAGCTCATTTTTAAACCCTAACTGTGCCAGATCGTTGAACAGATAACAGCGCTGATCCGATGCTTTATACAGTGCGCTATGGGACGGTTGACCACAACTGGCTCGGGATATCCGAATTGCCGCCGGTCCGCTGTATGACGTCGCCGAGTTAAAATTATCAAAAACGATATTCATCTTTTTCCAGACCGGATGATCCGCCAAACCAACCGACTGCATATCTGACCAAGAGAGGGAGCAGATATTAATAATTAACAGATCAAAAGGCTGGGCATCGGCAGGTAAGGATGCCGGGAATTCGGTATACAGATTCTGTTGAGTCTGAATAAATTTATCATAATAGGCGGTAAGGTTTTGAGACGTTGGTGGCCCCAAAGCATCCGATGGTGCACTGTCTGCGGTACCCAATTGTGCAGGTGCAACATTCGTTGATGGCGTACGGGTTGCTGCTGCTGGCGATAAGTTGAATGATGGTCCACCGAGAGTGATAACGTTTAGCCATATTAAAGCGGCGACCACAAAAGGCGTAATACGCACCCATTGGGAAATAAATAGATAGCCAACCAACAGCGTAAAACCTGCGCCCACCCAGCTCCAGTTAATAAAGCGCTGTACGAATTCCACCATATAATCAAAGCTGAGGGCGCTTGCTTGACTACGTAGATTAATCATACTTTGGATGCTTGGAAGCCAAGTGTCATAGTAAAACAGTGCAATACCTACCGGAATAGCAATCCAGTTGCGGGTTTTTCTTATCCAGCCGGCGGGGAGTGGAAACAGCAAAAAGGCGACAAAAACCAGATTTTCCAGAGGATGGAAATTGAGATATCCACCCCATAACAGTGCAAACTTTATCAGGAAGTAGTAATTCCAGCCGCTTAATCCCTGCCAGTTTCTCCACCGGCTGTTATCTGGATATACGGACTGAGAGGATATTTTCTCGTTATTCATAATATCTGTTTAAGTTATCCACAATAATTATGTTGGCAGAATTTTTTCATCTGTTTTCACAGATAGAGGTTAATCCAATAATATCCACTGACTGGTGTAAATAGGGTTTCAGGCGGATGGATTAGCAGCGTGAAATAACATCCTGTCTCTTTGTTACTATGAATAAAACAGCGATTCCATTTTTTGTGATCACGACTCTGTTATTATTTTAACCGAATTTTGAGGGAAAGCCTGTTTATTTGTTTTTTTAATTTAACACAGAAAAATTGATGTGGCGTACTCATAGAAAAACTATCAGTTAATACCCATTTTTTTAGCTTCTTACGCCAGCATAATGTTTTTTATCAGCTAAAATTAATTACATAGTCTGCATTACTGAGTTATTAAAATGAATGATGATGTCACAGGAACCCAATGGAACCTGCGAAAAGGACGCAACACAGAAATAGAAAATCGGCTACCCGGACAAGCGGTAGTAAAAGAGTACCAGAATGATATTGCTGCGGTGATGACAGCTTATCATCTCACTTCGCTGGAATATCGAGATTTTTCTCGACAAGGTGCGCTACAGGAAGCATTTTCACGTTGGCCGTTGCTGTCAGAAATATTATCTGAACAATATTCAGATAAGGTTGGTTCGTGACGATTTTGGCATTGCAGGGTATTCGTGGGGGCTGTGGGGTTACAGCGGTTTGCGCTTCTCTGGCCTGGGCGCTTGCTCAAACGGGGCAGTCAGTGTTGGTGGTTGATTTTAGTATCAATAATTTGCTACGCCTTCATTTTGACCATGCCTGGGATAACAAAGAGGGATGGGCTTCAGCGCTTAAATCACAGCAATCACTATCGCCCATTATTTCCTACGCGCCAGGTATTGATTATTTGCCTTTTGGCTTCTCTGGAAAAGAAACCCATTCCCTAATCGACGCAGGGTTATTTAATCAAAAACAACATCAGCCAAATAAATTACCTGATTTTTTAGATTTCCTTTCGTTGAATGATTATCAATGGATAGTTATTGATTGCTCTTCCACGCTTTTATCTTTAAATAAATTATCCAATTCGTTGGCGGATATTAATCTGGTTTTATTAAACCCAGATGTAGAGTGCCACGTTTTACTAAAACAAAATTCATTTCCAGTGAACAATTATTTTCTAATTAATCGTTTTTTACCAACGAGTTTAATACAGCAAGACGTCAGCCATATTTGGCAGCAGAGCCTGCCAGAGTTGGTTCCAGTCATATTGCACCGTGATGAGGCTTTGGCAGAGTCGCTGGCGGTGAAAAAAACGGTAGGAGAGCATCAGCCGGGTAGTTTGATCGCTCAGGATATTCACCAACTGGCATTGTGGTGCCAGAACATCGATAAGCAAGGTTCCTGACTATGCACCCATTCAGGGCTGTATTTAGCTTATTTATACCCACAGCACCGCTGAGTTGGTTGGTTGCCCGTTATAACGGCTATCGTCAGCAGAAGGCCTCCACCATCACAGCATTCCTATATTGCATGGGCTATGCCACCTTATGGATGGTGTTCTGTCTGGAATCACCGGCTTGGCAACGCGTCAGAGAACAACATAACCGGTTATTTCCTCAGGTTGCTGATGTTCGCCCTCGTTTGGCGGATATATTGCGCTATTTGGTGCAAAGCCTGTGGTTGGTTGTTGTTCGTCAGGAAAGCTCCCCTTCGTTTTTATTCTTAAGGCAGGGATGGCTCGTGTTCCGGCACTGGCTGAAGGAGCGGCATCAACGGGTAAATGACTGGCTGCATAGTTTACCGGAGTATGTCAGGGCTAATCAGTTGGATCATCGTTCAGAGCAGCGCTTAAAAAATCTAAGTCCGGTATTGAGGCGCACGGTATTTATCATTTGTAGCCTGCTGGCGGGCATATTGGCGATTATCTGTATCTCTCAGCCGTTTGATTTATTCGCGCAATTTATCTTTGTTCTGTTGCTATGGGGCATCGCCATGGTGATGCGCCGCATTCCCGGTCGTTTTGCTTCTCTGATGATGATTGTGCTGTCGCTGACGATTTCATCCCGCTATATCTGGTGGCGATATACTTCAACGCTTAACTGGGACGATCCGCTCAGCCTCGTTTGTGGGCTATTGTTACTGGTGGCAGAAACCTATGCTTGGATTGTGTTGGTATTAGGTTTCTTTCAGGCGGTATGGCCCCTACATCGTAAACCGGTACCGTTGCCGAAAGATCTCTCTGCCTGGCCCAGCGTCGATATTATGGTACCCACCTATAACGAAGGGCTAAACGTGGTGAAACCCACGATTTATGCGGCACTGGGAATTGATTGGCCGGAAGATAAACGGACTATCTATATTCTGGATGACGGTAACCGACCTGAGTTTAGGGCATTTGCCGAAGAGGTTGGCGTGAAATATATCGCGCGTCCAACCCATGAACATGCTAAAGCGGGTAATATTAACCATGCGCTGAAGCAGGCTACCAGCGAGTTTGTGACTATTTTTGACTGCGACCATGTGCCGACGCGTTCTTTTCTACAGCTGACCATGGGCTGGTTTTTCAAAGATAAAAAGCTGGGAATGATACAAACCCCC
Organism: Limnobaculum parvum; assembly: GCF_003096015.2. Taxonomy (NCBI): domain Bacteria; kingdom Pseudomonadati; phylum Pseudomonadota; class Gammaproteobacteria; order Enterobacterales; family Budviciaceae; genus Limnobaculum; species Limnobaculum parvum. The sequence goes on along the minus strand of NZ_CP029185.2, from coordinate 3,505,078 downwards.
CATCATTTTTTCTCGCCAGATCCCTTCGAACGCAATCTGGGTTCTTTCCGCAAAATGCCAAACGAAGGTACTTTGTTTTACGGACTGCTTCAGGATGGGAACGACACTTGGGATGCCACTTTCTTTTGCGGTTCTTGCGCGATTATGCGTAGAACCGCGCTAGATGAAGTGGGCGGAATCGCGGTTGAAACCGTAACCGAAGATGCCCACACCTCATTGCGCCTGCATCGTGCAGGCTATACCTCTGCCTATATTCGTATTCCACTGGCGGCGGGATTGGCAACAGAAACGCTGTCAGCCCATATTAGTCAGCGTATTCGCTGGGCGCGAGGCATGGTACAAATTTTCAGGTTGGATAATCCGTTGCTAGGCAAGGGAATAAAATTGGGGCAGCGTCTGTGCTATGCCAATGCGATGCTGCATTTCCTGTCGGGTATTCCGCGACTCATATTTTTAACTGCACCGTTGGCATTCCTCTATTTCCATGCCTATATCATTTTTGCTCCTGCGTTAGCGATAGCGCTATATGTTCTGCCCCATATGATGCACGCCAGCCTGACTAATTCGCGGATTCAGGGCAAGTTTCGTCACTCATTTTGGAGTGAGATCTATGAAACGGTACTGGCCTGGTATATCGCTCGTCCGACCACGGTTGCGTTGCTGAACCCGCATAAGGGTAAGTTTAATGTAACCGCCAAAGGGGGACTGGTGGAAGAGAACCATCTGGATTGGATTATCTCTCGTCCCTATTTATTGTTGGTGGTGCTTAACGCTGTGGGTCTACTGGCAGCAGGATGGCGCATGTATTACGGGCCAACGAATGAGATCCCGACCGTGTTAGTCAGTGCCATATGGGTTATCTATAACCTGATTATTTTAGGTGGCGCCATCGCCGTTTCTATTGAAGTTAAGCAAATCAGGAATTCCCCCCGCATTCAAATTGCCATGCCGGCAGCAATTGCTCGTGAAGATGGTCATCTGTTCCCTTGCACATTGAGGGACTACTCCGATGCTGGGGTAGGCATTGAGATGAAAGCGCAGGATCTGGTGGCTAAGGACGACAAACTTATCCTGATGTTAACCAAGGGCGATCGTGAGTATGCCTTCCCCTGTCAGGTAATGCGCGCAATAAAAGAGACCGTTGGCGTTCAGCTTCAACTGACGACCACACAACAACATATTGATTTTATGCAATGTACCTTTGCTCGGGCAGACACCTGGGCGTTATGGCAAGAAAGTGTACCGGAAGATAAACCGATGAGTAGCCTACGTGATGTGATGCTGCTGGGCTTACTCGGTTATCAACGGATGCTGGAATACTCTCCTCCATTTTTATATTCCATTTTGGGGCGTATGGCGTCAGTGATTGTTTGGTTAATTTCGTTTTTACCTCGACGGGTTAATCAGCCCAAAACAGAAGTGGCAACAGTATGAAAAAAAGTATGAAAAAAATGAAATCTGAAGTGATGTTTACCGGTGTAGCGAAGCGTCGCTGGCTGGGAATTGTTTTGCTAAGCCTGGCGGGTACAACCTATGGGCAGACCACGGGGACTCCATTGACCGTTGATGCTGATGTACAAAACAGCGCAGCAGTAGTCCCGCAGGTGGAGCCGAGGCCAATCGTACCGGGCGCACCGGTACGCAATGATTCACTCTCTTTTAAAACGTTGGCGCCGGAAGGTAGCCTAGTTTTAAGTGGTTTGCAGAGCGCGGCGCAAATGACGTTCACCGTGCGCAGTGATGAAGTGGTATCTCAGGCCGCATTGAATCTTAACTATACCGTTTCACCTGCGCTATTGCCGTTACTCTCTCATATCAAAGTTTATCTGAATGATGAACTGATGGGAGTTGTGCCGGTTAATCAGGACTCACCGGGTAAAAAGGGAACCATTAGTCTGCCGCTGGATGCCCGCTATATCAGCGATTTTAACCGTATACGCCTAGAACTAGTGGGACACTATCTCTCTAAGGAGTCATGCGAAACCTCAGCTCACAGCAGTATCTGGGTTGATATAAGTAAAAGCAGTTCAGTCGCGCTGACTTATCAGGGACTGGAGGTGAATAACGATCTCTCGGGTTTCCCTGAACCGTTTTATGACAGTCGGGATTTCCGTCCGTTAAATTTACCGATGATTTTCAGCTCGACACCGGATAATGAGCAACAAAAAGCGGCGGCAATTCTGGCCTCTTGGTTTGGGGTGAAAGCCCAATGGCGTGGGCAGAGCTTCCCGGTATTGTATAACCAACTGCCAGAGAGCAACGGCGTGGTTTTTGCCACTAATGATTGGCGTCCGGATTTCCTGAAAGATTACCCAAAAGTCGATGCACCAGCGGTTGAGATGATATCGCACCCGACCAATCCGTATATCAAACTATTGTTGGTGTTGGGGCGTGATAATAAAGATTTGCTGACCGCAGTTCAGGGGATCGCTCAGGGGGAGCCGCTGTTTCGCGGTCAGAGCGTGACCATTGATAGTGTAAAACAGCTGTTACCTCGCCAGCCTTACGATGCACCCAATTGGGTAAGAACCGACCGTTCAGTACGATTAACTGAACTGACCTCTTACGCGGAACAACTTAGCGTTTCCGGCGGGAGTTTGCCGCCGATCGATCTGGACATGAAGTTACCGCCAGATTTGTTCTTACTGCGTAGTCAGGGGATCGCACTAAACCTTAAATACCGCTATACGCCACCGCCTTATGTTGATGATTCTCGCCTAAATGTCAGCCTTAACAATCGCTTTTTACAGGCGTTCCCGCTGAAGCCTTATGAGTCGAATAAGCAACAGGTTTTACATATTCCATTGATTCAAGGGCTAAGTAGCACCGGTGAAGAGGTGATGATTCCGGCTTTCCAACTGGACGGAAATAACAAACTGCGTTTCGATTTTGATTTCGTCTCGAATATCGGTGCCAGCAGCACCGACGTATGTCGCATCATGACCCCGGTAAAACATGAAGCGGTGATAGATGGTGATTCAACCATCGATTTCTCTGGTTATCGCCACTATTTGGCGATGCCGGCATTGAAAACGTTTGCTCAGTCAGGCTTCCCGTTCAGCCGCATGGCGGATTTATCAGAAACATTGGTGGTGATGCCGGAAAAACCAACGGCGGAACAATTGACGCTGTTGTTTAACGTGCTGGGCCAGATGGGTGCCACCATTGGCTATCCGGCACTGGGGATTGAACTGAGCAATAAACCGGAAGCGAAACAGTATGAGGATAAAGATCTGCTGGTGTTAAACAGCATTCCACAAGATTTGGATGCCAATAACAAACCAGAAATACTGATTGAGCAGGTAAAAAGCCAGCTTAATAGCCCAGAAAAAAATAGTCTGGAATTACGAACCGTTGATTTCAACAAGCCAAGTAGTGAACCAACGCCACAGACTCATGCGGTGGTCTCATCTGATGGGGCTATTGGTGCCATAACCGGTTTCCAGTCACCTTACAATGAACAGCGCAGTGTGGTTGCCCTGATGGCTAGCGGCGACAGCGGTTATCAATTGTTGGATGAAGCTTGGCGTGACAACGGCAAACGGGCGGCGATTGCCGGGTCGGTTTCCATTGTGCGTAACTCTGGCGTTAATAGCATCCGGGTTGGGGATACCTACTATGTTGGCTATCTACCGTGGTGGGACAAACTATGGTTTAAGCTATCTGAGCATCCGGTGTGGCTGGCAGTATTTGCCGTTTTCAGCGTGATTCTGGTGGCATTAATGCTTTGGCGTGGGCTTCGCGCGGTCAGCCGTCGCCGTTTAAATCCGGGTGAAGATAAATAATATGAAGCGTCTGATGATGATGTTCTGTTGCTGTCTTATTGTCGGCCAAGCGTGGGCGGATACCTGTTACTGGCCCCAATGGCAGCGCTTTTCTCAACAATATATCAGCCGTGAAGGGCGGGTTATCGATCCGGCGGACGGTAAAAACATCACCACATCAGAAGGGCAGAGCTACGGGCTGTTTTTTGCGTTAGTGGCCAATGACCGTAATCGATTTGATCAGCTTCTTAACTGGACTGAGAATAATCTGGCTGCTGGCGATCTGACGGCTCGCTTGCCCGGCTGGCTATGGGGTAAAAAACCGGATGGCCGTTGGGGAATCTTAGATACTAACTCTGCATCTGATTCAGACCTGTGGATAGCTTACACCTTGTTGGAAGCCGGACGGCTCTGGCGCTCTCGTGGTTATCAGGTTATGGGCACCTTGTTATTACAGCGAATTGCCAGAGAGGAAGTAGTGAACATCCCAGAATTGGGCGCCATGTTGATGCCTGGAAAAATAGGTTTTAGCGAACCCGATAGCTGGCGCTTGAATCCTAGCTATCAACCGCCGCAGTTGTTATCTCGTCTCGGCCACACAGAAAAAGTATGGAATGAGGTGGCGGTGACCAACCATAAACTGCTACTAGAGGCGTCACCTGCTGGGGTTGCTGCCGATTGGGTGGTCTGGCAGAAAGAGAAAGGCTGGCAAACGGACAGTAAAACCGGCGCAACCGGAGACTACGACGCGATTCGGGTCTATCTATGGCTTGGGATGCTGTCAGAAGATACGCCGGGGAAATCAGAACTGATGGACCACTACCAGCCAATGGCTAAACTGACGCAGGATACGGGCTTACCGCCAGAAACGATAGATACTCAGACCGGCAAAGCAACGGGTACGGGCCCGGTTGGTTTCTCTGCTGCACTCTTGCCATTTTTGACCGGATCGCCAGCTCAGGCGATTCAACGTGAACGGGTGATGAATAACATGCCCGGCAGCGATGCCTATTACAACAACGTGTTAACCCTTTTTGGTCTCGGTTGGGATCAACAGTATTACCGCTTTAATCAACAGGGAGAGTTGCAGGTTTCTTGGGAGAAAGATACATGCAAAAACATCCACTGATTTCATACTGCGCGATGAAACTCTATCATCGGTTTTTCCCTGTGGCAGGCATCGCACCGGTACTCTCTTTTACGCTGTTGCCGTTTACTCTCTCTCCTGTTGGCGTATTAGCCGCAGATAGCATCTCTCCTGAAGCTTGGTTGCAGGAACAAATCCGTATTGGTGAATCGACCCACAGGGACGATTTAGTTAAAGCATCGCTTTATCGGTTGGAAAAGATCAGTCCGAACGCTCCTGAAACCCTAGCAGCCCAAATCCGCTATGCATTGCGTCAGGGAGATATGACTACGGCAACCCGCCAACTGGAGCAGTTAAGAAAATTACAGCCTGACTCGGAGGCCTATCTGAGCGCTAAACTGCAAATCGCGCTGGCGCAGCCGGAGGGGAAAAGCAAGCTACAGCAGGCTCGATTACTGGCAACCGGTGGGCAATTGGCTCAGGCAAAAGCGGCTTATGATGAACTGTTTGAAGGCCATGCCCCTACGCTGGAGCTGGATATTGAATATTGGAACGTGGTACTGAAAATCCCAGGTCAGCAGGATTATGCATTGCAGCAGATGCAGGCGCTGCAAAAACGTTTTCCGTCTTCAGATGCGCTGAATATGTCCATTGCACAGCTTCTGTTTGATGAAGGAAAAGATCAGCAGGCCTATCAGGTACTGGAAACGCTGGCAGCTAGCCCCGGTGGCATCGGTAGTGCGGCTGAGCTGTGGTACAGCAAATTAAAAGAGATACCGGTTTCGGATCGGAGCGTGGCTCAGTTACAACATTTTGTCACCACCTTTGAGGGACAACCGACCGCCGTGGAAGCAAAGCAAGAACTGATTCGCCAGCAGACACAGTTACAGGATCCTCGCTATCGTGCCAGAGTTCGTGGTCTTGAACAGGTGGATAGCGGCGACGGCCTTAATGCTATCCCTTCATTAAAACAGGCACTCAGTGCTTCGCCGAATGATGCTGAACTGCTGACCGCCTTAGGGCAAGCCTATGCCCGAGCCGGGAATCGTCAGCAGGCTTTAACACAGTTTGAGAAAGCGAAAGCCAACGATATTACAGGCGATTATACTGCCAAGTTGGATAGCCTGATCAAAACCAATCGTTACTGGTTAACCATTGAACGGGCAGATAATGCCCTGAAAAATAAACGGTTAGATCAGGCGGAAACCCTGTACCGTCAGGCTAGCGCTATCGATGGTACGGATGCGCAAGGGTTGATTGGTCTAGGGGATGTTGAGATGGCCCGCAATAATACAGTGGCGGCCGAGTCTTACTATAAGAAGGCGCAGCATAGGGAGCCAGACAGTGGTAGCGCCGTTAGCGCACTGGTTTCGTTATATGAAAAGCAGTCTCCAGAAAAAGCACTTAGCTATATTCAGAGCCTGCCGGGCTATATGAAAAACCGCATGCGTAGCTCACTCAATGAGTTAACCGCTAGCAGCTTGAAACAGCAGGCGGAAGAGCTTGCTGCTGCCGGTAAACCTGCTGACGCAGAGGCAAAATATCTTCAGGTTCAGAAAATTACCCCCGATGATGTTTGGCTTACTTATCGTCTGGCTGGTGTGATGCGTACTCAGGGCAAGAACGCACAAGCGGATACCTTATTCAGTCGGGCGATGCTGCCCCATCAACGGGATGCTGGCTGGATATATGCTTATTCACTCTATTTGTCCGGCAGTGGTCGTGAGACACAGGCGCTGGCACAATTACAAACGTTGGATCGAACAGCATGGGACGATAACATTCGTGCGCTTGATACCCGCCTGAAAACATCCCAAATTCTGCAACAGGCTCAGCAAATTCGTGAAACAGAAGGCGAACCTGCGGCCATCACTTGGTTACAACAGCAGCCAGCCAGCACCCGTATCGATCTGACCTTGGCTGGCTGGGCAATAGAGCGGGAAGATGGTCAACAGGCTCAGGCGCAGTATCAAAAGATTTTGGCCCGGGAGCCGAATAATCAGGATGCCCTGCTGGGTGTGATTGACGCTCAAATTACGGAAGGCGACTTAAATGCGGCCAAAGCGTCTCTTGAGGCACTTTCTATTCAACCCCAAGCCAGTGATATCGCTACCGGACGCCGCTTAGCTTATCTCTGGTCGTTAGTGGGAGATGATATACGTGCTGGAGCAATATTGACCCCATTAAAATCAGCCGCATTACTATCTTCAACAGAACCATCAACAAAACCATCAATGGATAACGCTCGCCTGTGGCGCGATGTTGCTGCGTTTGATGAGAGAACCGGACATCCTGATGAGGCATTAAATGATTATCGCCACGCGATGACCGCCTATGGAATTACCCCTTCAGCAGAGATGGATGATGAGGCCTTGACCAAAGCGATGCGTCACGATCGGCAGGACGATTGGCTAAAACGGGGTATCAAATCAGACGCCGAATCTCTGTATAAACAGCAGTCGACCACGGTGACGTTGGATCATGACTACTGGGGCTCCAGCGGTACCAAAGGGATCTCTGATTTAACCGCTCATACAACCATGCTGCACATCGCTTTTCCTTTACAGCGCGGAACGGCTTTCCTACGCGGCGATTCGGTAATGATGGATGCGGGGAGCTTTAGTACCGACAGCCGAGGTGTGTATAACGAGACGTTTGGCACCTGCCGGGAAGTTGGCTGTAGTGACGAACGCAGTCAAAAGGATAATGGCGTTAGCGTAGCGACCGGCTGGCAGGATGATAACTGGCAAATTGATATCGGTACCACCCCGATGGGATTTGAAGTGGTTGATTGGGTGGGGGGGATTGGCTACAGCAATGATTGGCATAATTTGGGGTGGACGGTTACCGCCTCTCGCCGGCCCATTTCTAGCTCGTTGTTATCATTTGGGGGCGCGGTGGATCCCTACACCGGAACTCAATGGGGGGGCGTGCGTAAAAATGGTGTTCAACTGGATTTAAGTTATGACCGTGGTGGGCCAAATGGCGTGTGGGGAAATGTCGCTTATCATCAATTGACTGGTAAAAATGTAGCGGATAACCAGCGTATGCAGGCCATGACCGGTTACTACTATAAAGTGATTAACGAAAACGATCGTCAGGTCAGAGTTGGCTTAAATACCCTGTGGTGGCACTACCAGAAAGATTTGAGTGATTATACTTTGGGCCAAGGGGGGTATTACAGCCCTCAACAATATTTATCGTTTTCTTTACCGCTGTTATATCGCGAGCGCACAGAAAATTGGTCATGGGAGCTGGGTGGTTCAGTATCCCTTTCTCATTCTTCAACGGATAGCAGTAAGCGTTATCCGTTACAGGGGCTGATTCCAGATAGTTTGCCGGATAAATATGACACAAACGACAGCAGTAGCAGCAGTGGAACTGGGTATACATTACGAGCGTTAGTAGAACGTCGGATTACCTCTCACTGGAGTGTGGGAGCCGGTGTCGATATTCAACAGGCGAAGGATTATACCCCAAGCCATGCGCTGATTTATGTGCGCTATGCCCTTGAACCTTGGTTGGGAGATATGGATTTACCGCCTCAGCCGCTAACGCCTTATGCGGATTTTAAATGATAGTGGGTCAGATTACCGAGCGTTGTAGAATACTTTTGCCATAATGTGAGAAGTGAACGTTATAATATTTTACTCATCGCCAAGTGTGTAAATATATGGTTCAGTTATCAGGTCATTTGGAGATAAAAACTTGCAGGTAAAGCGTTCGCTGACAATCAAGCAGATGTCGCTAGTAACAGTCGTTGCTCTGGCGACAATTTGTATATTTATCGTAATACAAATGTTTGATTTTATTCAGCAGCGTAAAGAGGTTTACCACATCCAGCTCGACAATATTAGCTATTCTGTTTCGCAGCCTCTGGAACGCGCGCTATGGGATAGAAACATGAAAGAGATCCAGCGCGCGTTGGATAATCTGATGGAGCTGGAGTTTTTAACCAAAGCCAATTTAATTGTGAATACAGAGTTGGTTTCTGTTCACAGCCAACGCGGGCCCAATGGTAAAGTCCCTCATGTGGTAGAACAGCTATTGGCACTTCCCGTCGTTTCACTGATTCCACTCTACTCTCCAGAATACAATGCTATCGATCCCCAACCTATGGGGTATCTGGTACTGGAGGCGGATTCCTACAAACTTTATCAATATACGCTAAAGCGATTTTCAACCTTATTGGTTGCCTATTTGCTGCTGGCGTTTATGCTTTCGATTGCTATCAGTTGGTGCCTGAATCGTTTGTTAGTTTATCCACTGCGGGCTATCGCGGATGACCTCCGTACGCTGCCGATAGAAAACATTCAGTCTCATCAACTGACTTTGCCCCGATACCATCAGGATGATGAGCTGGGGGTGCTGGTACGCAGTTATAACCGTAATCAACAAGCACTGGTACAGGCTCATCACCAGTTGACCCGCCTGAGTACGCGGGATCCTATTACCGATTTGCCCAATTACACGCTGTTTCAGGAGCTTTTAAAGCAGCAGTTGATGAACAGTAGCCATGAAAAGCAGCCGTTTAGCCTGCTATTTATTAATTTAGATTCCTTTAAAGAGGTCTATCAGGCGTTGGGGCAAGAGCAGGGAAATCTTGGTCTAATCGATGCGGTTCAGCGCATGAGAGAAGTGCTGGGTGAACATACTCTGCTGGCGAGGCTTCATGGGGAAGAGTTTATTGTACTCAGCAAGTCGTTGGAAAGCCCGTTACACGCCATGCAACTGGCGCAGCGCCTGATCAAAAATATGACTTCACCGCTTAGCATTAATGAGTATCAGTATCAGCCGACCGTTAGCATTGGTATTACACAGTACCCCAATGATAGTGAAGAACCTGATGGGCTGATTGCCCATGCTCAGGCAGCGATGCTATTAGCTCAACGGCGGGGGAAAAATCAGGTTCTGTTTTTCGAACCGGATATGACCAATGATATTCAGCAACGGTTGATCATGGAGAATGAAGTCGTTCGCGGAATGAAAGAGAATCAGTTCCGCCTTTATCTTCAACCTCAGGTCAATATGGCTACCGGCCAGCCTTATGGGGCAGAAGCATTGATCCGTTGGCATTATGCTGAAGATGATATCCGCTATCCGGGGGATTTTATTCCATTGGCAGAAGAGACCGGATTAATTCTTGAGTTAGGGTTATGGGTGTTGGAAGAGGCTTGTACGACACTCGCCCACTGGAAACAACAGGCTATTCCGTTGACGCTATCCGTTAACCTATCGGTATTGCAGTTGCAGCAGCCTGATTTAATTGAACAGTTGAGTAGGTTGTGTCAACGCTACGATTTCTGCCCAAACAAGCTCATTCTGGAACTGACAGAAACAGCCAATATTTATGATTTAAAGGCTGTACTGCCAACATTAATAAAAATGCGCGAACTAGGCATTTCTATTGCATTAGATGATTTTGGTACAGGCTACTGTAATCTTAATTATCTTAGTCACTTACCGGTGGATGAACTGAAAATTGATAAGAGCTTTGTGGATGGATTACCAGACGATGACGAACTGGTACAAATTGTGAATTCTATTGCCCAAATTCTTTCCCTGAAGGTGGTGATCGAAGGAGTGGAAACTCAACAGCAGGCTGATTGGCTACTGTCGCACGGTATGCATTTTGCTCAGGGCTATCTTTTTTCCCGAGCGCTTCCCTATGAAATGTTTAAGGAAAAGTACCTGTCTTCCTATTATTAAGAAAATCGATATTGCCGTGAAGGTATGACGTTGACGAAATTGTTAATATTGTTAATAAATACACGGTCACCGATCAACAGAGATTGAAAAATACCCATTAACCAATTTTTGACCATAAAGTACGTAAAACCAGCAGTTGTGATGCGATCCAGTTCATATTTCTGATTTTTCCCCATTGGTTAATCAATAAATTAATATCCATTGTGTTAATTGGATGTTATTTTCCAGCGCTCTACACCGTGTTGCTAATAAAAATAAGGAAAGCATCATGAAATTAAATATTTTCAAATCACTTTATATTCAGGTGTTAATTGCAATAACGGCTGGGGTACTGTTGGGGCATTTTTGTCCTGAGATTGGTGCATCAATGAAGCCGTTAGGTGATGGCTTTATCAAACTGATTAAAATGATTATCGCACCGATTATCTTCTGTACTGTTGTTACCGGTATTGCCGGAATGGAGAACATGAAGGCTGTAGGCCGTACGGGCGGCATCGCGTTACTCTATTTTGAAATCGTGAGTACATTGGCCCTGTTGATTGGTCTGATCGTAGTAAACGTGCTCAAACCCGGCGCAGGTATGAACATTGATGTATCACAATTGGATGCCAGCGCTGTTGCTGCTTACGCAGATGCAGCGAAATCACAAGGTATCGTTTCATTCTTACTGGATGTTATTCCGGGTAGCGTAGTCGGTGCGTTTGCAAGCGGTAACATTCTTCAGGTTCTACTGTTTGCCGTGCTGTTTGGTTTTGCCCTGCATCGTCTGGGTGAAAAGGGTCAGTTAGTCTTTAACGTTATCGACAGCTTCTCCCGCGTGATTTTTGGCATTATCAATATGATCATGCGCCTAGCACCTATTGGTGCATTTGGTGCAATGGCCTTTACTATCGGTAAATATGGTGTAGGTTCTCTGGTGCAATTAGGACAGTTAATTCTGTGCTTCTATATCACCTGTGTGCTGTTCATCGTGTTTGTGGTTGGTGCAATTGCCAAGGGTTTTGGATTCAATATCTTCAAATTTATCCGCTATATCAAAGAAGAACTCCTGATCGTTCTGGGTACTTCTTCTTCTGAGTCTGTATTACCAAGAATGCTGGATAAGATGGAACGTTTAGGCTGTCAGAAATCGGTTGTAGGACTGGTTATCCCTACGGGGTACTCGTTTAACCTCGATGGAACGTCCATCTATCTGACTATGGCGGCGGTTTTTATCGCTCAAGCAACGAATACCGAGATGAGCGTGTTTAACCAGATCACGTTGTTGGTGGTGTTACTCCTGTCATCCAAAGGTGCCGCTGGGGTAACAGGCAGTGGCTTTATTGTATTGGCTGCAACCATCTCTGCGGTGGGTCACCTACCACTGGCTGGGTTAGCGTTAATTCTGGGTATCGATCGCTTCATGTCAGAAGCCCGTGCGTTAACTAACCTGATTGGTAATGGCGTAGCAACGGTTGTTGTTGCTAAATGGTGCGGTCAGTTAGACGAAAAGAAACTGCATGATGAGTTAGACAATCAGGGTTTCAAAGAGACTAAAATTGCCTAATTAGTCACCTCGTTTAAATGAAAGATCCTCACCTTGCGAACTGCACCCCAAAAGTTGGACATCAACTTTGGGGTGTTTTTTATCGGTATGAGAGATAAGTGGGGACAGTGAACCGTTTTTTACCACTAAAATTGATATGGAATAGGATTAGCTATAATTGGACTTAGCTTATGTGGAAATAAATCATTTCTCAGATATAATTTCATATGCAATAAAACTGTTTATTTTATAATCAAGCGTTGCTTCATTTCCTTCCGACGGCTTGCTGCTGGCGGTATTCTCTGCATAATGTCTCTGTTTGCAAGTTAGCCATCAGTTTTCTTATTTAAATGATAGTAGCATTAAGTGACATCTCGACAGCCTGCTTCTTTCAATAACAAAAACGACAAGGATGCAAATATTAGCTGTCAGACAATCACATTGATGTTGTCGGGTTGATATAAGCAGTAAATGAGGTTTCAGTATGCATAGTAAGTTTTTATGGTCCGCTTTAGGTGGATGCGTGTTGATAATGGCGGGAGCTGCTCAGGCAGAGCCATTAAAAACCGATCCAGCATGGCAAGAAGGAAAATTGGAAAATGGATTTAGATGGCAAGTACTTGCTACCCCACATCGGCCAAGTGATAAGATTGAAATTCGATTAGAAATCAATGCCGGCTCTCTACAGGAGAGTATTCCGCAAGTGGGTTTCTCCTATTTGTTACCGCGTCTGGCAACGTCTCGTACCGAGCATTTTAGCGGTGCGGGAATGCAAACGCTGTTTTCCCAAATTATTCCTGATGTGGGGCCAAAGTCACTGGTCGAAGTCTCCTACGATTACACTCGCTATAATTTGAGTCTGCCAAATAACCGGCCAGAAATATTGAAAGAGGCATTCAGTTGGTTATCGGATGCAGTGAACCGGCCTACCGTGACAAACGAGCAAATTCAGGCCATCCGGAGTGAGTTTGCTTCACCATTGGTTATGCTGCCATCTGGGCTGAACGATGCTTGGTGGCGTTATCGCATTAAAAACTCACCTTTAATAGGCCATGAGCCAGGGCAAGCCATTGTTGCAGACGCGACAGCAGAACAGTTGAGTGAGTTCTACAGCAAATGGTATACCCCGGATGCCATGACGCTGTATGTGGTGGGCAATGTTGACCGCCGGGTGTTGAACGATCAGATTAATAAGGCTTTTGGTGGCTTAAGCGGTAAGCGAGAGACCCCGGCGACCATTGCGGTACTCAGCGCATTACCGCCAACACCCGTTAGCTTTTCATCTCAGGGCGTGACAAAAGATCGCATTAGGCTGTTATGGGATGATCCATGGCATCCGGTCGTGACGACCACTTCGTTAGAGCGCCAGTGGTTGAGTATGATTGCCAATGACATGATTAAAAATCGTCTGAACCAGAAGCTTGGGCGTACCGTGTTGAAGGGTGAACCACTGGATATTGAGTGTCAGGTACAGTTTCAACGTTATAAATGCAATATGACGCTGGATGTGCAACTGCCTGCGCTGAAAAGCAGTATGAAACAGCTGGGTGCTGAGCTGGTGAAGCTGGATAAAGAAGGCATCACCGAAGCTGAACTGAAAACTTTAGTCGCAGCGCAAAAAGAGCAGTTGAATAAGACGATTGCCACTTACGCCAAAACCGATACCACTGAGATTATGAATCAGCGTCTGCTGATCCATAAAAGCGGCTCTATCGCTGTCGATCCAGAATCCTATCAGCAGTTGAATCAGAAGTTTCTTAGTGCGCTGACGATAACGGATGTTAATTCTCGCATTCATCAAATACTGAGTCTCAAGCCAACAATGGTGCTGACTCAGCCTGCCGGTGAGCCTGAAGAGAATGTTAAAGTATTAGCGGATTTACTCGATTCAATCATGACGCCAAAGGCGGAAGAAGCTAAGTGATTTGAGTAATAAGTAAAAGAAAAGCCCCGGACTGAAAAATTCAGCATCGGGGCTTTTTTATTTGATCTTTTCTCAGAGCGCGGGCATTGCATCCAGCGGAATAATTGCCCCGCGATACTGAATAACTGTACTGGCGGTTAGGTGGCCGCGTTTAATCGCGTCAACGACCTTTCCACCCTGTAAACGAACGGCGAGGTAGCCTGCGCTGAAAGAGTCACCGGCAGCAGTGGTATCAACCACCTTCTCTTTAGCCAGTTTAATCGCAGGAACGTCTTCCCGATCGCTACCGGTAGCGGCGATACAGGAGTCTGCGCCGCGCTTAATGATGATTTCGCTCACCCCGAGTGCCTGAGTACGGGTAATGACATTTTCGTACGGTTCTTCGCCCCACAGAGCATCTTCATCATCTAAAGTCAGGAAGGCAATATCGGTGCAGCAAAGTACATCATGGTAAACCTGCTGTGTTTCTTCACGGCTTTGCCACAGACGCGGGCGGTAGTTGTTATCAAAAATAACTTTGCCACCATGACTCCGACAGGCTTTCAGTAGACCAATGAGTTTCTGGCGACTTTCCTGATTGAGGATTGCGACACTGATTCCACTCAGATAGATATAATCAAAATGCGCCAGCTTTTGGCAAATTTCATCGGACTTATCGCGAGTCAGCCAATAACGCGCTGCGGCATCGTTACGCCAGTAATAGAATTTACGTTCGCCAGTGTCATCGGTCTCGATATAATAGAGGCCCGGCATTTTGTCATCCAACTGCTGAATTAAGTCGGTTTTAACCTTTTCTTTTTGCCAAGTGGTCAGCATTTGATCGCTGAAAACGTCAGTTCCCAGAGCAGTAACATAATGTACCGCCAACTTATCGTCCGGCACTTGGCGAGCAATATATACAGAGGTATTCAGGGTATCTCCGCCAAATCCACGGCTGACATTATTTTCTTTTTCAGAGAGTTCAATCATGCATTCGCCAATAACGGCAATTCTTTTGGTGGTCATTGTGTGGCATCCCAGTCTTAATTTTATTGGTCATTGGGATTAGTTTTATAACTTAGCAGGGGATAGTCAAGAAAAAATAAAACATTGTTTCAATAATTGTGGGATGACGCTTTTTTAGAAAAAAGCGGGTGCGTTTGTCTTGGTAATATCGCATAAAGCGAGTCAGTTATCTGCTAGATCGACTCTGGTGGTGTTTGACCGCTATTGGCATCAGTTATTTTTTGATTTTCCTGCGCGGTGGCAATCCAGGCGGCGCAGAATAAGGTTAAACGAGCGAAGAAGTAGAAAAATGCCAGTAAGCCAATAATTGACCCAAAAGCAGCACCAGAAGGAGATTGAGCCAACTGTGGTAACGTAATGGTCATGATGAATTTGATCGCTTCAAAACCGATTGCCGCCAGCAGGCTGCCTTTTAATAATGCTTTAAGGTTGGGGCGCTGTTTCGGCAACATCCAAAATATCCACAGGAACATAAAGTAGTTAGCGGTAATGGAAACCGTCAGGGCGATGAGTGTTAAAGCCGGTCTGAGCCAGACGATGCCCCCTAGCCCTAAGGCATTAACAATGACCTGCTGGGCTGAACCGGCAACAGAGGTGAGGGAAATAGTCACAATTAACGCAACCACTAACCCGGTTAGGGAGATAAAATCTTTAATATAGCGAAAGTAGAATTTGTCTTCCTCCGCCGGATTACGCTCCCAGACATCCCGACTTTGTGCGCGAATGGCTTCGCGTAAATTACCCATCCAACTGATGCCCGAGTAGAGCGCCACTAGCAGACCGGTTAAACCAACAGTAGTACGTTGGCGGATGGCGGTATTGACCGTATTTTCCAGCGTGGTTGCCAGATTAGGGTCAGAAACGCTGGTGACAATTTTATTGATAAGCTCAGCCAATAGCTCAGGGTTGGAAGCCAACACAAAACCGGCGGCGGCAAAAGAGACCATCAAAATAGGGATCAGCGATAGAAAAGAGAAATAAGTAATTGCGGCACCAAACTGGCTTCCCAGACGATCGTTAAAGCGTTCGGTAGCGCGCAGCAAGTGTGCAATGCTGGGGATGGCTTTGATTCTGTCTATTATCCGAGTGGCTGTTTTTATCGTGCGATTCATTAGGAAGTTCTTTCTATTCGTTCGGGTGGCTGAGGAAATCGCCGCATTTACTGTTATCTGATTGATAATAGCAAAGTTTATTTATATCGACAAAAATCGGGATAAAACAGCAGGGTAATGGTGCTGCAATAAAAAGGCGGGGTAATGGACTTCTTTCGCCGATAATGCAATAAAAAACCCGAATATTGCAGGAATATTCGGGTTTCGATTGATTTATCGCAGCGCGATTAGCGCATGGTAACAAACTCTTCTGCCGCCGTCGGATGAATCGCAACGGTGTTATCAAAGTCTTTTTTGGTTGCGCCCATTTTAACAGCAACCGCAAAGCCCTGAAGGATCTCATCCATCCCGAAGCCGATACCGTGAATACCAACAATCTTCTCTTCTTTACCGGCACATACCAGTTTCATTCGGCATGGCTGGCGGTGAGAAGTCACCGCGGTATACATTGCGGTAAAGGATGATTTGTACACTTTTACCTGCTCGTCACCGTACTGTTCGCGCGCCTGACCTTCAGTCAGACCAATGGTGCCGATAGGGGGGTGGCTGAATACCACGGTAGGAATATTGGTGTAATCCAGATGCTCATCCGGTTTGTTGTTAAACAGGCGCTCAGATAAACGACGGCCTGCGGCAACGGCAACCGGCGTCAGCTCAACGGCACCCGTGTTGTCACCAACGGCATAGATACCCGCCACGTTGGTATTCTGGAATTTATCAACCGGGATATAACCTTTTTCATTGGTCTTAATACCTGCCGCTGTCAGATTAATGTTATCCGTTGCAGGTTCACGGCCAATGGCCCAAATCAGGCAGTCTGTTACGTGCTCTGTACCATCTTCCAAATGCAGGGTTAAGGTGTCATCGGCATTTTTAACGATCGTTTTAGGGATAGCTTGAGTGTGCAGAGAAGGGCCTTCAGCCGCCATAACTTCAAGCAGCGTTTCTACAATCATCGGATCGAAAGTACGCAGAGGTGCATGTTGGCGCACGAACAAATGGGTATCAACCCCTAAACCATTCAGTACTCCGGCGATTTCCACCGCAATATAACCCGCACCAATAACCGCTACGCGTTTTGGCATTTCATCCAGAGCAAAGAAACCGTCAGAGTTAATACCGTACTCTGCACCCGGAATAGACGGCACGGAAGGGCGACCGCCGGTCGCAATCAGAATATGGTCTGCGGTAATTTTTTCACCGTTGACTTCAACCGTATGGGCATCAACAAAGCGAGCAAAGCCATGAATTACATCAACCTTATTGTTACCCAATACGCGATCGTAGGATTGGTGGATACGGTCAATATAAGCAGTACGGCTTTCGATCAATTTTTTCCAATCGAAACGGTTTACGGTGGTATCAAAGCCATAGTCTGGCCCATAAAGATGGATGGCTTCGGCGATTTGTGCTGCATGCCACATTACCTTTTTCGGTACGCAACCTACGTTTACGCAGGTACCGCCGAGGTATTTAGCTTCAACAATGGCACATTTCTTTCCGTAAGAGGCTGCACGGTTAATAGAGGCGATACCGCCGCTACCACCGCCGATAGCAAGATAGTCGTAATGTTTAGTCATGATATTGTTTACTTCTCTCTATAGCTAAGAGGGGATTGAGAAAGGTTCTCACAACCCGTTGGAGAATAAAAGCCCCGAGTGTCTGATCTACTGCTACATATCCGTATTCACTGACTGACAGGGGTCACTATTGGTGCTTAACCATTGATCGGGAATAGGAACCGACAAGGTATCGGATAAATCTTGTAACGTTTCGCTTAGCCACTGGTTCGCGTTATCAATTAACGCCAGTTCGGCTTGGCGGTTCTGTTCTGAATTTGCCACTGGTAATGTGCTGAACTCTTTAGACTCCAACACCCTCCCATGCTGATATTTTTCATATAGCCAATGCCCGTTAGTTTGGCGTTTGTATTGGGTACCATCGATAACTTTTTTCATCATGGCTCCACCGCGAAAACGAACGGGAAGTGCTTTACCCGCCAGATTATCAAACTTCCAACCAATGAAGTCATTATTGGCATCCGGGTCAGGGTAGGTCCAGAAATTGACGCCATAGCCGAGTTGAACATGCAACGTGGATGGCATACCGTTTTCATCAATATATTCTACCTGCACCACTTCCGGAGTGCTCTCCTGAAAACGTGTCACACTGATGTTTTCCTGACCCGATTTTACCGTTAAGGTGCAGCGTTTAATATCTGGCCACAGGGTCAGAAGTGCGCCATCGCCATCAGGAATTTCAGGTTTGGATTCAAGTTTACCATTGCGACTGCTTTTGGCTGGTGGAAAGGTGTAACCGCGGAGTTCTGAGGGTTTTTCACCATAAAATACCCATTTAGCCACAGGTGCAGGAAACAAAAATTGCCAAACCAGCCACCCGGCTAAAATCACGGTAGCGATCACCGAAAGGCTGATACCGACTAACTTATTTCTCTTCATAACCATTCTCAACTCGTACCACAACCGCTCAATGAGTGTTTACTCCGGTGTAATCCAGCTAACTTTAGTGTGACCAATACCTTCCGGTACCAGTACGCGATGCAGCCATGGCAAAACGGTATTCATTTGCTGTTCCAGCTTCCAAGGGGGATTGATGACAATCATACCCGATGCGGACATACCACGACGATCGCTATCCGGCTGAACCGCCAGCTCGATTTGTAAGATACGTCGAATGCCCGTCTCTTCCAGCTCTTTTACCATACGTTTGATTTGTTGGCGCAGCACGACCGGATACCACAACGCGTATACACCGGTAGCAAAGCGTTTATAACCCTCCTGAATACCCTGAACCACTGCCTGATAGTCAGTTTTGATCTCATAAGGCGGGTCGATCAGAATAAATCCACGGCGAGATTGAGGAGGAAGCTGAGACTTTAGTTGCTGATAACCATCAGCACGTAAAACTTTGCTGCGATCGTCCTTTAGAAACTCGTGGCGCAACAGGGGGTAATCTGTCGGGTGCAACTCAGTCATATGCAGTTGGTCTTGCTCTCGGAGCAGGTGACGGGCAATCAGCGGCGAACCAGGATAATATTTCAGATAACCGCCTTTGTTATAGGCGTTAACCGCAGACATGTAAGCTTCAAGCTCGGCGGGCATATCATCTCGTTGCCAGATTCGGGCAATGCCTTCCAGATATTCACCGGTCTTTTCCGCATGCTCACTACCTAAAAAATAGCGCCCGGCACCAGCATGGGTATCAAGATACAGAAAAGGTTTCTCTTTCTCTTTGAACGCTTCAATAATTAGGCTTTGAACGGTGTGCTTCACAACGTCGGCATGGTTACCGGCATGGAAACTGTGGCGATAGCTTAACATGGTGTTTTATACATTCCTGTGATTGACCTGTTGCCCCACCCGTGGTGATGACAAACAAGGTATTTATCGTCTGCAAAGCATACTGGCTAAAATTCTGGCCTGATATGGGGGATATGCTGCGTTATGGTGACCAGTATAAACTGTCTGACCGATAAAAAGTGAAAATCATTGTTGGCTATTGCCGCTCCCCGTGGATCTCCGCGTTTCTTATGCTATTAGTCGAATAGAAGGGAATATCTATTATTAGGATTAGTATCCCCAGCCATTGAATTCGACCATAATAGTCCACATGTTAGTGCTATCGCCAAATTTAAGGACTGTTTTATGACTAACCCATTGTTGACCTTCCAGGGGCTTCCCCCATTTTCTGCTATCACACCTGATGACGTTGTTCCTGCGATTAAAGCAGCCCTTGATGACTGCCGTGCTGCTGTGGAAAAAGTGGTTGCGCAACCGGGCCCATTTACTTGGGATAATTTGTGCCAGCCATTGGCGGAAGTTGACGATCGGTTAGGGCAAATCTGGTCGCCAGTGAGTCATTTAAATTCAGTCAAAAATAGCCCAGAACTACGCCAAGTCTATGAGCAATGTTTACCGCTGCTTTCTGAGTACGGCACTTGGGTTGGTCAACACGAAGGTTTGTATCAGGCATATCGCAACCTGAAGCAGGGTGAGGCGTTTAATAGCCTGAGCAAAGCGCAGAAGAAAGCGGTGGATAATGCCCTGCGTGATTTCGAGTTATCCGGTATTGGTCTGGATGCAGAGAAGCAAAAGCGCTACGGAGAAATCGTTTCCCGTCTTTCTGAGCTGGGCTCCACCTACAGCAATAACGTGCTGGATGCCACCATGGGCTGGACCAAACTGATTACCGAGCCGGCTGAGCTGGCAGGTTTACCGGAAAGCGCAATGGATGCCGCCCGTGAAATGGCGAAAGCCAAAGATCAGGATGGCTGGTTGTTGACATTAGATATTCCAAGCTATCTACCGGTCATGACTTACGGTGATAACCGCGAATTACGCCATGAAATGTATCAGGCGTTCAGTACGCGGGCATCGGATCAGGGCCCTAACGCGGGTAAGTGGGATAACACCCAAATAATTGAAGAGCTGCTGGCATTGCGTTATGAACTGGCACAACTGCTGGGCTTTAACAGCTATGCGGATAAGTCTCTGGCAACCAAAATGGCCGAGAACCCACAGCAGGTACTAGATTTCCTGAATGATTTAGCTAAACGAGCGCGCCCGCAGGGTGAAAAAGAGCTGGCGGACCTGCGAGCGTTTGCCAAAGAACATTTTGGTAAAACCGAGCTTGAGCCTTGGGACATCAGCTATTACAGCGAAAAACAGAAGCAACACCTTTACGCCATCAGCGATGAACAACTGCGACCTTACTTCCCAGAAGCGCGGGTGATGCAAGGGCTGTTTGAAGTATTGAAGCGCGTATTTGGTATGACGGCGAAAGAGCGCAAAGACGTTGATTTCTGGAACTCTGAAGTTCGTTTCTTTGACCTGTTTGATACCAACGGTGAACTGCGCGGTAGCTTCTATCTGGATCTTTATGCCCGCGAACATAAACGCGGTGGAGCCTGGATGGATGACTGCGTTACCAGCCTGCGCTATGCCGATGGTCATCTGCAAAAGCCAGTGGCCTATCTGACCTGTAACTTTAATCGTCCGGTGGGTGATAAGCCTGCGCTGTTCACTCATGATGAAGTGACCACACTATTCCATGAGTTTGGCCACGGCATTCACCATATGCTGACTAAAATTGATACCGCGGGCGTTTCCGGTATTAACGGCGTTCCATGGGATGCGGTCGAGTTACCAAGTCAGTTTATGGAAAACTGGTGCTGGCAGCCTGAAGCATTAGCCTTTATCTCCGGTCACTATCAAACCGGTGAGCCTCTGCCGCAGGAAATGCTGGATAAGATGCTGGCAGCTAAAAACTATCAGGCGGCGCTGTTCATTTTGCGTCAACTGGAGTTTGGTCTGTTTGATTTCCGCCTGCACTATCAGTATCTACCGCAGAAGGGAGCACAAATTATGGAAACCCTAGCAGAAGTGAAAAAGCAGGTAGCAGTAATGCCTTCACCAAGCTGGGGCCGCTTCCCGCACGCGTTCAGCCACATCTTTGGGGGGGGTATGCGGCAGGTTATTACAGCTATTTGTGGGCTGAAGTGCTGTCTGCTGATGCCTTCTCCCGATTCGAAGAAGAAGGTATTTTCAACGCCACAACCGGCCAGTCTTTCCTAGACAATATTCTGTCTCAGGGCGGTTCTGATGAACCGATGACGCTGTTCAAAAATTTCCGTGGTCGTGCGCCAGCGCTTGATGCCATGCTGCGCCATTACGGCATAAAGGGATAACGTTTCTCGTGTCAGTGAGTTTAATTTGTGAAGCAGGCGCCGATTCCGGCGCCTTATCACTTTTAGCCAACCGCTGGGGTTTGATCTCCGACGAACAGGCTATTATGGCGCTGGTGCTAACGCCAGAGCGCCTCGAATTACGTAAACGTGATGAGCCTAAACTGGGCGCTATTTATGTCGATTTTATTGCTGGCGCGATGGCCCATCGACGCAAGTTCGGCGGCGGTCGAGGTGAAGCGGTAGCAAAAGCGGTCGGTATTAAAGGTGGCTATTTACCGGATGTGGTCGATGCCACGGCGGGTTTAGGTCGTGACGCCTTTGTATTGGCATCTGTCGGCTGTAAGGTGAGAATGCTGGAACGCAATCCGGTGGTGGCAGCATTGCTGGACGATGGCTTGCAGAGGGCCTATGCGGATGCAGAAATTGGCGGCTGGTTACAACAGCGCCTGACATTACTACATGCGTCCAGCCTGACGGCATTATCTTCGATTCAGCCTGCCCCTGATGTGGTCTATCTTGACCCTATGTTTCCTCATCGGCAAAAAAGTGCATTGGTGAAAAAGGAAATGAGAGTGTTCCAGTCGCTAGTGGGCGAAGACTTAGATGCTGATGGCCTGTTGGAACCCGCCTGTCAATTGGCGAAAAAGCGCGTGGTAGTAAAGCGCCCTGATTATGCTCCACCGTTAGCCAACGTTAAGCCGCAGGCATCGATTAACACCAAGAGTCATCGGTTTGATCTCTACGTCACACTGTAGGTAAATTTTAACTGCTTCCGATGGCAAACTTAATCGTCATCGGGTTCCCGTGCGATCGTTGTTTTGTAGAACGTTGATAGTTTGAATGACTTCTGGGTTAAAAAAACGCATGATCGGTGGGAATAGGTTTCGGCGAGGATTTGGTGTTATCAACAACTAGCCTTAAATGACTGTTTTTTTCTTCATCAGTGTTCCCTTTGGTTAAAATGGCGATAACGTGAAATACGCTATCGCCAGTAGGAAACTTTTATAACACGCCTTGTCCTAACATGGCATCAGCCACTTTCACAAAACCGGCAATATTCGCGCCGCTGACGTAGTCAGTTTGCGCTTTCTCGCCACCATAATTAACACAGGCTTCATGGATATCATGCATGATGTGCTGTAGGCGTAAATCGACTTTCTCGGCTTTCCAACTGACGCGGCCAGCATTTTGTGCCATTTCCAAACCAGAAGTAGCAACGCCACCCGCGTTAGCTGCTTTGCCCGGAGCAAACAGCACATTCGCTGCCATCAGTGCTTCTGTTGCATCGATAGTGGTTGGCATGTTGGCACCTTCGGCAACGGCCTTCACGCCGTTTTGGATCAGCAGTTTGGCATCAGCCAGTTCCAGCTCGTTCTGAGTGGCACATGGCAGAGCGATATCAACGGGAACGCCCCAAGGACGCTGACCTTCCAGATAGGTTAAACCACGCTCGTTAGCGTAGTCTTTGATACGACCATAGCGGCTGTTTTTGATATCAATCAGGTGAGCCAGTTTGTCGGTCGTGAAGCCTTCTTCATCCACAATAGAACCGGCAGAGTCTGATGCGGTAATCACTCTGGCACCCAGCTCCATCGCTTTCTCAATGGTGTATTGTGCCACATTACCCGAGCCAGAAACCGAAACGCGCTGGCCTTCAAAACCAGAACCGTGGCGTTTTAGCATGGCTTGCGTGAAATAAACCAGCCCATAGCCCGTAGCTTCAGGACGGATCAGGCTGCCACCAAATGAAAGCCCTTTACCCGTAAACACACAGGCAGTGTTATTAGACAGCTTCTTCATCATACCGGCCATATAGCCAACTTCACGACCGCCTACGCCGATATCACCGGCAGGCACGTCAGTGTCAGAACCCAAATGACGATACAGTTCGGTCATCAGAGCCTGACAGAACCGCATGATTTCAGCGTTGCTTTTACCTTTTGGATCGAAATCCGAACCGCCTTTACCGCCGCCCATTGGTAGGGTAGTCAGTGCATTTTTGAAGGTTTGTTCAAAACCTAAAAACTTCAGAATAGACAGGTTAACCGATGGGTGGAAACGCATGCCGCCCTTAAATGGCCCAATGGCTGAACTGAACTGTACCCGCCAAGCGCGGTTAACCTGAACTTCACCTTTGTCATTTACCCATGAAACGCGAAACTGAATGACGCGCTCTGGCTCAACTAAACGTTCCAGCAAACCCTGCTCGGTATAGCGAGGATTTTCTTTCAAAAAAGGCCAGAGAGAAGTGAATACTTCGCGAACCGCCTGCAGGAATTCTGGTTGGTGGCCATCGCGTTTTTGTAGCATGACGAGAAAATCGTCCACAGTGGAGTAATGGTTCATTGATGCTATTTCCTATGTCTTTTTTATTTTATCCACGAAAAAACGCTATTCAGAAAGTGAATATTGCGGGCTTCATGATGTGATGTATGTTCTGTCCGAATATAACACTAACCAATAGTGATAAGGCAAGCCGTTTTTTGAGGTGGATTAATATTATTTATACTCAGGCTAAAAATCATTAGAGCCAATAATTATGGAAATTCAATAAGTAATAAAACTTATTTCGATATATTGAAAACATGATAATCACATGATTTTACAGTGAGTTACAAATTTATTAATAGGGGAATATTCTATTAAAGTAGTTATCTGAAGTAATAGAATTCAAAAGGGCAGTATATTTATCTGAATGTAAAAGTAGCCTTGATAAAGGGCGGATATTCTTATTTATAAGAGAGGGTTTGCTGAATATAGGCTAATTATTTAATCAGTTAAATAAAGAAACGCCCACATGGAGCGGGCGTTGAGTGGTTTATGTGATGCGTTATTCCTCTTCCCGTAAAGGAACAATCAGCATATCAATATGTACGGTATTAATGAGCTGACGAGCAGAAGACATCAACTTGCTCCAGAAATCCTGATGGTGCCCACAGAGTACGAGGTCTATATCATACTTTTTAATCGCATCAACCAGTACCTGACCCAAATCGCCGCTGCCACTGAGGGTTTCAGTAATAGGGTAACCCGCATTGCTTGCCAGCTCGGCCAGTGCATTATGGGTCTCTTCAGAAATGCGTTTTTGCATATCGCCCATATTGACGTCGATCAGCCCGGTATACAGATCGGAGTAATTGACATCTACATGAATCAGAGAAACTTTGGCGTTGTATGGTTTAGCCATCGATACCGCTTTTTCAACCAGCACGCTGCTTTCCGGAGATAGGTCAACTGCAATCAGAATGTGTTTATATGACATAGGATGGCTCCTTCTGTAAGATCCGTTCACTTGACTTAATAATAGCTCAATATACCTGATTAAAGTGGTATATCGATCACATGACGTGCGCTTTTATTGCCGAATAGGTTTGATATTAATTCTTATGAAGAATCATCATGTTATTGCCGATTTTGCTGAGAGTTGACCGTGTGAGATCGTTAAAGTTACAGATAATAAAAAACCCCGCGTGTTTATCACACGACGGGGTCTTTTATTCATACGTTCTCACCCTGCTAAATCAGCTTTAGAGCAATCCAGTACAGAGTGCCGGAAAGAATAACGGCAACAGGAAGGGTTAAAGCCCAAGCTAAGAAAATACTTTTAACGGTCTTACTTTGCACGCCGCCACCATCAACCAGCATAGTACCGGCAACGGCAGAAGAAAGAACCTGTGTGGTGGAAACCGGCATCCCGGTGTAACTGGCAACGCCGATAGAGAGCGCTGCGGTTAACTGTGCAGAAACGCCCTGAGCATAGGTCATGCCTTTCTTACCGATTTTCTCACCGATAGTCACGGCAACACGTCGCCAGCCCACCATAGTACCCAGCGCTAGCGCTAATGCGACAGAAATGATAATCCAGATAGGTGCATATTCAACGGTAACCAGCACGTCTTCTCGCAGTTCTTTAATGTAACGCTTATCCTGAGAAGTGGTTTCCGGCAGTTTGGTGACTTTAGCGGCGGTATCAGCAACACATAACAACAGGCGACGAAGCTGACTACGTTGTTCTGGAACAAGCGGTTCATAGTTATCGAGACCACTCAGCATCTGTTGTGAATGGCTGATAGCAACCAGCGCCCGGGAGTTATCACAGTGATATTCTGTGCTTGTACTCATGGCAGGCAGCGGGTCATTGTTGTTTTGACCTACGATGTGAGGAATGGCATCACGATGATTTTGATAGTACTGCTCAAGGTGGCCCAAGGCATCACGAGTACGGGAAATCTCATAACCGTTAGCACTCATATCCACCACGAACCCAGCCGGAGCCACACCAATCAATACCAGCATTAGCAAACCAATGCCTTTCTGACCGTCGTTCGCACCGTGGGAGAAACTGACACCAATGGCGGATAGGATCAGCATGATACGGGTCCAGAATGGCGGCTTACGTTTGCCATCTTTCTTTTCACGTTCTGCCGGTGTTAAGTGAATGCGTTCGCGCTTCTTGTTGCCGCTCCAAAAGCGACGCAGGAAGAAAATCATGGCACCCGCCAGAACCAAACCAACCAGCGGTGACAGAATCAGCGACAGGAAAATTTGAATCATCTTTGGCAGATTTAGCGCATCAACGATAGAGGAGTCTGTCACGATGGCGTTCGTTAAACCAACACCAATGATAGAACCAATAAGAGTATGTGAACTGGAAGCCGGAATACCAAAATACCAGGTTCCTAGGTTCCATATAATCGCCGCCAATAGCACCGAGAACATCATAGCAAGGCCATGTGTTGAATTGATGTTAAGCAGCAAATCCGTTGGAAGCAGGTGCACGATAGCGTAAGCAACGCTTAATCCGCCAAGCACGACACCAAGAAAGTTGAAAACACCCGCCATAACAACAGCAAGCTGCTCACGCATTGCGCGGGTATAAATAACGGTGGCTACTGCGTTTGCTGTATCATGAAAGCCATTGATAGCTTCATAAAATAAAACAAACAGTAATGCGAGACCCAGCATTAGGGCAGTATGAATTTCTAGTCCTGCAAATATGTTTAGCATAAACCTTACTGTCAGTAATGGAGGTAGACCGGCGCATTATCAGCACAATTAACGTATCGGCAAAGAAAAAATTAACTTTTTTTTCGATTCTGCGGACTCGTTTACATGTATTTACAAATGTAACCAACTGTTATTATTAACATAAACTTGGCGCTGAAAATAATTTTGCAACGCTAGTAAAATCTAATCTTCTGGCGAGAACCGCAGATGATGAATACAATTCTGGCACAGAATAGGAAGTCGTGCGGTCGGCAGACCGAAATTTCAGAGGTTTTTGTGGTTGAACAAGCGGACGTATTGATTATCGGTGCCGGCGCTGCCGGGTTGTTTTGTGCTGCTCAGGCTGGGCAACTGGGGCTTCATGTTCTGTTGGTGGATAATGGCAAAAAACCAGGGCGGAAAATATTGATGTCCGGCGGCGGTCGCTGCAATTTTACCAATATGTATGCTGACCATACGGCCTATCTATCCCACAACCCGCATTTCTGTAAATCAGCGCTGGCCCGCTATACCCAGTGGGATTTTATCGAGCTGGTATCTCGTCATGGGGTGGCTTACCACGAGAAAACGCTGGGGCAGCTGTTTTGTGATAACTCCGCGGAAGATATTGTTGACCTGCTGATGAAAGAGTGTGAACAGGGACATGTTGATTTGCGGATGCGTAGTGAAGTATTCAGCGTAGAACGTAATGAACAGGGTTTTCTGGTTAAGTTATCCACGGGAGAGGTTCAAGCTAAGTCTTTGGTTATCGCTAGCGGTGGCTTGTCTATGCCCGGATTGGGGGCGACGCCATTTGGCTATAAGATAGCGGAGCAGTTCGGCATTAACCTGCTACCAACTCGAGCAGGGCTGGTGCCAGTAACGCTGCATAAGCCGCTGCTGGAAGTGCTGCAAGCGCTGTCTGGCGTTGCGGTACCGGTAAGCGTAACGGCAGAAAATGGTACTTGCTTCAAAGAGAGCCTACTGTTTACCCACCGTGGCCTTTCTGGGCCGGCAATACTACAAATCTCCAGCTACTGGCAGCCGGGTGAGTCGATCACCATTAATTTGCTGCCAGATTTAGATCTGGATGCCTTCTTGAATGCGGAACGGGCAGAGCACCCTAATCAAAGCCTGAAGAACACCTTAGCGCGTCATCTGCCTAAACGTTTGGTGGAAAGCCTGCAAATGTTGAATAAAGTGCCTGATGTGACGCTAAAGCAGTTAACCGGCCCTCAACAGCAGCAGTTAGCCGAGGTATTGCAGCAATGGCAAATTCAGCCGAATGGTACCGAAGGTTATCGTACCGCGGAAGTTACGCTGGGTGGTGTCGATACCAAAGCGCTGTCATCCAAAACGATGGAATCGGCACAGGTTCCCGGCCTCTACTTTATTGGCGAAGTGGTAGACGTTACCGGTTGGCTGGGAGGCTATAACTTCCAGTGGGCATGGAGTTCAGCATGGGCGTGCGCGCAGGCGTTAGTTCATCGTTAAAGTATCTGAGTGTGACGTTGGCTACAGTAATACCGCAGTAACTTTTGGATTTAAATATAAGTTTTAAATCAGACATCAACTAAGTTTAAAGGCCCGCAATCAGTGATTGCGGGCCTTTATTTTACCTATAGACAGCAGCAGTCATCTCAGTTGGCTGTCTTTACTTCCCCGACGGTTATAGCCAGCCTGATGCAGGTTTTTCTTGTCTAGCTCGGTTTGACAGGCCAGACAATATTGAACGCCGGGAAGGGCATCTCTTCTTGCTTGTGGAATAGGGTCACCACACTCCAGACAGTGAGTGGCACTTTCACCATGATGTAATTGAGAACGGGCTTTAGCTACCGCATCTGAAATGGTGCTATCAATTTGATCCTGCACGGCGCCGTCTGCCGTCCATCCGCTTGCCATGATAGAACGCCTCAATCAGCCGATTATTTGAACTGGGATAACTTAATTTTAGCAGGTCATAGCCGAGTTGGCGTATGCCATATTATGCAAAGAGCCTCCAGTATTGGAGGCTCTTTTAGAGGATGTTTTACCGTGAAGGGTTATTTGACCAACGACCAGGCCATCTCCCAACTGGCACCGACTCCGGGTTCAAAACCGGTCGCTGTTGTAGCCCATTGTTTACAGAAACCGCTGTAAGGTGCAGGTTTACATTGATAAACCTTTCCATCTTTTTGTTGCAGCACTTTAGTGCCCGCTTTGTAGGTGGTGATTTTTTCCGGGAAGACCGCATCATAACTTGCGGTACCACCGCCACCACTGGCCGGAACGGTAACTGCGAACTTAACGATCTGTTGCTGAACATTACCCTTCTCATCTTTTCCGACAACAAGCAGCCCATAATTATCTGAAGCCAGTCCTTTCATGGTCAGTGAGAAGCCCTTATGGTTGTTGTCCATTTCGGCACTATCATAAACTTTTTGCATATGGGCACTATCATAAACGGATGTTTCAACAGTTAACTTCCCGCTAACCGCCACATTGAATGTCAATGTCAGATCGCCGCTCTGGTTGGTGGTATACGTTGGTTCAACACCGGTAACGGTAACGGATGACGTCACTGGCACAGGCTGTTGATCAATTTGAATTTCAGTATGGTTTATCCCGCTGGCTTCGGTGGCATACACGGTATTACTACCGTATACCGAGTTAAACTGGTCGGCTCCTGCTTTTTGTCCGGCACGAATTAATTGCTGAGATGCATTAATTTTATCCGCAAAGTCATGTGCCCAAACGTTTTTAGCACCGCCTTCGTCACTTTCAATCGTGTAAGGAATCGATAGATCGGAACGTTCACCACGGCTATCGAAAACCCGTAACTTAACGCTATCGCCACGTTTCAGATCGACGAATGGCTGAATGCTACCCACTTCTTTTGCCCAAGTATCGATAACGGCTGGGGTATTTGAACCGCCACCGCCCGTTTCACTACCGCCAGAGAAATCAACATCGATCAAATTATAAAAACTGTTAGGGGTGTCTGCGACTTCCCACACGCCCAGAATCACTTGGTAGCCAGTACGATTAGGTACATTACAGTTTTTACTGGTGATGGTTTGAGGCATCGCCATTTTCCCGTCGATCTTACAGAATGGGGTGAGATCAAAGGAAGCGCGAGTCAGTGGTTGATTGGGATCCCAATCCTGTTTGGTGATGTAGTAACGCCAGTTATTGACCGGGTGGGCGGCCGTAAATTTCCAAGTGAATGTATTGTCGCCGGGTTTCATACTGACTTTTTTCCAGCGCACGGCGGTTTGTTCATCTAGCTGGGTGAATCGTGAAGACCCTGCACTGCCCATCTTACCGTCAGCCGGGCCGCCGCTATTAGGGAAGCCGGTAGGGGCCTCCAGACTTTGTGGTTCATATTCCACATCGCCACAATCTACGTTTTGCCCAAGGGTACAGGCATAAGCGCGAGATGGCGGCTCACTAATGAAGCCATGAGCCCAGACTAACGGACTTACGATTACCAGAGCGCTCGCCAGCCCCCTGAGAGATAAAGCAGGGATCATCATCAACCTCCAAAAATAAACTTCGTAACATGTGCTGGTTGTATACTGTTTTATCAGCGTGGAATCACATTCCATAACAGAACGATTACTCATCATATTAGTTTAATATCTCGAAATTTATTTTTGATTTTCTATTTTTTAATATTTTATTTTGTATATTTATGATTATTGGCAGTATTAATTAATATCTTGTTTTTATTAACACATTTGGAAGAGCGGAAGGAAACGCGGAACCAAGCAGGCAGTATCCCCAATTATAGTATAGGAATTAATAATCGTTATTTAGTTGAAAAATATAGGTATAGCCATTTAGATGAGAAATATTCTCATTTTAATAAAAAAGAGCTTTACAGATGATATTGATAATGATTATTATTTACGTGTTTTCAAGGGGCGGTTATTTATGCTCACCTCGAGAAAGCACGACATTGCTCACATTGCTTCCAATGTTTATTTTAGCCAGCCACGTGCTGGCTTTTTTTTATCTGTTTTGGCGTGAACGTTCCTATATTGGACCAAGAGTACCGAAATGCGGTCAGATAGTGTAAAAAGACGGGGATAATTAGTAACTGATGTTAGAATAGTCAGCGAACCATTTTTGACCACGCAGAGAAACACACCTCATGGAAATTAGTCAGATTGACCTCATTTTTTCTTTATTACAGCAAATGTGTGTTTATCTGGTTATTGCCTATCTGCTGAGTAAGACACCACTGTTTATTCCTTTGATGCAGGTGACTATTCGCCTGCCTCACAAATTGCTGTGTTATTTCACCTTCTCCATGTTCTGCATTATGGGAACCTACTTCGGCTTACAAATTGATGATTCCATTGCCAATACACGAGCAATGGGTGCTGTTTTAGGCGGAGTATTGGGCGGGCCATCCGTTGGTTTCTTTGTGGGATTGACCGGTGGTTTGCATCGCTATTCTATGGGCGGTATGACAGCAACGGCCTGCATGTTGTCGACGATTGTAGAAGGTTTAGTCGGGGGCTTACTGCACCGCTATCTGATCCGTCATAATCGAATGGATATTCTTTTTCAGCCGCTGATCGTTGCTGCTATTACGCTGTTTGCCGAAGCGCTGCAAATGCTGCTCATATTACTGATTGCCCGACCGTTCTCTCAGGCGGTACATTTGGTAAACGATATTGCACTACCGATGATGATTGCTAACTCCGTTGGTGCGGCGATGTTTATGCGAATCCTGCTGGACCGTCGGGCGATTTTTGAAAAGTACACAACTGCATTCTCCGCCAAAGCATTGAAGATAGCGGCCCGATCGGAAGGGGTCTTGCGGCAAGGGTTTAACCAGAAAAACAGTATGCGCGTTGCTCAAATTCTGTATGAAGAACTTGGCGTTGGAGCCGTGGCGATTACCGATCGGGAAAAGCTGCTGGCGTTTATTGGGATTGGTGACGATCACCACATACCCGGCGCGTTAATCACATCTCGCCATACCCATAAAGCCATTGAGAATAATCAGGTGGTGTATGCCGATGGCAACGAAGTTCATTATGCCTGCTCAATTACGTCTAACTGCAAACTGGGATCAACGCTGGTTATCCCGCTGCGTGGTGCAGAAAGGACGGTCATTGGAACCATTAAGTTATATGAACCGAAAAGTCGGCTCTTCTCCTCCATTAACCGCACGTTAGGGGAAGGGATAGCTCACCTGCTGTCGGCGCAGATTCTGACGGGAACATTCGAACAGCAAAAACAACTGCTGGCACAATCAGAGATCAAATTACTCCATGCGCAGGTTAACCCGCACTTTCTGTTTAATGCGTTAAATACGCTGTCGGCGGTGATACGCAAAGATCCCGGGCACGCGCGTCGTTTGGTACTGTCATTATCGACCTTTTTCCGTAAGAACCTAAAGCGTAGTAACGATGAAGTTAGCCTGAGTGATGAGCTGGAGCACATCAATGCCTATTTGGAAATTGAAAAAGCACGTTTTGCCGACCGGCTAACCGTTGATATTGATATACCCGATGCGTTACTGCCTCTCTCTTTACCGGCATTCTCCCTGCAACCTATAGTGGAAAATGCCATTAAGCACGGTACTTCTCAGATATTGACCGAAGGCCATATCAGCATTAAAGGCTATTTTGATACGACCGATCACCACCATCATGCACTGGTTTTATTGGTGGAGGATAACGCCGGTAATTACTACCCAAGACCGAATGGTGATGGCTTGGGAATGAGTCTGGTGGATCGGCGAATTAAGGCGCGTCACGGTTATGATTATGGTGTGACCGTGGAAAGCCAGCCGGAAGTCTATACGCGCGTTATTATTCGCGTCCCGGCTATCGGCGGTGAGGAAATGGGCGGTATATCATCAGAGGCCAGACCTGCGGCTTAATCGCTCAACGCGGTTAATGGAAAGAGAAACCGGGATATGCCCGGTTTTTTTGTGGCATAGAACGGGTGAAAATAGCATGTTGTCTACTGCATAAACATCAAAAGAATATTGCTTTTTATAGCCAGAACCTTGCTAAATGTAGGCGTTGAAAACGGGAGTAGCAGTGTGACCCTTGACTATATCATCACATCAACCATGAACTTTGTTCGCGACCATCAGGCGTGGGGCGTTCCTGTCGTTTTTTTTCTGGCATTTGGCGAGTCTATCGCTTTTCTTTCTTTGCTTATTCCTGCAACGGTGATTCTGATAGGTATTGGCGCAATTATTGGTGAAAGCGGTATCGCTTTCTGGCCTATATGGATAGCGGCATCCTTCGGTGCTTTTTTTGGCGACTGGATATCTTACTGGCTGGGTTGGCACTATAAAGAACGCATTGCGCATATCTGGCCGTTATCACGTAACCCACAAATGCTGGTACGTGGTCAGCACTTTTTTGACCGTTGGGGAACCATCGGCGTATTTGTCGGCCGCTTTTTTGGCCCTTTTCGCGCAACGGTACCGTTAGTGGCCGGTATTTGTGATATGCCGTTGAAATCTTTTCAGATAGTTAATCTGACCTCCGCCATGCTGTGGGGCTTTCTGATTCTGGCTCCCGGAGCCTTTGGTCTTCAATGGATTGCTCACTATCTGCGCTTTTAGCCATTCTGTTTAGCGATAATGGGAACAATTACGCATAATTAGCCAAAATAATATGGACATTTATACAGTATTCTCTTACTTTTAACCCCTACTAATTTGTGATGTTCGCATATCAAAAGCCGGAGGCGCGGTGGATAACAGCTTGATGATGATTTTTGCTGCTGCGCTGGCAGGGCTATTAATGGGTGGACTGGTGATGGCTATTTATAACCAGCGCCATAACTTACAGCTAGAAAATCAAATCGCATTGCTGACGGCACACTTGGATCAGGCAGATTCAGACAATCAGCAGTTACAATCAGAACGAAAAATTCAACAGCAGGAGCTGCAAAAAGGGCAGTTAGACCTGCGCGAACTGTATGCTCGCCTAGCAGCGCTGCAAGAAAAAGCCCAGCAACAGGCGTTATGGCACGAAGAGTGCGAGCGTTTGAATCAGGAACTACGCAGCCTGCAAGGCATTAATAATTCGCTGGAAGTTGAGCTACGGGAGATGTCCACCCGTCTGGAAGAGACGCGTTTTGCTTCTGAAGAAAAGCAGCGTTTGTTAATCAGTAGCGAACAGCGGTTAACGGTACAGTTTGAAAATTTAGCCAATCGTATTTTTGAACAGAGCGGTCGTAAGGTTGATGAGCAGAATCGCCAGAGTCTCGATAGGCTACTTCTCCCACTGTATGAACAGTTGGACGGTTTCCGCCGTCAAGTTCAGGACAGCTATGGGCAGGAATCGCGGGAACGCCACACCCTGACCCATGAGATCCGTAATTTACAACAGTTGAACGCCCAGATGGCTCGGGAAGCGCTTAACCTGACCAAAGCCCTGAAAGGTGATAATAAGACTCAGGGTAACTGGGGCGAAGTGGTTTTAAGCCGGGTGCTGGAAGCATCGGGTTTACGCGAAGGCCATGAATATCAAACCCAGGTTAATATGAAGGGTGAAGAGGGCAATCGCCAACAGCCAGACGTGATCGTTCATCTTCCACAGGGGAAAGATGTTGTTATTGATGCTAAGATGTCCCTCGTTAGTTATGAGCGCTATTTTAACAGTGATGATGAGCAGGTACGCAGCCAAGCACTGCATGAACATATTGCTTCCATCAAATCACATATCCGTTTGCTCAGTCGTAAAGATTATCACCAGCTTCCGGGGTTACGCTCTTTAGACTACGTGCTGATGTTTATTCCGGTAGAGCCTGCTTTCTTATTAGCCATCGATCGGCAACCCGAATTGATCGGTGAAGCGCTACAGAACAATATTATGCTGGTTAGCCCAACGACATTGCTGGTGGCATTAAGAACCATCGGTAATTTATGGCGTTATGAGCACCAAAGTCAGAATGCTCAACAGATCGCCGACCGGGCTGCGCGCCTGTATGATAAACTTCGGCTGTTTGTTGATGATATGACATCGCTGGGTATGAGTCTGGACAAGGCGCAGGATAATTACCGGCAAGCGATGAATAAACTGTCTCAGGGGCGGGGTAACGTCATTGGGCAGGTAGAAAGTTTTCGAGCATTAGGCGTTGAAGTAAAACGCCCGATGAATACTGCGATATCTGAACCAGCTTTAGCTGAATCGATATCAAAAATGCCAGATAACACCTCAGGAATAGAGAATTCTTCTGATATTACTGAAACATAGTAAAAAAGAGTTATTGGTGGATATGTTTCAGATTGTTTCTGGTAGACTCAATTAATTCATATGACTTATTAAATCAGGTTTAATCATGATGAACGAAACGCAGGAAACCACGACGCACTTTGGTTTTCGCACGATAGAAAAAGATCAAAAAGTCGCAATGGTTGCTGAGGTTTTCCATTCTGTAGCTTCAAAATATGACTTGATGAACGACTTAATGTCATTCGGGATTCACCGGGTTTGGAAACGATTCACTATTGACTGTAGTGCCGTTCGGGAAGGGCAAAAAGTGCTCGATCTGGCGGGTGGAACTGGCGATTTAACGGCGAAATTTTCACGGCTGGTGGGTGAAAAGGGAGAAGTCGTTTTAGCCGATATTAATGATTCTATGCTGAAAATGGGCCGCTCTAAGCTGCGCGACATGGGAATTATCGGCAACGTCAATTATGTACAGGCTAACGCTGAAGCGCTGCCTTTTCCAGACGACTACTTTGATTGTATTACTATTTCCTTTGGGTTACGTAACGTCACCGACAAAGATAAAGCATTGCGCTCAATGTTTCGCGTGCTGAAACCGGGCGGTCGTCTGCTGGTGTTGGAGTTCTCTAAACCGGTAGTGAAGTTACTCAATTCGGCCTATGACGCTTATTCGTTCCATATTTTGCCAAAGATTGGCGAAATGATCACCAGCGATGCCGATAGCTATCGTTATTTAGCTGAATCTATCCGTATGCATCCCGATCAGGAAACGTTAAAAAGCATGATGGAAGAGGCCGGGTTTGACGGCGTTGGTTACTTTAATCTGACCGGTGGGATTGTTGCGCTGCATCGGGGCTTTAAGTACTAATCATAACCGCAGCGCCTATTTCGCCTGCGGGTACGGATATTTTGATAGTTGGGTAGATATGGTTTTCTGTCTGAGGGAGCAGGTAGAGATAAAGTGGGCTGAGTTGCCAGTGGTAACGAGCGTTTAGACCGCCATATTTACCTTATAGTCGCGTGAGTGTTAGCCGTATTCCACCAAATCTCTTCCTGTATTATGATTTCTCCCCACTGACAAAGTGCTTCATCATCAAGTAATAAAAGGATTTCTGACATGATGGCATTGCCCCCCTATCGCCAAATTCGAGCGCTGTTCGACGATAATACCATCCGAGTTTATCAGGCCTATTCCAACCAAATTGCCGAGTCGGCACTGGCTCACGGCTCGTTTATTTCTCCCCCTTTTAAGATGGCGCGCATGACCTGGATAAAGCCCTCATTTCTCTGGATGATGTATCGCGCCGGGTGGGGCTATAAAGACGCCGGTCAGGCGCGTATTCTGGCCATTGATATCACCCGTGAAGGTTTTGAATGGGCGCTGGCGCACAGTTGTGGCAGCCATGCTGAACCATCAATGAGCAAGGAAGAATGGGAGCAAGTAAAACGTGACTCTCCGGTTCGTATCCAGTGGGATCCTGAGCGCAATTTACTGCTTCAGCCTCTTGAATATCGTTCTATCCAGATTGGTTTAGGGGAAGAGGCAGTAGAGCGTTATGTAAACCAGTGGATATGTCGGATTACTGACGTGACGCCGCTAGCCCATGAGATTCGGGCGTTGGTGGTGGAAGGGGCGATGGAACGGGCAGCGGCGTTGTTGCCGTTGGAGAGGGTTTATAGGTAGCGTGTGGTTTGCTGGTTTAGAAATAGAAGAAGAGTCCGGTGTTGTGTTTTATAGCGCTATTGACCAGAGTGAGTAGTTTTTGCAGGATTTCACAATGGGTTGAGATCAGTTTAGATTCAATAATCTGCTGGGCATGAAGAAGGCGATCGTTACCTGATAGCTTCTCATCTTCAAAATCATCAATCATGATGTTCAGGGCTTTATTCATCTGTTCAATAACACCAGTCTTCCAGAGCGCCTGATACTGTTCTTTGTTGAGATAAAGTTCAATTAAATCTCCTGTGATGTAAGTATCAAGATTCAAACGGCTCATGGCTGCTTTGCTGGTGGGGACGGAGATGTGTTTCATTATTATTCCTCTGGCTAACAAATATAGACGCCATACCGACGTCTATAAGTTTCAATAATAGCGATGGGTCAGATGTTATCCGTTACTGGCATAGAGCACCGAAAATAGCGCGGCCATTTTCTCGTGCAAGATAAACTGTAGCGACTCTTTTACCGGGGCTTCTTCCAGTTTAACCACCACGCTAATCAGGGCGAGGCACTGCTCCGCCAGTTCTAATGGATCGCTTGGGGCCAGATTGTTTGATGCGATATCCGTTGAATTAAGCATGGGAATTTACCTCGCTTAATGAACAACCGGATACGATAGAAGATCGTTTATTGGATCCGGATCGGAAATAAGATCTGATGGGTATAAATTTAGAGTGAGTTTGGGTATGCTCTTTGACAGCCATGATGTTACTCCTAATAACGTTGTGGTCAGAAACCCCGTTAGTGTGTCTAGCACTGCGGGGTTTTGCTTTTTCGGCGAAATATTCACCTGCCTGACTACGGTGTCCACTTCCCTATATTTAGGACAGTTCAGTTATTAGCTAAATCTAATACAATGGCTAAATCTAATTTATCAGATTTACTATTCAACTGTTTTGAGTAGTATTCAACTGACATATCGAAAATTTCACTGATTTGATTATCTATGTGTGATAACTCAAAACCAATAATTAAATTACCATTAATTATTAATCTGTATATATCCACCCCTTGTTCTGGCGTGTGCGCTAAAGCGTATACTGATCTTATATTCCCATATTGTTTATTCAAAAAATTAACTATTATTGGATTTTCATTAATTAATGATTCAGAGTTTAGTAATTGAACGCGCCGGATAGCCTCTGTTCGAGATCCTATTAGTTTCATTTAATTCTCCCCGGTGTAGCAGTAATAAGATTTCCACTCTTATCAGTAAGAACTGTCATGCATGATTCCAATCAGCACACTCGATTGACTTCCATTCATAATGTTTACGCGTGACTGAGTCATCTCATAAGGATTTAGAACAGCATCTCCTACCCCATTTATCCCCTACTCAGTATTAGTAAATATATAGATATTATCCAAGGGCTTATTAGGTAACTCAGAGCCTGCCTCCGTATAAAGTTTTCCATCACTACCCAAAATCTCAATACTACCCGTTTTGGTTTCACCACGCGGCGGTATCCCCTTTTTTGGGTGATAAGACATCGTCAGAAAGACTAAAAATAGCAATTACACTTTCCAATAACCTACTAAGATAATTGAGATTAATGCATTGTTAATGAATCGGGTTCAACTTGATTTTCTGTAATCAATATACATAACTCCCGATTGTTTTTTGCCAGCATTTTGTGCAAGGTACCAAAGAAGTTCTATCAGTTGATAATGTTACCTTTGTCTCTATCTATCATTATAAATGATATGGCATCATTACTATTTTTATTTATATATATTTTGAAAAAGTAAGAGCTATTTTTTCCTGCAAAAATATCAATTAATTCATCCTGGATGTTCTGTAATACTTCTATTGACTCTTTCCCACCCAAAATAACCAGACCAGATATTTCAGTATTCTTAAGGTGGATTATTAATTCCCGTAATTCATCTCGTGGGTTACGAGCATAAAATTTAGAGAATGATAATTCTGAGGATAATATTTTTCCCTTTATGTCTTCCGGTAATATAACTTCAGATAGTATAAATTCGTTTTTCATGGCAAAAATACCTCTACGTCGCCGCTTCTTGGGCCTTTAAGTAAAATTTCTCTTTCAAGATACTCATCCATAGATATTTTCCATGACCAATTATCTCCTGATTTAGGGCTACCAGTTGGAACTCTCAGAATTATTCCATCATCTCCAGCAAAATATCTTGCAATGTTTGGATTATCGGTCCATGAAGTGAAAGGACTAATATCCGAAAAACCACCAAGATTATGTTCTTCTGCTGATAGTTGTGAATTAATATTTCCAGGAACAACCTTACCATTTAATGCATTATCCCATTCAGGATGACCTAAATGTACACCCCTATAGTTATATAACCCTAGTTCTGCATCAGGTAAGCGATCTAATGCTGTTCCACCAATCCTCTTCTCAGCCCCAGCCAACGTCGCCAAATAATTATCAATCTTAGGCGTTAGTCCGGAGCCAACCTCCATGTAAAATTTACCATCACTTCCAAAAACTTCAATTTTACCAAAGGAACCATCACCACCAAACAGCGCGGCCGTTCTCCCCGATATACCATGAAGAAGCGCGCCCGGCTCGTTATTTGAATTGTTTTAAAACAAATATATACGCATCACTTTCTGTTGGGAAAGATGCTAAAACGACAGGTTTATCTCTTTCTACATAATAAACAATCCATTGTTCATTTTCTTTTATGATGCAAATACAATCACTATTTTCAATTTGCCTAGAGAATAACTGCTCTTATACACACCTAACATATCCAATTGATGAATAAGAGCTTCTTTTGTCATTTTTTGACCTCTTTCATATAATCATCAGCAATTATAGAAATAAATGTTTTTAATTAAGTCACTATCAGCTTGATCAAGTGCTCTTGTCTTATATTTATTCAAATCAGCCAAAACCCCTTTTACTGGAATGTCTTCATGAATAATATAAGAATATAAGCTATCCTTTTGGTCCTCTTGAACGTATTTATCTATAAGATATTTAAGATTTATTTTAAGTTCTTCATTAGTCATAATGTTACTCTGGAAGAATAGTTACTTTATCGAAAGTAACAAGATATCCTTTTTCAATAGGTAATAATTGTAATGCTCCGCCTTTTCCGTACTCCGGATAGGCCTATGTGAACAGTTCATATCCGGGCCCTTTTCCTCCATTTGATAGAGGGACTTTATACAGAGGGACATTGCTGGTTTTTTTGGTAAGTATTCTGATCGATAATCGCCGTTAATCCATTATCATCAATATATTATTAGAGAAGATTGTTATTATTTTTCCCGTCTTCGTAATCCTTTAAATATTTTTCTAGAGGGTATGCTGTTCCTAATGTGTGGATATCACCGCTATCTTTATCAATTATGAATGGAGCATTTCCAGTAAGCTGATCTGAAAAATTCCCTGTTTCAAAATATTTACGAGACTGAAAGCAAAAAAACCATCCTTCGGAAAAGCGCCCCTGAAGAGTCATAACAGCAGGAATACCTATATTTTCTAAATAGTCATTAGCTTTTTTTACTGCTTCATCAAAAGTTATCATTAATTTGTTCTCAATAATTGGAATGATTTAAACTGGCTAAGATCAGCAGATTTACCTATTTGTCCGTCAAGAAATCTAATTGTGCCATTTTGGTTAACAACATTAAATACATGTCCGACTTGGCCCGGTCCATATGAACCAAACACAATTCCTCTTGCTCCTGAACCTTCATTTATCATTTGTTGAGTAATATCTTTAGATGAAGATACATATTTAAATTTGGTACCAAAGTGTTTCTCTAAAACAGTTAAAGGAACGCCACTAGTCGAATATATAGGTAATGCTGAAGCAGGATTTCCCCCCAAAGTAGCATCCGTTGCTATAACGCAATTCGTACAGTTATGAGTGCGTCCTAATATAGGGTAGCCGGGATTAACATTTCGAATTGAACCCGCACTTTCTTCGGTAATTGATATCTCATGCGTTACAGCAATATCATCAACCACACCGCTCCGACTAACCGGTACCGCATTATCAATCAATCCACCCGCATAACGACTTGCCCCCGCAGCCCCACTAATCTGCATTAGGCTATAAACAATTTCCGAGTACTCACGCGGCACCCCAAAACTTTCCAGCAACTGCGCCCCAGCAGTATGAGTGCTCAGACTTCCAGTGATGACGGCATTACTACCCGTATAAGCAGTATCCAACCCTGATGCAGTTAGCCCTACACCGTATAAACAACCAACACCGGTAGTACAAAGCCCCGTTCCCGCAATAGCCTGAACTTCACCGCCGACGGTCATCACTAATCCGGTCGCCCGATTGGTAACGGCATAGGTATTATCCAGCCGTAACGTCAGGTCGCTCACATAATCGCGAGAGGAATAGTCAAATAATGGCAACTCGGCCTGCTGATTCATCCCTCCGGCATACACCGGGACATAAGCGGTTTGCATGGCAAGTAACGCACGTTCTGCCGCAAACTCATCGCTGGCCCCCAGAGTTTCAAAGGCCAACATATCGTTGTAACTTTGGCTTCCCACCTCAAACTCTGCCGAGCACTTCTCTAACGCACAGGCTGCTGCGAACAGGCGATCTTTCTTCTCTTTATCTCCACCCGCCAGTTCATCAATGCGTTCCAACTGCGACTTGTGAAGCTGACGGTTATTCTGGTCAATAATATTGGCAACGTTCGCCCCAGTATTCGCACCGTCGGCGGTGTTGGTGATGATGGCACCCACGCTACCGCCGATGATACGGGCCAGCCCGTTATCATCCACATAGAACAGCTTCTCACCGTTTTGCACCTGACGCTGTTCTTCCGGCGTTAGTGCAAAACCGCCAATCACACCCGAAGCCAACTCAGTGGCAAAACCCGCGCCCGCGCCAGCGGCAAAATCACCGCCGGTCAGCTCGGCAATCAACCCACCGTTCAGGCCGTGGATCACCGATTTACCAAAGGAACCATCGCCGCCAAACAGCGCCGCATTCTCCCCGATATACCACGACGAAGCGCGGCCCAGCTCGTTACCGGCGTTAAACATCAAACTGGTACCGAATGATTCAAGGAAGTTGCTGCCGTTAATGGCAGTGTCCACCCCGGCGGAAATACCGGAATGCACCACGGTGCGCTGGGCGATATCCCAACTGCTTAACTGACTGTTGCCTGTCCACCAAGTATCAAAACTCGGCTGACTCACCGGCGTAATGGTCGCAATTTGCTCGGTGGTGCTGCCTGCGGTGTAGGAGGTAGACGCCGCTTTACCACTTTGCGACCAGCCCATCTGCGTATCCACACCGGCAATCACACCCGCCGCAACCACCGAGGCCGCCAGACTCTTCACGTTATCTTTCGAGCCTAAGTCCTTCAGAACTTTACCCACATCCCCCTGATTATTAATCAATGAGAGAGTAGCCTGCGCGGCTAACGCCTGAACCGCCGCTGCCGTAGCGGCAGAAACGGCCGCCGCCGTTGTCGCGCCAGCGGCGGCCACAGTGGATGTCCCTGCAACCGCCCCGCCTGCCGCAGCCCCCGCACCTGCCGTACACACCGTAACGACAATCGCAATCACCGCCGCTGCCGCCGGGCTCAGGCTCTCGCTGTCATACTCCCAATCATCGTAGGCATCTTGAACCGCATGCCACTCAACATCATTACGTACCGCCAATTCGGCGACCCAAGCGGTTTCCGGCGCGCTTTCCATTTGCTCCAGCGCAGTGCTTAAACTCTGGGCTGATGACTGACGAATATCGGCACGAATGCCTTTCTCCGCTTGAATGGTTAACTCACCGCCCTGAGTGATTTCACCAAATTGCTGGGTAGTATTGTTATGACCGTGACCGGCAACCCGGGTGGTCACGCTGCTGGATTTTGAATCCACCTTCAGGAAATCGGTGTTTTCAA
The DNA here is from genome assembly GCF_003096015.2 of Limnobaculum parvum. Lineage (NCBI taxonomy): Bacteria > Pseudomonadati > Pseudomonadota > Gammaproteobacteria > Enterobacterales > Budviciaceae > Limnobaculum > Limnobaculum parvum. The sequence continues at coordinate 3,462,475 of NZ_CP029185.2, read as the reverse complement.
CCGCGCTAAACTGGATCTGCCCGCCGGTGCTGGTCAGGGCGATGTCATTGCCCGCATTCAGTTTGCTGGCCTGATACAGGCTATCGCCGCCGCTGGTGATGGCAATATTGTTGCCTGCGTTCAGCTCGCTGGCTTTATGAGTGGTGCTGGAACGCTCTTCCTCATAGGATTTACTGCTTAAGAAGCCACCGGTTTTGGTTTTTTCATAGTAGTAGCTGGATTCTTCCGCCGTCAGCAGACGCAAATCTCCCTCGGCCTGAAGACGAATATCCCCACCGGCGCCGATCTGCGTGGCCTGTAATGTGGCGTCGTTTCCGGCACCGATCAGCACGTTCTGACCCGCGTTAATCTCGGTGGATTGCTGAGTGACCTGTTGCTCAATTTTATAACCGCCGTTGATACGGGTTCGGTCATAGCTGGATTCGGCATCCGACAGCAGCGTCAGGTCGTTACCCGCCACTAACAGCACATTATCTTTGGCATTGAGCGTACTGGCCTGCATAACGATATCGTTACCGGCATTCACAATCAGATTATGACCCGACTGAATGTCGCTGCTCTGCACATCGGTAGTGGCGTGCTGTAACTTACCGTCTTTCGCTTGAGAGGTCTGGTCTCGAGCGGAGAGGATGGCGATATCCTCTTTAGCCTGTAACGTTATGTTATCGTTGGCGCGAATATCACTGGCGATCACGCTGATGCTGTCGCCCGCCGTCAGGGTGACGGCACCATCGGTTGCGTTGATATGGCTCTTTTGCTGATGGATATCCAGCCGATGATCGCCCGGCGTGGTAGTGAAACCGGTGCGTAAGTTCACCGTTTCATTGGCGGCGATATCAATATTGTCACCGGCATTCAGCGTGACATTTTGCCCGGCGCTGAGTTCCGCCCCGGTAATCTGAATATCGTTTGCTGCGGAAATCCCCAAATTCTCTTTGGCGTGAATACCGGCAGTGATACCGGAAACCCCAAAGGAGAGGGCAGTGTTAGCGTTCTGGCTGCTTTCGCTACCATCGGCGTTGATATGGGTTTGTTGATGTAAGGTTTGATTAATTACATTGCCATCAAGGCTTTGTAGCGTGACGTTACGTCCTTCAATAGTGCCACTCAGGTTTTGGATATCGTTTTTAGCGATGACCGTCAGGTTATCCCCCGCCTGAATTAGCCCTTCGCGGTTGATAAGGGCGTCACGGCTAACCATATGCAACATGCCGTCAGCCTTGATGGTGCCGCCGTCATTGTGAATATCACCGGCGGTAATGGCTACATGTTGAGCGCTGATAACGCTGCCGCTGACATTGGATTGATCCGCCGCCACCAGATCGGGTCTGAGCTAGATACTTCTTAACACTTGAGTAAGCGTAGGAGTGATATAAGCACAAAGATCATTCGACATAAAACACCCCACTTAAGTGGCTAAATTGAGCGAGACGTCTATTTTTACGCCTTTGGTACGTAATCAGGATCTTCATCATCACTATCCCAGAATTTAGTCGGTATTGCATATTTGCTATTATTAATTACTGGACACCATCCAAAATCATTATAAAAAACAAATAAATCAACCACTTCATAACTATTTTCCGTTTTTTCACCTAATGTTATTAAGGCTGGTTCGTCGTGTGTGTAAGTACCTCCAGCTCTAGCTATTGCACGCTCTTCTAATAATTTTCGATCCCACAATAAAACAGTACCAACGGTCTGTGGAAAAACAACTGAAAATATAATTTCAAATCTATCGGAAACTCTAATTGTACAAGGTATATTTTTCTGTTTAGTTAAAGAACCTGTAATTAGATTATTTGGAAAATCTATATGTATAATCATTTTTGCCATCCTTTAGGAACAACAACGTCCCCTGTGAAATTCTTTTCAAATGTACTTACTGGGCTAAAATATTGTTTACCCCAAGGATCTCTTATTGCGACTACAGATATTCCATTTCGTGTTGTAACTCCGTCAACAACAACAAAATGAGAGAAACTACTTCCACCTGTCTTATCTACTATACGGACAATAATTGGTGTCCCATTAGCAGTATAACGAGTTAAATCACTTACAGTACGGTTAACCCAAGCAGCAGCACTAACACCTTCACTTTTTAATATATTAGCAACTTGTAGTGAGGTTATACCACCCGCTTCAGGTGGGACTTTTGAAATTAATCCTATAATATCAACAGGTTTACCCAGTGTGTCCAATACCATTCCACAAGTATTATGCCCACACGTTGGTGAAACACCTTGATTCACAACTAACCTATCACCGTTACGAGGTATAGCGTCGTCTAATAGAGGATGTCGCGAAGTTGACATCCCAGCAGTATCCAAGACATTACCAGCGGTTGTTGTAACTTGCCCTTCCTTGGTAATACTCAGGTTTAAAATTTCACCGGTTTTAACCGATTTAACGGCTATTGTCGTTATCCCTGCGACACTCACGCCAGCATATACCAGTTCCGAATATTCAGCAGGAACACCCATTGTTTCTAACAGACCCGCGCCGATTGTTTTGTTTGGGCTTCCTGAAACTAAGGTGTTTGTACCCGCATTGAGATTATCAAACCCAACTGAGGCAACGATGACACCCGCAGCACATGTGATTACACCCACACAGGCGACACCTCCTCCGATGATTTCTGCTGCACCCGTGGTGGCCTGTATTAATCCCCCTCCGCGCGTTGTGAGTTGGTATTCACCATTGGCATACACTGCACCATCTAAAATAGCGCTTGCGTTGCTGTACTGGAACATAGCAAAGTCCTGTACAACTCTCTCACCGGTTAGCGGGTCGGTATAGCTCACGAGGAACTTTTCTTGGGACAGTTGTTCACGAAGAGCGGCATATTCTGGCCGGTTGCCAGCCAGTTCTAATGCTTCATAAGCAGCCTTCTCAGCCGTACCTTCCGCAAACTCTGCCGAACATTTCACTAACGCACAGGCCGCTGCCGTCAGCTGTTTTTCTTTATCTTCATCGCCACCCGCTAGCTCTTTAAGCCGTTCCTTTTCCGTCTGGTGAAGCTGCCGATTATTCTGATCGATAATCGTCGCAACGTTCGCCCCTGTATTCGCACCGTCGGCGGTGTTGGTGATGATGGCACCCACGCTACCGCCGATGATACGGGCCAGCCCGTTATCATCCACATAGAACAGCTTCTCACCGTTTTGCACCTGACGCTGTTCTTCCGGCGTTAACGCAAAACCGCCAATCACACCCGAAGCCAACTCGGTAGCAAAACCCGCGCCCGCGCCAGCGGCAAAATCACCGCCGGTCAGTTCGGCAATCAACCCGCCGTTCAGGCCGTGGATCACCGATTTACCAAAGGAACCATCGCCGCCAAACAGCGCCGCATTCTCCCCGATATACCACGACGAAGCGCGGCCCATCTCGTTACCGGCGTTAAACATCAAACTGGTACCGAATGATTCAAGGAAGTTGCTGCCGTTAATGGCAGTGTCCACCCCGGCGGAAATACCGGAATGCACCACGGTGCGCTGGGCGATATCCCAACTGCTTAACTGACTGTTGCCTGTCCACCAAGTATCAAAACTCGGCTGACTCACCGGCGTAATGGTCGCAATTTGCTCGGTGGTGCTGCCTGCGGTGTAGGAGGTAGACGCCGCTTTACCACTTTGCGACCAGCCCATCTGCGTATCCACACCGGCAATCACACCCGCCGCAACCACCGAGGCCGCCAGACTCTTCACGTTATCTTTCGAGCCTAAGTCCTTCAGAACTTTACCCACATCTCCCTGATTATTAATCAATGAGAGAGTAGCCTGCGCGGCTAACGCCTGAACCGCCGCTGCCGTAGCGGCAGAAACGGCCGCCGCCGTTGTCGCGCCAGCGGCGGCCACAGTGGATGTCCCTGCAACCGCCCCGCCTGCCGCAGCCCCCGCACCCGCCGTACACACCGTAACGACAATGGCAATCACTGCCGCTGCCGCCGGGCTCAGGCTCTCGCTGTCATACTCCCAATCATCGTAGGCATCTTGAACCGCATGCCACTCAACATCATTACGTACCGCCAATTCGGCGACCCAAGCGGTTTCCGGCGCGCTTTCCATTTGCTCCAGCGCAGCGCTTAAACTCTGGGCTGATGACTGACGAATATCGGCACGAATGCCTTTCTCCGCCTGAATAGTTAACTCACCGCCCTGAGTGATTTCACCAAATTGTTGGGTAGTATTGTTATGACCATGACCGGCAACCCGGGTGGTCACGCTGCTGGATTTTGAATCCACCTTCAGGAAATCGGTGTTTTCAACCGCGCTAAACTGGATCTGCCCGCCGGTGCTGGTCAGGGCGATGTCATTGCCCGCATTCAGTTTGCTGGCCTGATACAGGCTATCGCCGCCGCTGGTGATGGCGATGTTGTTGCCTGCGTTCAGCTCGCTGGCTTTATGAGTGGTGCTGGAACGCTCTTCCTCATAGGATTTACTGCTTAAGAAGCCACCGGTTTTGGTTTTTTCATAGTAGTAGCTGGATTCTTCCGCCGTCAGCAGACGCAAATCTCCCTCGGCCTGAAGACGAATATCCCCACCGGCGCCGATCTGCGTGGCCTGTAATGTGGCGTCGTTTCCGGCACCGATCAGCACGTTCTGACCCGCATTAATCTCGGTAGATTGCTGAGTGACCTGTTGCTCAATTTTATAACCGCCGTTGATACGGGTTCGGTCATAGCGGGATTCGGCATCCGACAGCAGCGTCAGGTCGTTACCCGCCACTAACAGCACATTATCTTTGGCATTGAGCGTACTGGCCTGCATAACGATATCGTTACCGGCATTCACAATCAGATTATGACCCGACTGAATGTCGCTGCTCTGCACATCGGTAGTGGCGTGCTGTAACTTACCGTCTTTCGCTTGAGAGGTCTGGTCTCGAGCGGAGAGGATGGCGATATCCTCTTTAGCCTGTAACGTTATGTTATCGTTGGCGCGAATATCACTGGCGATCACGCTGATGCTGTCGCCCGCCGTCAGGGTGACGGCACCATCGGTTGCATTGATATGGCTCTTTTGCTGATGGATATCCAGCCGATGATCGCCTTGGGTGGTCGTGAAGCCAGTGCGTAAGTTCACCGTTTCATTGGCGGTGATATCAATATTTTCACCGGCATTCAGCGTGACATTTTGCCCGGCGCTGAGTTCCGCCCCGGTAATCTGAATATCGTTTGCTGCGGAAATCCCCAAATTCTCTTTGGCGTGAATACCGGCAGTGATACCGGAAACCCCAAAGGAGAGGGCGGTGTTAGCGTTCTGGCGGCTTTCGCTACCATCGGCGTTGATATGGGTTTGTTGATGTAAGGTTTGATTAATTACATTGCCATCAAGGCTTTGTAGTGTGACGTTACGTCCTTCAATGGTGCCACTCAGGTTTTGGATATCGTTTTTAGCGATGACCGTCAGGTTATCCCCCGCCTGAATTAGCCCTTCGCGGTTGATAAGGGCGTCACGGCTGACCATATGCAACATGCCGTCAGCCTTGATGGTGCCGCCGTCATTGTGAATATCACCGGCGGTAATGGCTACATGTTGAGCGCTGATAACGCTGCCGCTGACATTGGATTGATCCGCCGCCACCAGATAGAGCTTCGGAGCCAGTACGGTTTGACCGTTAATGGTGACGGGTTCCCACCAGACGATACTGTGACTCAGTTGGGCAATCTGCTTGTCGCTCAGGCTGACACCCAATGCCAGCCCGAGGCCGTTAGCGGCTTGGGCTGCGTTATCAATCAGCCAGCGCATTTGGCTTAAATCGCTGCCGACACCGCCGATATAGCGCTGTCCGGTTTGCCGCAAAATGGCATCGGTAATGTAGCGCGTGTCATACCAGGCATCCCCCAAAAAGCGATAGCGTGATTCTGGCTGTAAGCCCAGTTGATTGAGGAAGTAGGCGGAGCCGAGGTACTGGTTAACGTCAGTCCATTGAGCGCCGGTTTCATGGGGTGGGCCAAAGGTTGGCTGGCGGCCCATCAGGCGGTCTAGCACGCTAAAGCCAGCAATTTGACTGGAGCGTCCGCCCAGCGACAGATAGCCCAGCTCACCTAATGCCGGATTAGCGGTGATCAGATAAGGGCTGTCTGGGTCTAAATTCCAGACAAACAGGCCATTGTTTCCGGTTGGTACCGGGAATCCGTTCGCAGTAGGGATAGCGCCAGGCAGGGTATGTTCAATGCCGGAACGCGGGTCCAGACTATCCAGACCGGTCGGTGCGCTGAGGGTTGGCGCAAAAATATAGACGCACATTGGCGTCTATAAGTTTTAGTGATAATGGCGGATCTGAAATTATCCGTTGCTGGTATAAAGCACTGAAAATAACGCCGCCATTTTCTCGTGTAAGATAAACTGTAGCGACTCTTTTACCGGGGCTTCTTCCAGTTTAACCACCACGCTAATCAGGGCGAGGCACTGCTCCGCCAGTTCTAATGGATCGCTTGATGCCAGATTGTTTGATGCGATATCCGTTGAATTAAGCATAGGAATTTACCTCGCTCAATGAACAACCGGCTACGACAGAAGATCGTTTATTGGATCCGGATCGGAAATAAGATCTGATGGGTATAAATTTAGAGTGAGTTTGGGTATGCTCTTTAACAGCCATGATGTTACCTCCCAGTAACGTTGTGGTCAGAAACCCCGTTAGTGTTAGTCGCACTGCGGGGTTTTGCTTTTCCGGCGAAATATTCACCTGCTTGACTACGGTATATTTATCCAGCAATTGGGTCAATTGGTGGAAGACCGTTTTAGTGGGGGAATGTTATATTTTGGGGATGTATCGCAAAAAGGGACGTGGACAAGAACCCGTCACAAGCACAACCCAGTTTAAAGAACCCCAAAAGCGTTATTATACAGTGGGTTATACTCCTAACTTGGGCAAGAAAGCACCCTGTCCGAAGCTGACCATCAGCGGTTATTGGCTGGAACAGTTTGGATTCACCACCGGCCAGCCGGTCACCGTCACTACGGAACGGGGACGGTTAGTGATTGAGACTGAGATTAAATTCTGACGGCTAAAAAGCGTAATTCCGGCTCGATGACCGGGATTCGCTCAATAAAAGTCATCTTGCGTCAGTTGCCTTCCTGTAGCGACAATCTCATCTTTATCAAAGGATAAGAGATATTCCTCATCATAAAGTTTCACAGAGTAACCATAAAGAATTCCATTTTCCTCACTTACTCCCATAACACCCCCTTTCTTCCCCACATACTTCTTATTTTTACTATTACAACCAGATAAGACCTCGACTTCTTGATAAAAATTTATCTTACTAACCATATAAGCAACCTTATGTGTTATTTGTGAGTTATTTTTCCATCTAAGGACACATCGAACCAATCTATGCCATCTCTATTTCTAGGCTCATATTTTTTATTAAGATCTATGGATATCCATTTTTTATTATTTTCCACCGTCATCTCTTCGACATGTAAAGATAACTCACCTGATATTGAATTAATTTTTATATAACCTTTTATTTTTGCATGGTGAAATAAACGTGAAACACCACCATATAGACTGACATTACGCTCAAGGTTGTCTGAAAGGTTATCATTTTCAATGAAAATAGAAGGGGGATTTGAATAATCACTTCCATAATTTAAATTAATTAGATATAACCTTCCATCATTGAAATAAACAACATGCCCTTCAACCAACACCGGCTCATTTGTAATTTCTTGATTAATTAATTCGTTAACATTTATCATTTAAGAACGATTTCATTATAGTTCATTTTGCTTTCCAGAAAAGCAGTTCGAATTTCTGTTGCACCAGAATAATTTTACCTTGAATTTACTCCTACCAAGTAATTTTATAAATTAATAATAATCAATTACCTATGAGGTTATTTCAATGCAAATATGCTAGCGAATTATAATCACCTTGTTTTCATTTGTTTTCATTTGTTTATTTGAAAACAAGGTGAGCATCAAATCGAAGATAGTGGATTTATATTATATTGTTATAATCATACATATACTCTTGATGTTCCAAATATGTCCATATATGACCATCTAATTTATCCACATAAATAACACCACCAGCTTTATCAGGAGGGTTATTTGTTATGGGAAATGTCCAGTATAGAGGGATCTGAGCATCATGGTATGTATTATCTTCTCTTGTTTCTAAACCCTTGGATAATCCATACTCTTTTGCAGAATTAAATCCATCAGTAACACTTAAAAGAGTATTATCACGATAACGTATAGGCACATTTAGAGCTACCACACCTTCTTTTTTTAGTTCTATAACTACGGAGACTAGTGTAATTCGCTCTACATTTAAGCCTAAATAGCCGGAATAAAATTTCCCCGGAATATATAAAAAACTTTTGTCGAATATAGTCAAATGCCTAAAATGATTAGTATTAGTCTCATTTTTTATAAATAGGTCACATATATTTTTCATTTTTCTCTCCTTAATTTTTAATAATGACGCCATTGCCAGTAAGCAACTCTTCTAGCTTACTGACCGGTGCTGAATATGAAGAGCCTATACCCAGTGGCCAAGGATCTCGAATAAATGCTTTTCCATCTTTGACGGAATCAACAACAACTGCATGTATATCGTTGTTTGCATTCTTGATATTCACAATGATAGATGATCCACTATTAACTTCGTGGGTAATAGTCTTAGTTGTAATATTGTCTGTAAAAGTTGCATTTCCTTTCAAACCAAGTTCTTTTAGTCCATTAGGAACATCTGACAAAAATGTGCCATCCGGACCTGTTTTTATGTAATAGCGAATGTATGCCTCTGGGGTATCATCCAAATTAGCCGCCATACGACAACTGGCAGCAACACATGAACTTTCATCTAATTGCCCATACACTATTTTATCTTTTGGTGGTGTATACGGGCCAATATCTGCTTTTGAAAAGAAGTTTTCACCATTACCAGCTTTAGTAACTTGCCCTTCTTTGGTAATACTCAGGTTTAAAATTTCACCGGTTTTAACCGATTTAACGGCTATTGTCGTTATCCCTGCGACACTCACGCCAGCATATACCAGTTCCGAATATTCAGCAGGAACACCCATTGTTTCTAACAGACCCGCGCCGATTGTTTTGTTTGGGCTTCCTGAAACTAAGGTGTTTGTACCCGCATTGAGATTATCAAACCCAACTGAGGCAACGATGACACCCGCAGCACATGTGATTACACCCACACAGGCGACACCTCCTCCGATGATTTCTGCTGCACCCGTGGTGGCCTGTATTAATCCCCCTCCGCGCGTTGTGAGTTGGTATTCACCATTGGCATACACTGCACCATCTAAAATAGCGCTTGCGTTGCTGTACTGGAACATAGCAAAGTCCTGTAAAACTCTCTCACCGGTTAGCGGGTCGGTATAGCTCACGAGGAACTTTTCTTGGGACAGTTGTTCACGAAGAGCGGCATATTCTGGCCGGTTGCCAGCCAGTTCTAATGCTTCATAAGCAGCCTTCTCAGCCGTACCTTCCGCAAACTCTGCCGAACATTTCACTAACGCACAGGCCGCTGCCGTCAGCTGTTTTTCTTTATCTTCATCGCCACCCGCTAGCTCTTTAAGCCGTTCCTTTTCCGTCTGGTGAAGCTGACGGTTATTCTGGTCAATAATATTGGCAACGTTCGCCCCAGTATTCGCACCGTCGGCGGTGTTGGTGATGATGGCACCCACGCTACCGCCGATGATACGGGCCAGCCCGTTATCATCCACATAGAACAGCTTCTCACCGTTTTGCACCTGACGCTTTTCTTCCGGCGTTAGTGCAAAACCGCCAATCACACCCGAAGCCAACTCGGTAGCAAAACCCGCGCCCGCGCCAGCGGCAAAATCACCGCCGGTCAGCTCGGCAATCAACCCACCGTTCAGGCCGTGGATCACCGATTTACCAAAGGAACCATCGCCACCAAACAGCGCCGCATTCTCCCCGATATACCACGACGAAGCGCGGCCCATCTCGTTACCGGCGTTAAACATCAAACTGGTACCGAATGATTCAAGGAAGTTGCTGCCGTTAATGGCAGTGTCCACTCCGGCGGAAATACCGGAATGCACCACGGTGCGCTGGGCGATATCCCAACTGCTTAACTGACTATTGCCCGTCCACCAAGTATCAAAACTCGGCTGACTCACCGGCGTAATGGTCGCAATTTGCTCGGTGGTACTGCCTGCGGTGTAGGAGGTAGACGCCGCTTTACCACTTTGCGACCAGCCCATCTGCGTATCCACACCGGCAATCACCCCCGCCGCAACCACCGAAGCCGCCAGACTCTTCACGTTATCTTTCGAGCCTAAGTCCTTCAGTACCTTACCCACATCTCCCTGATTATTAATCAATGAGAGAGTAGCCTGCGCCGCTAACGCCTGAACCGCCGCTGCCGTAGCGGCAGAAATGGCCGCCGCCGTTGTCGCGCCAGCGGCGGCCACAGTGGATGTCCCTGCAACCGCCCCGCCTGCCGCAGCCCCCGCACCTGCCGTACATACCGTAACAACAATCGCAATCACTGCCGCTGCCGCCGGGCTCAGGCTCTCGCTGTCATACTCCCAATCATCGTAGGCATCTTGAACCGCATGCCACTCAACATCATTACGTACCGCCAATTCGGCGACCCAAGCGGTTTCCGGCGCGCTTTCCATTTGCTCCAGCGCAGTGCTTAAACTCTGGGCTGATGACTGACGAATATCGGCACGAATGCCTTTCTCCGCTTGAATGGTTAACTCACCGCCCTGAGTGATTTCACCAAACTGCTGGGTGGTATTGTTATGACCATGACCGGCAACCCGGGTGGTCACGCTGCTGGATTTTGAATCTACCTTCAGGAAATCGGTGTTTTCAACCGCGCTAAACTGAATCTGCCCGCCGGTGCTGGTCAGGGCGATGTCATTGCCCGCATTCAGTTTGCTGGCCTGATACAGGCTATCGCCGCCGCTGGTGATGGCGATGTTGTTGCCTGCGTTCAGCTCGCTGGCTTTATGAGTGGTGCTGGAACGCTCTTCCTCATAGGATTTACTGCTTAAGAAGCCACCGGTTTTGGTTTTTTCATAGTAGTAGCTGGATTCTTCCGCCGTCAGCAGACGCAAATCTCCCTCGGCCTGAAGACGAATATCCCCACCGGCGCCGATCTGCGTGGCCTGTAATGTGGCGTCGTTTCCGGCACCGATCAGCACGTTCTGACCCGCATTAATCTCGGTAGATTGCTGAGTGACCTGTTGCTCAATTTTATAACCGCCGTTGATACGGGTTCGGTCATAGCGGGATTCGGCATCCGACAGCAGCGTCAGGTCGTTACCCGCCACTAACAGCACATTATCTTTGGCATTGAGCGTACTGGCCTGCATAACGATATCGTTACCGGCATTCACAATCAGGTTATGACCCGACTGAATGTCGCTGCTCTGCACATCGGTAGTGGCGTGCTGTAACTTACCGTCTTTCGCTTGAGAGGTCTGGTCTCGAGCGGAGAGGATGGCGATATCCTCTTTAGCCTGTAACGTTATGTTATCGTTGGCGCGAATATCACTGGCGATCACGCTGATGCTGTCGCCCGCCGTCAGGGCGACGGCACCATCGGTTGCGTTGATATGGCTCTTTTGCTGATGGATATCCAGCCGATGATCGCCCGGCGTGGTAGTGAAACCGGTGCGTAAGTTCACCGTTTCATTGGCGGTGATATCAATATTGTCACCGGCATTCAGCGTGACATTTTGCCCGGCGCTGAGTTCCGCCCCGGTAATCTGAATATCGTTTGCTGCGGAAATCCCCAAATTCTCTTTGGCGTGAATACCGGCAGTGATACCGGAAACCCCAAAGGAGAGGGCGGTGTTAGCGTTCTGGCGGCTTTCGCTACCATCGGCGTTGATATGGGTTTGTTGATGTAAGGTTTGATTAATTACATTGCCATCAAGGCTTTGTAGTGTGACGTTACGTCCTTCAATGGTGCCACTCAGGTTTTGGATATCGTTTTTAGCGATGACCGTCAGGTTATCCCCCGCCTGAATTAGCCCTTCGCGGTTGATAAGGGCGTCACGGCTGACCATATGCAACATGCCGTCAGCCTTGATGGTGCCGCCGTCATTGTGAATATCACCGGCGGTAATGGCTACATGTTGAGCGCTGATAACGCTGCCGCTGACATTGGATTGATCCGCCGCCACCAGATAGAGCTTCGGAGCCAGTACGGTTTGACCGTTAATGGTGACGGGTTCCCACCAGACGATACTGTGACTCAGTTGGGCAATCTGCTTGTCGCTCAGGCTGACACCCAATGCCAGCCCGAGGCCGTTAGCGGCTTGGGCTGCGTTATCAATCAGCCAGCGCATTTGGCTTAAATCGCTGCCGACACCGCCGATATAGCGCTGTCCGGTTTGCCGCAAAATGGCATCGGTAATGTAGCGCGTGTCATACCAGGCATCCCCCAAAAAGCGATAGCGTGATTCTGGCTGTAAGCCCAGTTGATTGAGGAAGTAGGCGGAGCCGAGGTATTGGTTAACGTCAGTCCATTGAGCGCCGGTTTCATGGGGTGGGCCAAAGGTTGGCTGGCGGCCCATCAGGCGGTCTAGCACGCTAAAGCCAGCAATTTGACTGGAGCGTCCGCCCAACGACAGATAGCCCAGCTCACCTAATGCCGGATTAGCGGTGATCAGATAAGGGCTGTCTGGGTCTAAATTCCAGACAAACAGGCCATTGTTTCCGGTTGGTACCGGGAATCCGTTCGCAGTAGGGATAGCGCTAGGCAGGGTATGTTCAATGCCGGAACGTGGATCCAGATTATCCAGACCGGTCGGTGCGCTGAGGGTTGGCGCAATCTGCATGGAATAGGATTTGATGCTTTCGTTTCTGACCGCGTTCTGAACGTTGAGATTAACGATACGACCCGCTTCAACGGTGGAAAAATATTCCTCACCTTCGCTGGTGACGACATTATTGGCGGCTCGGGCGTATTTAACCGTCTTGTCTTCTCTGAGTTTATCGATCGAAACGTAATTACCAAAAACAAACTCATAAACGTAATAGGTCTCAGTGACCCCTTGTTTGGCGGAGAGGTTATTGAGTTCCTGAGCCGTAATATTGACATCACGGGCCGCCAGCAAGTGGCTAAACTGGTTGTCAATTACCCCAGCCTCAATATTCAGATCTCGTCCGGAAACGATTTTCCCCGTCGCTTCTATGGCTGAAAGCGTCACAATGGTGCGTGAAAGCAGCCCGGTTAACCGCAGATCCTTATCATTTTTAGGCGTATAGCGACAGCTTGGTGATCCATGTCCACTGCCTGCACCACCGCCCGCACCACCACCGCCAAGGCATGACGCCAGATCATCCATGGCTGGCGTACCCGGTGCGCCAACCCTCATCGTGATCTCAGTGGCTCCTCCACCTAGTACCGTATCGGAATAATCTTCAGTGGTAGTGGAAGCCTGCCCGTCACCTTCATTTTTGATATGCTCAGCTTTCAGCGTAATGTCGCCGGTTTGGGTCTCTATCACCCCCGAGCGGTTAATTATTTCCGCGCTCTTATTGCCCTGATAATCCTTCTGAATAGTCAGGTGACGTCCTGCCAGAATATTGCTCAGCAGGTTGCTAACCTGATTAGCGCACAGGTACATGTCGCGACCCGCATACAGGAAGGCATCATTGGTATTACTGAGGCCGCTATCGGCTTTCAGAAACAGGTCATTAAGGGAACCAATAAACCCGGTATTATCAATTTGGCTGCGGCTGGTGAGGTCAATGCTGCCGCCGGACTGAATTTTTCCCTGCTGGGCGATGGACTGAGCGCTGCCGGTGATTAAATTGCTGGCGGTAATGGAGGCACCGTTCTGATTGCTTAATTCGCCGCCTGCCGTCAGGCTAACAATATCACCGGAGATTTTCCCCTGATTGGTGAGTGCATTGGATGCTTCCAGATCCAGCAAATGACCATACAGTGTGCCCTGATTATTGATAGTCCCGTTAGTTTTCAGCCACAGTAAATTTTCACGACTGGCAATGGTGCCTTGTTGATCAAAGCGTTCCGCTCCGGTGAGGGTTAAGGTGATATCCCCATCCGCCAAAATATCGCCCTGTTGGCGCAGTGAATTCGCGGTGAGATCGAGCAAACCGCCGCTGTACAACCCGGCTTGCTGACTATTGATTACCTGACCATTTAAGGCATTTAGCCGTAGTTCACTGGCCCCAAACAGAATGCCGTTGTTTTCAAACGATCCCTGAGTCTGAAGGGTGACAACATCCCCGGAGATGTCGCCATTGTTAAGGCTTGAACCCGTTGAGCTCAGGAATATATCCAGATTATCGCGACCGGTGATTTTTCCGTTGTTGTCCAGCGTTGCGGCGCTCAGCGATACGTCACTGGCGTAGATCTCCGCATTGGCGTCATTGGTGAGCTGATTGAGCGTTAATACGCTTTCGCCAATGCTTTGGATTCTTCCCTGATTATTGAGCTGAGAAGCATTGATGACGAACGAACCGGCATTAAGTTGTGCAGTGGCGCCGTTAGTTAGCTGGTTAAGCGTCAGCGCACTTTCACCGGTACTTTGAATTACCCCCTGATTGTTCAACATCTCAGCGTCGAGGGTCAGCTCATTGGCGTACAACTGAGCGCCAGTCGCGTTGGTGAATTGATTAAGGGTAAATTGACTGGTGTTGGTACTTTGGATTAGCCCCTGATTGTAGAGGGTAGGGGCATTGATGGTTAGCTCCCCGGCATTCAGTGCCGCACCGGCACCGTTAACCAGTTGATTAACGGTCAATCGGCTATGGCCTGAACTCTGGATTACACCGGCGTTGTTCAGATTAAGCGCATTGATGCTTAACGCGTTGAAACTGGCCTGACCAAGCCAGTCGATGTCACCCGTTAGATTCCAGCTCGCGCTTTGAGCCGACATTTTTGCACTGCTGCCTGCGGTTAAGCGATCGCCCTGAAGTTCGAGGGTGCCGTTAGTTAAGTTTTTACCATTCAGTTCAAGGCGTGATGCATTCAGCACCAAACTGTCCTGTGCATTAAATACCGATTTTTCATCCTGTAACAGCGCTTGCCCAGTGAGGCTGATTTGTCCGGCGCTAAGGTGGGTGTTGTTGAGCTGAGTGTTGCCCGCCTGAATATTCAGTATTCCGCCGCTTTGCAGCTCTCCGTTGGCAGAAACACCGGTAGCGGTTAGCCCGTTAAGGCTGTTCCACTGTGGGGTGGTCAGATTGAGGAAATCGCCCGCCAGCAGCGAGCCTTGCTGGTTCAGCGCCTGACTGGCATTGAGGGTTAATGTCTGCTTGCCCCAGAGAACGCCCTGCGGCTCTAAGTTTAGCGTCTGCCCCTGAAAATAGACCTCATCAGCCATTAAGGCGCCAGACCATTGGCTTTGCTCGGCATGGATAGTGCTGGTTTTAGCGTTGATTGCCGCCTGAGTGTGGGTGGTCAGCTTTCGGGCGTTAATTTGCAGGTTTTGCTCGCTAACCAGCTCCCCGTTTAAAGTGATGTTGTCAGCCTGATAGTTAGCGCTGTGTTGTGCCAGCGAGCGGCTACCCGCGTCTTGAGTAATCGTTTGTGCTTTCAGGCTGAGGTTATTGCCATTGAGCGTGGCAGAATCCGTCAGGTGAATATCATTTGCCTGAACGTTCAGGTTGTTGGTTGCGCGGGTACCGCCGTGCAGAGTGACCTTGCCATCGGCAGACAGTTGAATGTCGCCACTTCTGGCAATCAGATTACCGGTATTAACACCGACGCCATGTTCGGTGGAGACCAGCCGAATGCGGTTGGCATACATGCCGCCTAGCGCTTTGGTATCGATGGCGACTTGAGGTGGGTTTCCATTCCCAGCCTGCGGCGTAATTTCACCGGTTTGCGTATTGACTCGGTTAGCACCGGCAATCACATCAATGTGTTTACCATGAATGTCTGCATTGATTTCCGCCGCTCGCGAGACAATGGCAAAATACTCCGTTTCTTTCGCATCAATGCCTTTACCATCGATGGTGATACTGCCTTGCTTAACATCCAGTTCTTTTAATCGGCCCTGTTCATCCAGCACCGGCTTACCGGTACTCAGCGTTGCCTGTGGGGTATTAATGAAACCGCAGCCATCACAGGTGATACCGTAAGGGTTCGCCACTATCACATTGGCGGCTTTGCCTCCGACTTCAATATAGCCTTTCAGCTCTGAACGATTTGGGGCGGTCACTTCATTAATAATCGCGCTGGCAGCGCCGTTACGCAGGTTAGGGTTATTTTGAATTATCCCTGCCTGCTGGCTTTGCAGCAGGCGTTCGGTATTGTTATTCAATACCACGCCATCAGGCCCAACGTTAAAGTGTTGATAGGTATTGTGTGATACGCCAGCCTGATTCGGCGCGGCAATATCAACAACGGGCACACCGTTACCGGCGGGGGTGACCTGACCATTATTAGGGCGGCCATCCATTTCAATCGCGGCGGCAAACGCAGGCCATACCGGTTGCCACACCAACATAGCGGAAAGCAGGTAAGTTAAAACGCGTTGATAGGGCTTAATGATTTTAGTGGTGTTCATTTCTGATTCCTTGAATATATTCTTTCAGAATGAAAGCGTTAACTGAGGATAACGTTGTCGGGATCTCGCCAGCTAAGAACAGATGTAAAGTGGGGCACTGAAACGTAATATTGAAACGTAATATATTGTTGTCACCGCTATCCATAGCAGAGATAACCATAAGTACTATAAGGAGATAACATCCCTGTCAGTTATTCAAGTATGAGTCATGGTAATTAGTTACCCATGATATAGTTACGATTGTATAGCATGGTGGGTGTAAGGATAAGTGATTATCATGATTGATAGGGAGATTGTGCTGAATTATTCAGCTATTATGGGAAAATGTGAATAAATATTCGCGCTCTCATCAGGTGGTCATTTTTGATTCACGACAAGAGTGTTTTTTATTGTTTCCAATGCGTTACACCGTGTGATGGCCGGGTAACTCGTTGATCTACTGTCTGACCGATTCGATGAGGTAGACGATCTTAATCAGCGATCATCAACAATGATGTTATCGTCTCAATACAGACATTATATTCCGCCAATTTGGTTTATCTCTTCATTCAGTCGTTGCCTTCACGGTTGAATATCATCAATATACCTGTGTTGTATTTCAGTTCTTACAAAGGATCGCTATGTTGTTTGTTCCCTTGATTGCCGGCATTATTGAAACCTCGCTGAACAGCTTGCTTTTTCGCGATCGCAGCATGCAGTCGATGAGCCATCGGCTGGCGGGCAAAACGCTGAAACTGAGCCTGCAAGAGCTGTCCACTTCTCTGACGTTAGTATTTAGCGTTAACCATATTGATGTTGTGAGCCAGTGGGAATCTGCGGCAAGCTGCACACTGATAACCAAACTGCCAACCCTGTTTTCTCTGCGTGACCGTCAGCGTCTGTCTGCATTAATGCGCGATGGTGAGGTGGTGGTTGAAGGGGATATGCAGGTGATACAGCAATTTGTCACCTTAATCGATCTGGCCGAGTGGGATCCCGCTGAATGGCTCTCTCCTTATATTGGTGATGTCGCTGCGGAAACCCTGAGTCAGGGGGCGCAAAATGGCGCTAAAAAAGCGAAGCGATGGGTGGAACATCAACAAAATTATCTGGCACAAGCGGTGACTGAGGAGTGGCGTTTGGCTCCGGGACGGCTGGAAGTGCTGCACTTTGGCGATGAAACTGAAATATTGAGTCAGCAGGTTGATGCTCTGGCGAAAAGAATAGAGAAGCTGGAGAGCACCCGATGACCCCATCTGAATTTTGTCGTTTATATGTCATTGTGCGCGTTTTTCTGACTCATGGGTTAGATGAACTGATCCCCAAAATGCGCCTGACTTGGCCATTGAGAATGTGGTGCCGCTCGCTGTTTTGGATGAGAAATAAGCATCCGGATAAAGCCTTGGGGGAGCGATTACGTTTGGCGTTGCAAACGTTAGGGCCGGTGTGGATTAAGTTTGGGCAGATGATGTCAACGCGTCGGGATTTATTCCCACCGGTCATCGCTGACCAACTGGCATTGTTGCAGGATCAGGTCGCTCCTTTTGATGGTGAATTAGCCCGTCAGCATATTGAAGCGTCAATGGGCGGTAAGCTCGAGCAGTGGTTTGATGATTTTGATCCTCAGGCGCTGGCATCGGCTTCTATTGCTCAGGTTCATACTGCGGTGCTGAAAAGCAACGGCCAGGAAGTGGTACTTAAAGTTATTCGCCCTGATATTAAGCCCATTATTGAGGCGGATATTCGCCTGATGTACCGCATTGCTGGTTGGGTACCAAAATTACTGCCAGATGGTCGCCGCCTGCGACCGCGTGAAGTCGTCCGTGAATATGAGAAAACGCTGCTGGATGAATTAAACCTGCTGCGTGAAGCGGCCAATACCATCCAACTGCGCCGCAATTTTGATAACAGCCCAATGATGTATGTACCCGAAGTCTTCAGCGATTACTGTCATGAAAATGTGCTGGTTATGGAGCGCATTTTCGGTATTTCGATTGCGGATATCGATGCGCTAGAAGCCAATGGCACCAACATGAAAGTGTTGGCAGAGCGTGGGGTTCAAATCTTCTTTACTCAGGTGTTTCGCGACAGTTTTTTCCATGCGGATATGCATCCGGGAAATATTTTTGTCAGCTATGCTACGCCGGAGAATCCACAATATATCGGTATTGACTGCGGTATTGTTGGTTCGTTGAGCAAAGGGGATAAACGCTATCTGGCGGAAAACTTCATTGCCTTTTTTAATCGTGATTATCGCAAAGTCGCTGAACTCCATGTGGACTCAGGTTGGGTGCCGCTAGACACCAATGTGGAAGAGTTTGAGTTCGCTATTCGTACCGTCTGTGAACCTATTTTTGAGAAACCGTTATCCGAAATCTCATTTGGTCACGTACTGATGAATCTGTTTAATACTGCGCGCCGTTTCAACATGGAAGTGCAACCTCAACTGGTGCTATTGCAAAAGACCCTGTTATATATTGAAGGATTAGGCCGTCAGCTCTACCCACAGTTGGATTTATGGACTACCGCCAAGCCTTTTCTAGAAACATGGATGCGCGATCAGGTGGGTATTCCCGCTCTGGCTCGTGCCCTGAAGGAAAAAGCACCTTACTGGATAGAGAAATTACCTGAATTACCCGAATTGTTTTACGACAGTTTGCGGCAGCACAAAGAATTGCAAAATAGTATTGATAAACTCAACGCGCAAATTGGTCATCGTCAGGAGAAGCAGAACCAGTCGCGCTACCTCTTTGGGGTAGGTGCTACTTTGTTGATTGGTGCTACAATCTTGCTCGCAAATCATATCCCCGTCTGGCCAGTCTGTCTGGCGGGTGCCGGAGCAGTTGTCTGGCTGATTGGATGGCAAAAAGCAGCTTAACGTTTTATTACCAGATTTTATTACTACAGCTTGCTGAAACTACCGTATACTGGTCAGCAATCTCAAAATCAACCCGCAATTAAATAGAGGCATATAACATGGGTGGAATTAGCATTTGGCAATTACTGATAATCGTTGCGATTGTCGTATTGCTGTTCGGAACAAAGAAACTGCGTACTTTAGGATCTGACCTTGGCGCATCCGTAAAAGGCTTCAAAAAGGCCATGAGCGATGAAGAGACGACGTCTAATCAGGCAACCACAGCCCGCAAAGAAGACGCCCAGAACGATGCTGATTTTGATGTGAAATCTATTCAAGAACAGCAACAACCTTCGGTTAAAACCGAAGAGCAAAAGAGCCAGAATAAAGAGCAGGTATAATCCGTGTTCGATATAGGGTTTGGTGAAATTGTACTGGTACTGATCATTGGCCTGGTTGTGCTTGGCCCTGAGCGGTTGCCGGTTGCGGTTAAAACAGTCACGGGCTGGATTAGAGCGATGCGTTCTCTGGCTTCATCCGTGCAAAATGAGCTGACTCAGGAACTGAAGCTGCAAGAGCTGAAAGAGAGCCTGAAGAAAGCTGAACAGGCGGGTCTGCAGAATTTATCTCCGGAGCTAAAAGCGTCGATGGATGAATTAAAAGAGATGGCAACTGGGATGAAGCGCAATATCCAGAGCGATCTCAATAATGCGGCTGAGTCTTTCAATGCTTCACCAACGTCTGCTGCTGATGCCGATAAGCCTTCGGTATCGGCCACTGATGCTGCTGCAAAAGCAGCGGAAGCAGCAGCGGCGAACAAAAGTAAAGTCCCTCCCGTCGCGTCTGTTGCAGAACCGGTCGTTGCTGAAACGGCAGCTCAGCCAGAGCCGGTATCCATCAATAAACCTGATAGCGAAAAATAATCCATGTCCGTAGAAGATACCCAGCCGCTTATCAGCCATTTGATTGAATTACGCTCTCGCCTGTTACGGTCAATGATTTGTATTCTATTGATATTTCTGGCGTTAGTTTATTTCTCAAACGATATCTATCATATGGTGTCCGCACCGTTGATGAGCCAATTGCCACATGGCGCCAGCATGATTGCAACGGATGTGGCTTCGCCATTCCTGACGCCAATCAAGTTGACGCTGATTGTCTCCGTGTTTTTTTCAGCACCTTATATTCTGTATCAGGTATGGTCTTTTATTGCACCAGCGCTGTATAAGCACGAACGCCGCTTAATGATGCCGTTACTGTTCTCCAGTACTGCACTGTTTTATCTGGGTATGGCGTTCGCCTACTTTGTGGTGTTCCCGCTGGCATTTGGCTTCTTCGTTAAAACTGCCCCTGAAGGCATATTGATATCGACAGATATTAATAACTATCTGAACTTCGTTATGGCGCTGTTTTTTGCTTTCGGCGTGTCGTTTGAAGTACCGGTCGCGATTATTCTACTGTGTTGGAGTGGTGTGACTACGCCGGACGACCTGAAAAAGAAACGACCTTACATCGTTGTGGGTGCATTCGTGGTGGGTATGTTAATGACGCCCCCAGATGTATTTTCGCAAACGCTGTTGGCCATTCCCATGTGTATCCTGTTTGAAATTGGCGTCTTCTTCGCTCGTTTCTATGTAGGGAAAGGCCGCAAAAAAGCGAATGAGCAAGACGAAGAGGACTGCGAAGATGAGCATTCCGACGACAGCGAAAAACCATCAGCGTAGTTGTTACTGTTAAGTGATTTAAATAGAGCTGCCTCTATAGGCGGTTCAGGCAACTGACAAACCAGATAGATTAGCCTCAATGCGTTTTCCGGTCGTAAAATCTAAAGTGCTTATATTGGCTTTGTGCTCGACCGGAAGACCGCCATACTTGGCTTCAGGGCGTGTCGGGTCGAGTCTCCCTACGGGCTGTTACAAAACACCTTCGGTGTTTTGCCCTTCGGGCCAGCGCGAGCTCTGTTCAAACAGGCTTTCGCCTGTTTGTCGTTGGCTCACGCCAAGTCGACTCCCACGGAAGCTCCTCCCGACAATTGATTCTTTTTAAACACAAAACCGAACAAGTCAGGCTTTGCCATCAATTTTAGCCGCCTTATAGGCGGCTTTAAATTATTAATGAAATCAAACAGAGGGAAGCTAAGCCCTCCAAAGTTAAGCACAGATGGTCTTCCGGCCGGGCACAATATAAATACAGCCCTGTTTTTTTACGACCGGAACCTTCACCGAAACTTAAATGGGCGGTTTGTTTTAGTAACGATATTCCCCGTCCGTCAGGAGAGAAAACAATGTTCGATATAGGTGTTAACCTGACCAACCGCCAGTTTGCTCAGGATCGGCATGAGGTGGTGGAGAGGGCTAAACGGGCCGGGGTTAACGGCATGCTGGTGACTGGCACCTCACTGAAAGAGAGCATTGCGGCCCACCAGCTATCCAATCATTATCCTGATTATTGCTGGAGTACCGCAGGGGTTCACCCTCATGATGCTTCTGGCTGGTCAACCGCCTGTGAGCAGCACATATATCAACTGGCGGCGGAACCAAACGTCGTCGCTATCGGTGAGTGCGGGCTGGATTTTAACCGTAATTTTTCTACGCCACAGGAACAAGAACATGCCTTCAGCGCCCAGTTAGCGATAGCGGCGGAGCTTGAAATGCCACTGTTTTTGCACTGCCGTGATGCCCATTATCGGTTTATTGAGTTACTGAAACCTTGGTTGGATAAAGTGCCTGCCGCTGTCGTGCACTGTTTTACCGACAATCGTCAGGCATTAGAAGAGTATTTGTCACTGGGGCTGTATGTTGGTATAACCGGTTGGATATGCGATGAGCGCCGAGGGCAAGCGCTGCGAGATCTGGTTCCACTGATACCGGCCGATAAACTGCTGCTGGAAACAGATGCTCCCTATTTGCTGCCGCGGGATCTCTCGCCCAAACCAACCTCACGACGTAATGAACCCGCATTTTTAGCCCATATCGTGCAGCAAGTTGCTATGTTACGTGGTGAAGATGCCGCCTGGCTGGGGGAAATAACCCAGCAAAATGCTAACCGTTTATTGAGATTAGGTTGAGTCACTGCGAGAGCAGCGTGTGATAAATAACGAAAAAGCTGGTGGGTGTTGATTCCCCTCAGCGTTGAGAATTGAGGAGAATGTTTGTGAGCTATATTATTCCGAGTGCTTTCCCTGAACGTCGATTGCGCCGCATGCGCTATCATGACTTTAGCCGTCGTCTGGTGTCTGAAAATCAGTTAACGGTTAATGATTTGATCTATCCAGTATTTATTATGGAAGGTGAGAATCAGCGTCAGGAGGTGCCTTCCATGCCGGGCGTTAGCCGTATGACCGTCGATTTATTGGTAAAAGAGGCTGAAGAGTTAGCGAAACTGGGTATTCCAGTGCTTTCACTTTTCCCAGTGATTGGATCCGATCTAAAAAGCCTGTATGCAGAAGAAGCCTACAATTCACAAGGTCTGGTGCCACGCGCAATACGTGCGCTGAAACAGGCAGTGCCTGAGCTGGGTATCTTAACGGATGTGGCGCTCGACCCTTATACGGTACACGGTCAGGATGGCATTATTGATGACAATGGCTATGTCATTAATGACATTACTAAAGAGGTCCTGATCCGTCAGGCAATGTGCCATGCTGAAGCAGGGGCGGATATTGTTGCTCCCAGCGATATGATGGATGGTCGCATTGGCGCAATACGCCAGCAGTTGGAAGTTCAGAGTTTTGTGAATACCCAAATCATGGCTTATTCCGCCAAGTATGCTTCGTGCTATTACGGACCGTTTCGTGACGCAGTGGGCTCCAGCGGTAATCTGAAAGGGGGAAATAAGAAAACCTATCAGATGGATCCGGCCAACAGCGATGAAGCTTTACAGGAAGTGGCTCAAGATCTGCAAGAAGGCGCAGATATGGTGATGGTGAAGCCTGGTATGCCCTATCTGGACGTTGTGCGCCGAGTGAAAGATACCTTTGGGGTACCAACGTTCGCTTATCAAGTGTCTGGTGAATACGCCATGCATATGGCGGCATTCCAGAATGGTTGGTTGCAAGAGAAGCCTGCGGTGATGGAATCATTACTGTGCTTTAAACGCGCTGGTGCGGATGGTGTTTTAACCTATTTTGCGAAACGTGTAGCTCAGTGGCTACATGAAGACGCGATGCAACGCTAAAAATAATGGGTTAATTGTCGGGCCAGTGGCCCGACAAACACTAAAGCGGAGTGAATGGTTTTTCTGGTCGGAATGTTCACGGAAATTAAAATAGACAAATGGGGTAACGGCTTGAATATTAATCCCGTTTCTCAAACTGAGAATTACTAATTCTATGTTCAACCTTTTGGTTAATCAGATTTAATAACAGTATCGAGCGCGCTTCGCCATCCGGTTCTGCATAAATAGCTTCCAGCCCTTCAAATATCCCCTCAGTAATAAATACTTTATCACCGCTTTTAGGTTGTGCGGGGTCTATCAGCTGCAGCTTTGGCTGCATCATCAGGTTTTTTATCAGGCTAAAAGGTACTGTCACTGGCAACTTACCGAAACGAATAAAGTGACTAACACCGCGGGTTGCGCTGATCGTGGTGGTGTGAACTCTTTCCGGATCCAGTTCAATAAACAGATAGTTGGGAAACAATGGCTCATCCACCAGCGTTTTTTTGCCCCGAACGATTTTCTCTATCTGATACATAGGACTAAAGCTGGGTACCTGTTGCCTCTCAAGATGCTCTTGCGCGCGGGCCAATTGACCACGCTTACAATAAAGTAAATACCATGATTCCATGAGTTAATTCACCGAAGAAAAACACGGTTTAAGCATAGCAAAATAGTAGGATAATAGACATCAGGTTCAGTGTGATGGTCGATTAATCCAACGATAAATACTATGCTGGGCTAATACATTGAGACAGTTTCGAACTAAATGGAAAGCGATCACAGTAAAGGCGTGTGTTTTCCTGTATAAATAGAGCGTTAATAACTAAACAGAGGTATTTGGTATGGAACTGATATTGTTAAGTAATGGTAAGACATCCGGTGACGAAGAGTTACTGGGCTACGCTAAAAAACAAATTTTAGCGGTGTTAGAACGCCGGAAGGTCGCCAAAGCAATATTGATTCCTTATGCCCTGATTCGTAGTGACTATGATGCGCGTGCTCGTGACTTGGAAAGCAGTTTAGGTATTTCTGTCACCAGCATTCACCACGTTGATAAGCCAGCAGAAGCTATCGCTCAGGCAGAATGCATTATTGTTAGCGGCGGTAATACATGGATGTTGAATCAGATGTTGCATGAGAAAGATTTGATTGTGCCAATTCAACGTGCAGTTCGCGAACGTGAAGTTCCGTATATTGGTTGGAGTGCCGGTTGTAACGTGGCTTGCCCATCCATCAGAACCACCAATGATATGCCAGTACGCAGCAGTGTAGTATTACCATCATTAGGGCTGTTCCCGGTGCAAATTAACCCGCATTATATTGATGCTCACCTGAGCGGGCATATGGGTGAAACCCGTGATGAGCGTATTGCTGAATTTTGTGCGGTAAACCAGACGGAGTCCGTGGTGGCATTGCGTGAAGGCAGCCTGCTGCAAATCTCTGGTACTAAACTTCGCTATTACAGCGCTAAAGATCAGGGCTTCAAAATTTTCCGTCATGGTCAGGAAACCACGGAACATCTTGATACTGCTGCGCTGAGTGAACTGGTTCCGTTTACCTGCTGTTAATGGCTAAAAGTAAGTATAATGACGGCGAAGTCAGGGAAACCTTTCTATAATGACATCTTAACTGGCCTGTAAATAAACTATGAAATACCGAGATCTGCGTGAGTTCCTTGATTTGCTGGAGAAGCAAGGGGAGTTAAAACGCATTACACAACCGATTGACCCCTATCTTGAGATGACAGAGATTGCCGATCGCACCCTACGTGCCGGTGGTCCTGCGCTACTGTTTGAAAACCCCAAGGGATATCAGATCCCCGTACTCTGTAACCTGTTTGGCACGCCTAAGCGGGTTGCGATGGGGATGGGCCAGGAGGATGTGAGTGCGCTGCGCGAAGTCGGTAAATTGTTGGCCTTTCTGAAAGAGCCGGAACCACCAAAAGGGTTCCGCGATCTGATGGATAAATTGCCGCAGTTTAAACAGGTTTTAAATATGCCGACTAAGCGGCTGGCTTCCGCCCCTTGTCAGGAGCAAATTTGGCAGGGTGATGATGTTGACTTGACCACGCTGCCCATTATGCACTGTTGGCCAGAAGATGCCGCGCCGTTAATTACTTGGGGGCTGACGGTAACCCGTGGCCCTTACAAAGAGCGGCAGAATTTGGGCATCTATCGCCAGCAGGTATTGGGCAAAAATAAAGTGATTATGCGCTGGCTCTCTCATCGAGGCGGTGCGTTGGATTATCAGGAATGGTGCCAGCAGCATCCCGGTGAACGTTTCCCGGTTTCTGTTGCGCTAGGGGCCGACCCTGCGACCATTCTGGCTGCGGTAACGCCGGTGCCGGATACCCTCTCTGAATATGCATTTGCAGGCTTGCTGCGCGGATATAAAACCGATGTGGTGAAGTGTGTATCCAACGATCTCGAAGTCCCGGCCAGTGCCGAAATGGTGTTGGAGGGTTACATTGAACCCGGCGAAATGGCACCGGAAGGGCCCTATGGCGATCATACGGGTTACTACAATGAAGTGGACAGCTTCCCGGTGTTTACCGTAACCCATCTTACTCGCCGGGCTGATGCCATCTACCATTCAACCTACACGGGCCGTCCACCGGATGAACCGGCGGTTTTAGGGCTGGCGTTAAACGAAGTTTTTGTGCCGATTCTGCAAAAGCAGTTTCCGGAAATTGTCGATTTTTACCTGCCGCCTGAAGGCTGCTCCTATCGGATGGCGGTGGTGACCATGAAGAAGCAGTATGCCGGTCATGCCAAACGCGTGATGATGGGCGTTTGGTCCTTCTTGCGACAGTTTATGTATACCAAGTTTGTTATTGTCTGTGATGATGATATTAATGCCAGAGACTGGAACGATGTGATTTGGGCAATTACCACCAGAATGGATCCGGCGCGTGATACCGTATTAATGGAAAATACGCCAATCGATTATCTGGATTTTGCTTCACCCGTTTCAGGATTAGGCTCCAAGATGGGTATGGATGCCACCAATAAATGGCCGGGAGAGACGCAGCGTGAATGGGGAAGACCCATCGTTATGGATCCCGCCGTGCGTTCACGTATCGATGCCATCTGGGATGAGCTGGCAATATTTGAAGATGGCAAATCGCCTCGTTAACTCTCGCATCACTTAGCGATAGTTGGAACTTAATGACTCTGTAGAGGGAGTACATGGCTATATTGAATTGTAAGGTTGCCTCAGTGGAGCCCATCACTGATACGGTATTTCGCGTGCGTTTAGTTCCTGATTTACCTGTTTCATTTCAGGCGGGTCAGTATTTGATGGTCGTGATGGACGAGCGCGATAAGCGCCCGTTCTCAATGGCCTCGACCCCTATGGCGAACGAATCTATTGAGTTGCATATCGGCGCTTCCGAACTCAATCTGTATGCTATGGCGGTTATGGATCGTTTACTGAAGGAAGAGACCATTTCCGTTGATATTCCTCACGGAGAGGCGTGGCTGCGTACGGATTCTCAGCGTCCTGTTTTGCTGATTGCCGGCGGTACCGGGTTCTCTTATGTGAACTCGATTTTAATGACCGTACTGGCTCAGCAGCCGG
This sequence comes from Limnobaculum parvum, assembly GCF_003096015.2. NCBI lineage: Bacteria > Pseudomonadati > Pseudomonadota > Gammaproteobacteria > Enterobacterales > Budviciaceae > Limnobaculum > Limnobaculum parvum. Next base: position 3,435,392 of record NZ_CP029185.2, on the reverse strand, counting down.
AACGCCAGATATCGCTGTACTGGGGTGGGCGTGAAGAGGCTCACTTATATGATTTGGGTCGTCTTGAGGCACTGACGGTTCAGTATCCGAACCTGAGCGTTATTTCGGTGGTGGAGCAGCCAGAACCTGAATGGCGAGGACGCAGTGGAACCGTATTAACCGCCGTATTGGCAGATTTCGGTTCATTGGCTGAACATGATATCTATATCGCCGGGCGCTTTGAAATGGTTAAGATTGCCAGAGAACGATTCTGCAACGAGCGTGGCGCGGACGAAACTCGCATGTTTGGTGATGCTTTCTCGTTTATCTGAGTGCTGTTGCCATAATCTGATAGCTAAATGAAGAAGGGCCTATGACTACAATCAAGCTGTTGCATTCATCACTGTTACCGCTGCAAGGCGGCATTAACTTCCGCGATCAGGGTGGAAATCTCGCTAAAGACGGACGCAGAGTGAAATCCGGCTTATTGTTGCGGGCGGGTTCTCTGGATCGGCTAACGGTGGATGACTGTCACTACCTTAGCCAAATGCCGCTGACCCAGATTATTGACTATCGCGATGCGGATGAAGTACAGACCCGCCCTGATGTGTTGTGGCAGGGTGTTGATTATGAAAATATACCGGCGAATCCTTTATCGGATGATGTGAATGCTAACTTTGGTAAGCTGACGGATGAGTCACTGGCATCCTTTAATGCGGTTGATTTTATGACCCGTCTGTATAACCAACTGCCTTTTAATAACCGAGCTTATCGTTACCTAACGCAGGTGATGCAACAGCCAAGCTCTGGCGCTTTAGTGCAGCATTGTGCGGTGGGTAAGGATCGTACTGGTATTGGTTCCGCCATTGTGCTGTTGACGCTGGGGGCGGATCGTAACACGGTCATTGAAGATTACATGCTGACAGAAACCACGTTGGCACCTTATCGTAAAGAGATCCTCAGCCATATGTCGGCGCACCTGAACGAACAGCACGGTATTGATAGCTTGAGTTATGTGATGTCTGCCAAAGAGAGCTTCATTGGCACCGCGCTGCACGCTATCGACCAGCGTTATGGCAATACGGATAACTGGCTGGAACAGGAGTTTGGATTAACGCCGGGGATTCGGGCCAGAGTACAGGACAAATACCTGACAGCGTGACCGAGGGAGAGTTAGCCTTATCACCAATAGAATATGGAGATAGCGTCACTGGCCGCTATCCCCTAAGTCTGACCTAAGTTTTGTGCTTCAGAATAAGTCCTCTATACCAAACTTATTTCGGAGCGAGTTATGAATGTCCTTCCTACACTATCGACACGACAATGGTTGAATAAAGTCCCTGAAGTGATGTTGCTTTTTTGGATCATCAAGATGATGTCCACCACGGTAGGGGAAACCGCCGCAGATTATTTGAACGTTGACCTTGGTTTTGGGCTGGTGGAGACTTCGGTGGTGATGGCGATACTGCTGGTGATTTCGCTATTCTTTCAGATTAGCGCCCGCCGTTACATACCCGCACTGTATTGGATAGCCGTAGTTTTTGTTAGCGTATTAGGTACATTAATTACCGATAATCTAACGGATAATTGGGCTATTCCTCTCTCCGTATCCTCAACCGTATTCAGCATCGGGTTGATAGTCACATTTGCGCTATGGTATGCCAGAGAACAGACTCTCTCTATTCATTCGATCAATAACCTGAGGCGTGAGCTTTTCTACTGGGTTGTTATTCTGTTTACGTTTGCGTTAGGTACTGCGCTTGGCGATTGGATTGCTGAAGGATTGAGCTTAGGCTATATCAACGCCGCCCTGTTATTTGGTGGTCTGATTGCGGTAACGGCATTGGCTTATTACGTTTTTAAGGTTAATTCAGTGCTCTGTTTTTGGATAGCCTATGTGTTAACTCGTCCATTTGGTGCAGCTTGCGGTGACTTACTGTCGCAACCGGCAGATCATGGTGGCTTGGGTTTTGGTACCACTTGGGTCAGCGCCCTCTTTTTGGTGACTATTGTGCTGTTAGTGGTTTATTTGTCACTGGCTCAAAAAGCGGTATCGCAGGAGTAGCAAAGGTCATCAAAGTCACCGTAGGCTTTTAATTCATGTACCCGCAGTCACTCAGGAGGGCTGTCAATGCGAGTGTTAGTTGTGGAAGACGATACGATGATTGGTCAGGCCTTACTCGCCGCGCTAAACGATGCGTCTTACGCGGTGGACTGGGTTGATGATGGACAAGGTGCGGCTCATTCTCTGGCTTGCCAGCATTATGATCTGGTATTGCTCGACTTGGGGCTACCGGGAAAGGATGGCTTGGAGATACTGAGCGAGATTCGGGGTAAAGATAATTCGGTACCCGTGCTGATTATTACCGCTCGCGACGGTATCGAACAACGGATACGCGGCTTGGACGCCGGGGCTGATGACTATATGGTGAAGCCCTTCGCCATGAGTGAGCTATTGGCGCGCATGAGGGCGGTTATTCGCCGAAAAGGGGGGGCGGCCTCCCCTGAGTTGAGTAATGGCGTGATATTTCTCGATCCGGCAACCCATCAGGTGCGTCTGAATGGTGCCGTGGCATTAACATTGTCAAATCGGGAGTTTGCACTTTTGCAGGCCTTAATGGTTCGCCCCGGCGCGATTTTGTCCCGCAGCGATCTGGAGGAGAGAATCTATGGTTGGGGTAACGAAGTAGAGAGTAACGCGGTGGAGTTTTTGATTTATGCGTTGCGTAAAAAACTGGGTAGCCAGATGATTAGAAACATACGGGGCGTGGGATGGATGGTCGCAAAAGGTGGGTAAGAAACTCGTTACAGTTCCGTCTCTCTTTCGGGTTGTCATTGGCTATTCTGACGATTGCCATCATTGCCGGTATCTTTGCTTTTTTTGCCGCGTTTAGTGAAGCTAATGAATTACAGGATGATGTTCTACGCCAGATCGCCACGCTGTTTGATAAGCAGCGTTTCCCCTTGCCGGAAAACGGTATCGCGGGTACCGATCTGGGGGAGGATACTGAGTCACAGGTTTTTGTTCAGGTGCTACCTACCACGGCGTTGGTTTCGGCAAAAAAAAATGATGAATTACTCGGCCTACCCCAAGGTCTCAGCGACGGGATGAATACCGTCAACATGAGTGGAAAAACCTACCGGGTGTTTGTGACACCGTTGGGTACTGAAGAGCGTTTAGCGGTGGCTCAGGATACGGAGGTGCGTGACGAAATTGCCCGTGACAGTGCTCTGCGTACACTGATGCCGTTTCTGATTTTGGTTCCGGTGCTGTTGTTAGTGGTGGCGGGATTAGTCCGCACCCTATTTAAGCCGGTGGCCGCACTCTCCCTTGATATTGACCGACGAGGCGATCGGGAACTCTACCCTATCGACTCAGCACCATTGCCGATTGAGATCCAGCCTTTTGTGGCCGCGATTAATCGCCTTTTAGCGCGAATTGAGCAGGAGATGGCTGCCCAGCAGCGCTTTATTGCCGATGCGGCTCACGAACTGCGCTCGCCGATGACTGCGCTATCACTCCAAGTCGAGCGACTTGCCGCCAGCGAAATGTCAGCCAGTGCACAAGAACGGCTGGATTTATTGCGTCAGGGGATTGACCGTAACAGAGCGCTATTGTCGCAGTTATTAACGCTGGCACGGGTGCAGGCCTCAGGCCCTCTTTTTAATGAGCCGATATCGATACTTTACGTTTATCGACAGGTTCTGGAGGATTTAATGCCGTTAGCGGATGCCAAGGGCATTGATATCGGGGTGGTAAGCGATAGGGATATTCACATTGTTGCCGATGCCGTTGATTTAGCCACATTGGTTAAAAACTTGGTGGATAACGCGATTCGATACACACCAAAGGGGGGACGTATCGATCTCTGTGCGCTCGCTTCTGGCGGGGCAGCGGTCTTGATCATTACGGATAATGGGCCGGGTGTCCCTAAGTCAGAATGGACGCGGGTATTTGATCCATTTTACCGCATAGTAGGCAGCGGTGAAGTTGGCTCAGGTTTGGGGTTGTCGATTGTGAAAGCCATTTCACAACGGATGGGGGCCAGCGTCGCGTTTGATTTTACCGATCCTCAGGCAGAAACCGGCTTAACGGCAACCGTGATAATTCCTGATGTCATGCCTAATATCATGCGCTAAAGGCGAAGTGCAGCGTGGCCGTGGAGAGCCCCTTCCGGCGCAGGCTGGAAGGGGGTGGCTAACAAGATTAGGCCTGTTGCAGTAGAATCCGCAGCATACGGCGCAGCGGCTCTGCCGCGCCCCACAGGAGCTGATCGCCCACGGTGAAGGCCGACAGATATTCAGGCCCCATATTCAGTTTACGCAGACGACCAACTGGCGTAGAGAGCGTACCGGTAACCGCCGCCGGAGTCAGCTCACGCATGGAGATCTCCCGGTCGTTTGGTACCACTTTCACCCATTGGTTATGTTCAGCCAGCATGCTTTCGATATCCGCCAGAGGAACATCTTTTTTCATCTTCAGGGTAAATGCCTGACTGTGGCAGCGCAAAGCGCCAATACGAACGCACAGGCCATCGACTGGAATCACGGCGCTGGTATTCAGAATCTTGTTGGTTTCTGCCTGACCTTTCCACTCTTCACGGCTTTGGCCATTTTCTAACTGCTTATCAATCCACGGGATTAAACTACCGGCTAATGGAACGCCGAAGTTATCAACAGGTAATACGCCGCTACGCATTTCTGTCGTCACTTTACGTTCGATATCCAGAATGGCTGACGCCGGATCTTGCAGTTCTTTGGCAACGGTGGCGTGCAGCATGCCCATTTGCGTCAGCAGTTCACGCATATGGCGAGCACCGCCGCCGGAGGCTGCCTGATAGGTGGCAACGGAAGCCCATTCCACCAGATTGTTAGCAAACAGGCCGCCCAGCGCCATCAGCATCAGGCTAACAGTACAGTTACCGCCAACAAAAGTTTTGATACCCTGATTCAGACCCTGATGAATAACCTGATGGTTCACCGGATCGAGAATAATAATGGCGTCATCTTTCATACGCAGAGTTGACGCTGCATCAATCCAGTAGCCGTTCCAACCGGTAGCGCGCAGTTTAGGATAGATGTCACTGGTATAGTCACCACCCTGACAGGTGATAATAATATCCAGTGCGCGTAACGCGTCGATATCATTGGCATCTTGCAGCGTACCGCTTTGACCGGTGAAAGTGGGGGCCGCCTGACCTGTTTGTGAAGTAGAGAAGAATACCGGGCGGATAGCATCAAAATCACGTTCTTCTATCATGCGTTGCATCAGAACGGAACCGACCATACCGCGCCAGCCAACAAAACCGACGTTTTTCATATTAGCAATCCTAACTTTGCAGTAATCAATGTGAGTGTGTGTTTGCCGCGTTACTTTTTACTGAATTATCGTGAACAGGCCCCTTCAACCTTACAAAATGTATCGGAGCGTGCAAGTAAAATAATTCGATATAGAAAAGTTATTCAGCAGTAAAACTTATAATCCAACAATCATCGCGTCTGTAGCCTTTTAACTATGACTTCTGCGGGCAAATAACAATAGGGCACCAATTATTATAAACAGCGTACCAAACAGGCGGTTAAGCAGCTTCACCTGATGAGGCCGACGTAGCCATTTGGCGACGTGAGTCGCTAGTGTGGCGTAGCCTGCCATGACGACCACATCCACGGCGATGCTGGTCACGCCTAAAATCAGGTATTGTATGCCTTGTGGCTGATGCGGAATAATAAATTGGGGAAACAGCGCGGCTAAAAATACGATGCTCTTAGGATTGGTCAGATTGACTAATACGGCACGTTTAAATAACCCACTGCCCGGTAAGGCTTTAGAAACCGCATTTAAATCGATGGCTCCGGCGGTGCGCCACTGCTGAATTCCCAGCCAGATAAGGTAGGCGGCACCTAGCCATTTCAACATCTCGAATGCCAATGCAGACTGAGAAAGCAACGTCCCTAACCCAAAACCGACCAGCACAATGTGTACGGCTAGCCCAACCTGCAAACCGGCAATAGCGGGAATAGAACCGCGAAATCCATAGGAAATACCAGTGCTCATGGTATTTATTGCTCCTGGGCCAGGAGAAAGGCTAAGGACAATGGTTGTTATCAGATAGGTTAGCCACCACTCGAAAGTCACAATCGCTCACCATTAGTGCGTTGCCGCACAAGACAAATACAGGAATTGTATAGTTTTATCTGATGTTTTGGCATAAGTCACCAGATAGCGTGGAATTTAGTCCCTATATCTGATGAGAGACGCATATAGATTAGACGCCAATTACGGCTTACTTAAAAAACGAATGGCAGACGCTTGCGCTTTGAGTATTTTCTCCGCGTCACGCTTCTCAACGTTGGTTGCACTTACCCATTTTTTCTTCCACAGTATTTGGGCTGATTCAATCATACAGCCGAGGGCAAACAGATCGGTTTCTGTGTCGATAGCGGAAATAAAATCCACGCGCGACCGGCTGACAATGTTTGTTATCGTAACGCCATGAAATGACAACTGCATTAATGACGAGGCAGACCATGCTCTGCAAAGACTATCCCCATCATTTTTCATATGATGGCAAAGTAATTCGATGTCAGAGGCGGTGCCGACCCACCCCAAGGCAATAATAATATCGCGTCTCTGTTCATTGTCTTTAATATCAATAAATTGTATTAAGTAAGGGTTGAGCTTTTTGCAGCGATCCGGATAGAAATCTCGGTGAGTAAATTTTGTTAGGCAAGAGGCTATTAGGTGGGTTATTCGACAGTGATATTTTTCCAGCGAGCTATCCGCTATTTTCTCAAATAGAAAGTCGATGCCATCAAGATCATGTCGATAAAATGAATTGTATAACGCTCTGTATTCTATTGGTAAATTATCCCATTGTTGGCAGAGCAGCGAAAAATGATAATCTAATAACTTACTTCTACCAAGGTCGGTCGCATAGTTAAGCATGTCTATTTTCGAACTGTTGCCAGCCAACAATGTGTTATATCGCGCTGTCATTTCATCTTCAGTCAGCGCTTCTTTTTCCAACCGCTCTTTTTCTAACGCAGCTAAAATGTCATCATTGGTTCGAGAGTTCATGTTTGTTCCTTTTTAATCAGGGTGATATGAAGAATTTGCTTGGCCAATCCCCTTTTTCCTATCGTGCGCTATTTTATAATATTCTATTGATAATTTCTGCGGCATGGGAGATAAACAGACATCAACATCGGATATGTGAAGCCCATGACAGTCGAATTTTCATCCTTCAAAAATGAGTGGCTAAACCGTGAAAATCGCTTTTCTTCGTTTGTTGCTGGGCCATTATTAAGCTTCTGGCAACAGCGAGAAGAGTGCAGCTTTAACGGTGCTGATGGTGTGCCCATTAAGTATGTGAAATTTACCGCCGAGGAGAATCAGCGCGCTATTGTGGTAGTGACTGGCCGTACTGAGGGGTATATCAAATATCAGGAATTGGCTTATGACCTGTTTCACTGTGGTTACGACGTTTGGATGTTAGATCATCGCGGTCAGGGTTTTTCTGGGCGCCTGCTGGAAGATGAGCAGCGCGGCCACGTTGAAAAATTTGATGACTATGTGGATGACTTTGAATTCTTTTGGCGTACCATTTTTGAAGCTGAAAACCGTAAAGATGCCTTCATGCTGGCGCACTCTATGGGTGGGGCGATTGCCGCGTTGTTTTTGGCTCGGCACCCGAATTCCGTCAAGGCAGCGGCACTTTGTTCGCCAATGTTAGGGATTGCTTTGCCTATGCCGTCTTGGCTGGCGAAAAGGATTACTGATTTTACCGAGCGCTGGCAAAGTGCCCGGGAGTATTATGCGATGGGTACTGGACGCTGGTTGCCCATGCCCTACGCGGTGAACTTATTGACCCATAGTAAAGATCGCTATCGTCTGTTTTCTCGCCACTATGCTGACCGCCCAGAGCTACGGATTGGCGGCCCAACTTATCGCTGGGTGCGAGAGTCGATGATGGCCGGTGAGCGCGCCATCGAACTGGCTCCAGAAATTACCACGCCACTGATTATTTTGCAGGCAAGTCAGGAGCGTTTAGTGGATAATGATGCACATGTTGCCTTTTGTCAGGCTTTGGCTGACGCGGGTCACCCTTGTGAAGGTGGTTCACCCAGGGTGATTGAGGGCGCTCGTCATGAGATTCTGTTTGAACGTGACGAGCTGCGGACTGAGGCATTGATGGACATATTAGGTTTTTTCGACCGGTATTGATCGTCAAACCAATAAACATAATTTTAGTCAGAGGTTAGTCATTCAATATGTATCAAATCGTTGCATCGGATCTTGATGGTACTTTACTGCAATCAGACCATACGCTGTCCCCCTTCGCGAAAGAGACGCTGAAGTTAATTTCTCAACACGGTGTTAATTTCATTTTTGCTACCGGTCGTCACCATGTAGACGTTGGGCAAATTCGTGATGGGCTGGGGATCGAATCCTATATGATCACCTCTAACGGTGCCCGGGTGCACAATGGGCAGGGTGAGCTGCTTTTCAGCCATAATCTGGATGAACAGATTGCCTACGAGCTTTTCGGCATGGTGAATGACTGTGCGGATATTGAAACCCACGTTTATCGTAACGATGATTGGCTAACCAATCGCGAAAGTGGTGAAGAGCTGAAAAAATACCATAAAGAGTCTGATTTTAGTTACAAGCTGTTTGAACCCAATTCGCTGGCAACCGACGGTATATGTAAGGTTTTTTATACCTGTACTGACCATGAACGGTTGCTGCGTTTGGAAGAGACGATTAACCATCGCTGGCACGGCCAGGTTAATGTCAGTTTCTCTCTTGATAGCTGTTTGGAAGTCATGGGGGCGGGGGTGTCTAAGGGACATGCGTTGCAGGACGTTTCCGGTATTCTCGGTTATGAGCTGAAAGACTGTATTACCTTTGGCGATGGCATGAATGATAAAGAGATGCTGTCGATGGCGGGCAAAGGCTGCATTATGAAAAATGCGTCTCCGCGCTTAAAGCAGGCGCTACCCCACTTGGAAGTGATTGGCAGCAATGTGGATGATGCGGTGATGCACTATTTGCGTAAGCTGTATTTATAATTGCTGAGTGACATAACGTATTAAATTTCGACCAGCACTTGTGCTGGTCGAATTGTTTTCTATTTTGCACCGTCGACGATTTGCTCCGACGACAGTATTTAACTCATGATTATTCTGTCGCTTGTTTAGCCCGCATTGCTGCTTTGTGTTTGTTTTCGCTGATCATGGTTAATATTTTCATGTTATTTTCTTTATCGCTCATGGTGTTATTCCTTTACTAACAAATAGCATGTGATAAAACACGATTGATATCGTTTTTTTCTTGTTTTACGCGAAATCCATCACTTCTTTAACACTTACTGCGCTTAATTTATAGGGTTGTTGTGATATCTCTCACATTAATATTCCTTTATGAGCGTTTTTATTTTATTTTCGTTCGAATTTGCTCCTTATCAAACATTTTGATTTAAAACTGTGCGTAAATAGCAGGATGAGATATTCCTTATATAAGCAATACAGGATCAGGAGTCATTGATGATGAGCGGTTTTTCCCCAGCAGAGATGGATGTCATCATTATTGGTGGTGGCGCAACCGGTGCGGGTATCGCCCGTGACTGTTCTCGTCGTGGATTGCGAACTATTTTGCTGGAGCGCCATGATATTGCCACCGGTGCGACAGGACGTAATCATGGCTTATTGCATAGCGGAGCTCGATATGCGGTAACTGATGCAGAATCTGCCCGTGAATGTATCGAAGAAAACATGATCCTGAAGCGCATCGCTCGTCACTGTGTGGAACCCACTGATGGCCTGTTTTTAACCTTGCCAGAAGATGATATTGGGTTTCAGTCGACTTTTATTGATGCCTGCCAACAGGCAGGCATCAATGCTCAGGCGCTGGATCCAAAAGAAGCCTTAAGGCTAGAACCTTCCGCTAACCCAATGATGTTGGGGGCTGTACGTGTACCGGATGGCACCGTTGATCCTTTTCGCTTAACAGCCGCCAACATGCTGGATGCGAGGGAGCACGGTGCACAGGTTTTGACTTACCATGAAGTGATTGGCCTGATCCGCCATAACGACCGTGTGACCGGCGTGAAAGTTTTCGATCATTACAAAAAAGAGACCAAAGAGCTTTATGCGTCGATTGTGGTGAATGCGGGGGGAATCTGGGGGCAACATATTGCGGAATATGCTGATTTGCGTGTGCGGATGTTCCCGGCGAAAGGTGCCTTATTAATTATGGGACACCGTATTAACAATATGGTGATCAACCGCTGCCGCAAGCCTGCTGATGCGGATATTCTGGTGCCGGGAGATACCATTTCATTAATTGGCACTACCTCAACGCGTATTCCTTACGATCGGATAGATAACATGATTGTCACTCCTGAAGAGGTAAACATTCTGATTCGTGAAGGGACCAAACTTTCACCTAGAATGGCGAAAACGCGTATTCTGCGTGCGTATGCCGGTGTTCGTCCATTGATTGCCCGTGATGACGATCCTTCTGGCCGTAACGTGAGCCGCGGTATTGTGCTACTGGATCACGCAGTACGCGATGGTATGGAAGGCTTTATTACCATTACCGGCGGTAAGCTGATGACCTATCGTCTGATGGCGGAATGGGCGACAGATAAAGTCTGTGAAAAGTTAGGGCTCAGCGCCAAATGTACCACTGCCGAAGAGGCGCTGCCGGGTTCCCGTCATTCTGCTGAAGAAACGCTACGTAAAGTGATCTCTTTACCCTCAACCATTCGCGGCTCTGCCGTTTATCGCCACGGCGATCGGGCGACTCAACTTATCGCTAACGGTCGCTTAGATAATAGTTTGGTGTGTGAATGTGAAGCGGTGACGGCGGGAGAGGTGCGCTATGCGGTGGACTCGCTCACGGTAAACAATCTGATTGACCTACGTCGTCGTACTCGCGTGGGAATGGGAACCTGCCAAGGGGAGCTATGCGCCTGTCGGGCTGCCGGACTGTTGAGCCGTTTTAATGTCTCTTCTCCTCAGCAGTCGTTGACGCAATTATCGACGTTCCTGAACGAACGGTGGAAAGGTGTCAGGCCGATTGCATGGGGAGATGCGTTGCGCGAAAGCGAATTTACCAACTGGGTTTACATGGGGCTGTGTGGTTTGGATGCTCCGTCCGGGGTGGAGAAGAATGATGAAATTTGATGTGGCAATTATTGGTGGCGGCCTAGCGGGATTAACTTGCGGTATCCGATTGGCAGAGCAGGGCAAGCGCTGTGCGATTATCAGTGCTGGGCAGAGTGCGATGCATTTTTCCTCCGGTTCTCTGGATTTTCTTAGCTATCGGGCGGATGGTTCAATGATTAGCCATCCATTGGCTGAGTTGGCCGAACTGGCGGTAAGAGCGCCGGAACATCCCTATTCTCTGTTAGGCGCGGAATCTGTCAGCAAAATGGTTGCGAAAGCCCGGCGTTTACTGACGGATTGCGGCTTGCAGTTTCACGGCGATATCGAACAGAACCACCTGCGCGTTACTCCGTTAGGTACGCTGCGCGCGACTTGGCTAAGTCCTACAGAAGTACCGGTTGCCCCACTAGAACAGCCATTGCCGTGGAAAAAGATCGCCATTGTGGGTATTGAGGGTTTTCTGGATTTCCAACCTCAGCTGGCCGCAGGTTCTTTGAGTGATAAAGGTATTGAGGTTACAACGGATTACCTGCACGTTCCGGCATTGGATCGCTTACGTAACAACCCCAGCGAGTTCCGCGCGATTAATATTGCGAGAGTGCTCGATTTGCCGGAAAACACGGAATTACTGGCGGAAGAGCTGATTCGTTTGTCGAATGATGCGGAAGCGCTGATTCTGCCGGCTTGTATTGGCTTGGAGAATCAGGATGCGATCACCCTGCTACGCCAGAGAGTAGGCAAACCAATTATGCTGGTACCCACGCTGCCGCCTTCATTACTGGGTATGCGTATGCATCTGGCGTTACGCCGCCGTTTTCAACGGTTGGGTGGTCAGTTTATGCCGGGTGATGCGGTGCTGCGTGCCGAAACAGAAGGGCAACGAGTGACGCGTATTTATACCCGTAATCATACGGATATTCCGGTGGTTGCCCAGCAGGTGGTATTAGCCAGCGGAAGTTTTTTTAGTAACGGTTTAATTGCCGAGTTTGATCGTATTTATGAGCCGGTATTTGGCTTGGATGTTTATGATGCCGCACAGCGCGCCGATTGGACGCAGGAAAGTCTATTTTCCCCTCAGCCCTATTTGCGCTTTGGTGTCAAAACCGATAGCCAACTGCGCGGCACGGTAGCGGGTCAGACTCTAAATAATCTCTATATTATCGGTGCGGTATTGGGGGGTATGATCCGATATCGCAAGGCTGTGGAGCAGGCGTTTCTCTAGTGACGGCACAATATGCCGCAGAACAGATCCTTGCCCTGTCGGAGGTGGCAGCATGAGCCTGACAACGGATAACAGTTTTGAGAACTGTATTAAATGTACCGCTTGTACTACCTATTGCCCGGTGGCAAAAGTGAATCCTGACTATCCGGGGCCGAAGCAGGCCGGGCCAGACGGTGAGCGCTTACGCTTAAAAGATCCTTCGTTGTTTGATGAAGCCTTGAAATACTGTACCAACTGTAAACGCTGTGAGGTTGCCTGTCCGTCAGATGTGAAGATTGGCGATATTATCCAGCGAGCGCGGATTAATTACAGCAGGCCTAAGTTCAAGCTGCGTGATGCCATTCTCAGTAATACGGATTTGATGGGTACCCTTTCCACCCCTTTTGCTCCCATCGTCAATGCGACCGTGGGTTTGAAACCGGTTAAGCAACTGTTGGATAGTGCACTAAAAATTGACCATCGTCGCCAGTTACCGAAGTACTCTTTTGGTACTTTTCGTCACTGGTACCGCAAACAGGCGGCAGAGCAGCAGAAGTTTGATGAGCAGATTGCCTTTTTCCACGGCTGTTTCGTTAATTATAACCATCCGCAGTTGGGGAAAGATCTGGTACGGGTGTTTAACGCCATGAGCATTGGTGTGCAATTGTTGAAAAGAGAGAAGTGCTGTGGTGTTCCGCTGATTGCCAATGGATTTATCAATCAGGCTAAAAAGCAGGCTAAGGTGAATGCTGAGTCGTTAGTTGATGCGGTGATCGGTAAGGGGATTCCCGTGGTAGCCACCTCCTCCACCTGTACTTTTACGCTGCGGGATGAATATCCGCATTTATTAGGGGTTGATACCTCTCCGGTGCGTGAACAGGTTGAATTAGCGACACGTTATCTCTATCGCCTGTTGTCTGAAGGGCGAGCGCTTAAGTTGAAACATACTCCGATGCGTATTGCCTATCATACGCCGTGTCATATGGAGAAAATGGGATGGACGGCATATACCCTGTCGCTGTTGGCGCGAATTCCTGGGGTTGAATTAATTGTGTTGGAATCTCAGTGCTGTGGTATCGCCGGGACTTATGGTTTTAAGAAAGAGAACTATGAAACATCGCAAGGGATTGGCGCATCGCTGTTTCGCCAAATTGAGGAAAGCGGCGTTGATTTTGTAGTGTCCGATTGTGAAACCTGTAAGTGGCAAATCGAGATGTCCACCAGTAAGAAGTGCGAGCATCCGATAACCCTACTGGCTCAGGCATTAGCAGAATAAATGACGAATATAATCAGATTGATGACAAAGTTTGATAGTTCGGTACCTTAAAATGGCACAGCGCGTTCCGTAGCTGATTGGAGCAAGCACACTGTTTTTACGGTTGGAATATTCGCAGGGGCTGATTTATTCGTTGTCAGTAGTTTCAATATAATTGCGTTATTCGATGACGGGACATTGTAGAGATGGCGTTGTTATCAGGGGCTGCCGATGGGCTGCCCCTTTTTTATTGCGCTGAAATGGGCAATATTATGGTTTGATTTTCAGTGAACTGATGAACTGGTTCATCGCTTTCTCAGCATCTGCTTGCTGCTCGATCGGATAGGTGAGCTGCATGGTCAACAGTTGCTTATCAATCTGACCCAGTAGGGTGGATGAGTAGTTTTTCTTGCCGTCGATACGAATAACGGTATCAAGACGCTGAAGCTTTTGACCATCAACAGTAACTTCTTCTTTTTTGACGATGGCCAGATCGGCATCACGCATTTTCTGCTGTGCTTCCATGCGAGTCATCAAATTTTCCAAGACGTCATCCGGCATTGAACTGCTGATAATAATCAGCATTTTCTGGGCGGCATTATCGGCATATACCGCCATATTGGTCATTTGGGAAGTATTCTTACCGCTCTGATCTTGCAGGCCATCTGGAACGGTGAAGCTGACCTTACCACCTAATACGCTGGCCTCGTCGATTTGTTCTGCTGAAGTACCACTTCCGGTTGCTGCCGGTTGATCTTTACTACCATCACAAGCCATAAGGCTGGCGGCAAACAAACAGACTCCTACAATTTTGACTAACTTTTGCATGGTACTTCCTTAACATTGATAAGCAAATGCTTTCCAGATTTAGTTAACAGGACCTAAAAATATCATTTCTACCGCTTTTCCGCCAAATTTTATCCTGCACTTAGCCGTGTTGGAGTTGCGGTGGGGTATTTACTTGAACCAATCGCTTTAGCAGCACATTCAAAAGAAGGCCGTACATTGGCAAGAAGAACAGCGCACAGATAATCAGTTTAAAGGCGTAATCCACCAGCGCAATTTCCACCCAGTTCTCGGCCATAAAGGTGTTACTGCTCTTATAAAATGCGATAGAGAAGAAGGCGATGGTATCACTCAGGTTGCCGAAAACGGCAGAGATACTGGGAGCGATCCACCACGTTTTTAGCTGGCGCAGGCGGTTAAATACATAGATATCCAGAATCTGCCCCAGTACGTAGGCCATAAAGCTGGCGATGGCAATTCTGGCAACCACCAGATTAAAGCTGTAAATCGCGTGATAGCCCTGCCATGTACCATCATAAAATAGGGTAGATAACAGATAAGAGATGGCCAGTGCCGGTATCATGACCACCAGAATAATTTTGCGTGCCAATGGCGCGCCGAATACCCTGACGGTGAGGTCGGTGGTCAGAAAGATGAACGGGAAAGTAAATGCGCCCCAAGTGGTATGAAAACCGAAAATATTAATCGGTAATTGAACCAGATAATTGCTGGAGGCAATAATCAAAATATGGAAGAACGATAGCCAGAACAGCGCTTTTAGCCGCTGCTGCGGAGAAAAATTAAACATGATAGTAGCCTTTTTAAATGAGTATCAACACTCTGTTGGGGTAAGGGAACCCAACCTATGCATTAAATGAAATAGTGAATAAATTATACGCGGTTTATTGCGAGGTGGAGATGATACTCAGTTGAGAGGGGAATGCAATGGTGATGTGGATAAAACTCATCTGCCAGCCTGTAAATCTCTTCTTTCGATTGGCTTTCGTCAGTTTTGTTGCTTATCTCATGGCTTATACCTTTGCAGGAAGGTAACAGATTTTTACTCAGTGGATTTGCACTGGGGGCTTATCGTATTAAACTAGCCACGTTATTGGTGGTATTGATAAAGTGACTTGAGAACTTAATGACTGATTTATTTGATAATCCTGATAAAACCCTTGATGCGTTAGGATTGCGTTGTCCTGAGCCTGTGATGATGGTGCGTAAAGCCGTTCGTCATATGGATGCCGGTCAAACGCTGCTGATTGTGGCTGATGATCCTGCGACGACGCGTGATATTCCCGGTTTTTGTCGGTTTATGGACCATGAACTGCTGGAATCTTCTACGGATGAACTGCCGTATCGCTATTTGATCCGTAAGGTTAGCGAATAGTTCTTTTACTGTTTTTGGTAAACGCATATGGCTAATTTTTTACGAGATAATATATGACAGTTTTAGTGACGATGCAGGCTCAACTAATCATCGGAGAGGCTCAGGTGATTGAAAGTCGATCGCCTGACGGGACATTCGTGACGGTGTTCGAAGATGACGGTGGGACTGGCTATTTTTATGCACTTGATGAGTCTTTGGAAGGTAATCCAATTAAAGATGCGGTGCATATTTATAATGCGTCAGATGTATCTGATGGTCATATTCCTTCTGAGGTTAAAATCGGATGGTCAGAAGATAGCCGAAAATGTGTTTTGCTGATAAATGGCTATCCGCATGCGGTATTTGATTTCGATGGTAAACAGGGGTACTGCCGGAGTGGTTTTCCGCCAGCGGCTAGTGGTGAATGGTCAGTTTTAGGCCATGAATGGAACGATTGTGTTGATGACTTTTTCCGATAACGCGCCCAGAGATTGCCCGCGGAATGAGTAACGGAAATAATCATGTGATGGCTTTCCCCGGCCTCTCACATTGAAATGGTGGACGCTGGGGACATCAGAAACTACTTCTTGTCGTTCTTCTGCTGCCATGCCAGCAATTCAAATACACCAAAGACGAAAATAGTAAATTCTTGCGAGGCCGTGAGCTTAGGGCCGTCTTTAGGCAGCGTAGATTTGAGCATCATCAACTGTAACCCGTGCATAAAGAACATAAATACCATCGCCACGTGCATAAAGTATTTCAGCGGGCTGGGGAACGGCTGAAACAGGTTTAACAGCAGGATTCCCCAGACCCCAAGCATTAGCAGGCGGCCCAGATTGATAAATAGTTGTTTAATCATTATTCATTTCCTGCGGTTCATGGAGAAAGGGAGCTCGTCGAACATACAGCCGATAAGCTACCTGTCCGGCCGTTTTTTCACGATGCAGATGCCAGTTAGCCGGAGCATCGCTAACGGCATGTTCTGTTTCAGCTTCTACATAAATCCAAGCTTCGTTAGCCAGCCAGCCCTGTTGTTCCAGTAGCGTGAAGGTTTCAGTCAGTAAGTTACGGCGGAAGGGCGGGTCGAGAAACACCACGTCAAACGGCGTACCGGCCTGAGCCAGCCACTGAAGGGCATTGGTATGGATCACCTGACCTTTATCGGAATTCAGCCGTTGCAGGTTTTGTTGTAACTGTTGGGCAATCGATCTTTCCGACTCCAGCAGCACCGTTTTTCCCGCATAACGGGAGAGTGCCTCAAACCCTAATGCGCCGCTGCCGGCAAAACAGTCAAGGCATCGAGCTTCATCCAATACTGGAGCCAGCCAGTTAAACAGCGTTTCACGCACCCGATCGGTCGTAGGGCGTAACCCAGGACTATCAGGCACAGGAAGCTTTCTGCCTCGCCATTGGCCTCCGATGATTCGTATTTGTCCGGTTTTCTGCGGCTGTGGTTTCTTACTCATACGCTCTGCTATTGACTGACGGTGACTGATTATTCTACGGCTATTATAGCGATAGCCTGTGATATTTAGAAATGCACATTATTGACCGTCATGTTCTACACGGCTGATGTCTATCCGTGGGTTTGTTATGCACGGTTCCAAGGTGTTACCTGCATACCTCGCAGCATCGATAGCCAAGCCAGCACAATTCCGACGATCAGAATGATGAACAGTGACCAGTGCGGTAACGTAGTCAGGATCACACCGGTTGCCAGTGGATTGGCCGCAGCCCCCAGCCAAGCCAACGCCTGAGCAGAAAAATAGCTGGCTTTCATTCCCGGTGGGGCTATATTGTCGACTAACATATATTCCCCCGGCGCGTAAATGAGTTCACCAAAGGTAAAAACCGCCGCCGCAAGCCCCCAAAAGAGCAGATTGTTGCCTGAGTACATAAAGCCCAGCAGGCCAAGAACAAAGCAAAAGGTACCGATGGTCATTAAGGGGCGGATGTTAGATTCGGAGAGTCGACGGCCTATTGCATATTGCAGGGTGACTACCACCACGGCGTTTACCGGTAGTACCACGGCGACCACCTTCTCGGCAAAGTCGCTGTCAGCGACCACCAAAATATATTGAGAAATGCAGGAGGCGAACGATCTACTGACGAACGCCGCCAGTATCCCGGAGAGGGTAAACCAAAGCAGTGCCCTGTCGCGTAATAATACTGAAGGAGACCAAGCAACGCTGTTCTCTGAGCGCATATCGATACGAACTCGCTCGACATAACGCTGTATGAATACCAGTGGAAATGCAGCACAGCAAGCCGCCAGCCAGAACGGCATATTGATACTGTACATAACCAGCAGCGTGCCTAATGGCGGGCCAACGGTCCAGCCGATATTCAAAAAGGTGTAGTTGAGAGAAAAGATTTTTGCTTTCTCACTGGGCCCAAGTACATCAGAAAAATAAGCCTTCAACACAGTAGAAAAAACCGAGTAGGCGCAGTTAATCAGCGCGAAATAGAAGATGACCAGTTCTACTTGAGCAACCAGAGGAATTGCGACAAACCCGCCGATAAATGCCAGAATGGACAGCAGCATATAGTTCTTTTTATCAAACTTATCGGCCAAGATACCGAACCCGAGACTAAACACCACGCCGACTGTTAGCGCAATGGTCATTGCCAGCCCGATCTCATCAACGGACATGGCAAAACGCCGTGTCAGATAGATGGTCATAAACGGTAATGTTGCGCCACGGCCGATGGTTAAAAGCAGCGATGATGCTAATAATGCAACGGTTGAGCGCGTGATGGTTGAGAGCATTTTCCTGCCAAGCATATAACTTAGGGTATGTTTTATTAATTAGTCAGAGATATCACGCTATTACAAAGTTGTATTGCGAGTTACGTATCATAGTGTACTTTTCACTTCTATGTTAATAAATGACCTTTCCCGTAAGGGATTTTTTGGTTAACGTGGTTTCTTTTATAAAAATAGACGAGTTCGTGAGGAAGGGTATGACACGCAAAGATGGACTGCTGGCGTTATTAGTGGTGGTGGTGTGGGGTTTTAACTTTGTGGTGATTAAAATGGGTCTCCACAATATGCCGCCGCTGTTGCTGGCAGGATTACGTTTTATGCTGGTGGCCTTTCCCGCACTGCTATTTGTAGCGCGTCCAAAGATACCGTTCCGGCTACTGCTGGGTTATGGGCTGACTATCAGTTTTGGTCAATTTGCCTTGTTATTTAGCGCTATCAAGTTTGGAATGCCTGCCGGATTGGCCTCATTAGTGCTGCAATCTCAGGCATTTTTTACCCTCATCATTGCCGCTTCTGTGTTTAATGAACGTCTGCAGGCTAAACAGTTTGCGGGTATTGCACTGGCGGTGATAGGTGTATTGGTGTTGGTGGAAGCGAGCCTCAATGGTCAGGATGTGACCATGCTGGGTTTTATGCTAACGCTGGGGGCTGCCTTTAGCTGGGCTAGCGGAAATATTTTTAACAAATTGATTATGCAACATGAAGCGCGCCCTGCCGTTATGTCGCTGGTGGTGTGGAGTGCGCTGATTCCGGTTATTCCATTTCTGCTGGCATCCGCCCTTTTCGAAGGGCCTGGTTTGATGCTACAGAGTCTGATTGAGATTGATACCATCACGCTTTTATCGCTGGTGTATTTGGCGTTTGTGGCGACCATTATTGGTTATGGCATTTGGGGATCTTTGCTTGGGCGTTACGAAACCTGGCGGGTTGCGCCGCTCTCCCTTCTGGTGCCGGTGGTTGGCATGACAAGTTCCGCGCTGCTATTGGGCGAAAAGCTAACGTCATTACAGCTACTGGGCGCATTTTTGATCATGGCGGGTTTGTATATCAATGTATTTGGTTTACGCATTTGGCGGAGAAAGTTGATTAAAGGGTAACGTCTGACAATTTCCGAGTAGTCCGGCACGAGGATTGAATGATTTTGTCTGATGGAATGTTAAAATGCGTCGCTCTTGCAACAGCGGGGAAATCGGATAGTGAATTGATATCTATCGTTACCTGATGAGTGTTAAACTTAATTTAATGACAGCGTGCGTAATACTAGGGTGGAGGTTGTTTTTACAACATGGCAAAAGATAAAAAACGCGGTTTATTTTCCTGGTTAGGCTTCAACCGACAGGATGAAGAATCTAAGCAAGATGATGAATTACAAAACGATATGGAACAGAGTAATCCACAAGAAGTGGATGCCGCTAACCCATCTGATGAAACCAACTACAGTGATGAACTGAAGCAGGATCCCTCTTCAGAAGTGACGCCGGATCTGGATCTGTCACAAACCGCAGAGTCTGATGCCACACCACCGGTTTATGATGATGCGCTGACACCGTGGGTGGAACCACAGGCCGATGAGTTTCAGATCGTCGGTGAGCCTGCCAGTGAAAAACAATTGACCGCAACGGATGATGAAGTCGCGCAGGCACTGACTGCCAATGCCGTAGCGGAGTTTGAGGATACCGACATTGTCGATGAACCTCAGCTTTCTCACGCCGAGTTGGATGACGAAATTGAACAGGCGCTACTGGCTGAATCCGATCGCATCGATGGCGAAGATCCAGAACAAATTCTTGAGCAGTTGGAAGAAGAACAGCTTCAGCAAGAGCAGGAAAGGCCGACCAAAGAGGGATTTTTCGCGCGTCTGAAACGCAGCTTGTTAAAGACCAAGCAAAATCTCGGTTCCGGTTTTATCAGTCTGTTTCGCGGTAAACGCATTGATGATGAACTGTTTGAAGAGTTAGAAGAGCAGTTGCTGATTGCCGATGTGGGTGTTACCACCACCAGTAAAATTATTAACTCCCTGACTGAGCACGCCAGCCGTCGCGATCTGAAAGATGCCGAAGCCCTGTACGGTAAACTGAAAGAGGAAATGGCTGACATTCTGAAAAACGTTGAGCAACCGCTGGACGTTACCGCTCATAAGCCATTTGTGATTCTGATGGTCGGTGTTAATGGCGTTGGAAAAACCACCACCATCGGTAAGCTGGCCCGTCAGTTCCAAGATCAGGGAAAATCAGTGATGTTAGCCGCAGGTGATACTTTCCGTGCCGCCGCCGTTGAGCAGTTGCAGGTATGGGGCACGCGCAATAAGATCCCGGTTGTGGCCCAGCATACCGGTGCTGATTCCGCATCAGTGATTTTTGACGCTATTCAGGCAGCGCAGTCTCGGGGTATTGATGTGCTGATCGCCGATACTGCTGGGCGTTTGCAAAATAAATCTCACCTGATGGAAGAATTGAAAAAGATTGTGCGGGTGATGAAAAAGCTGGATGAAAATGCGCCTCATGAAATTATGCTGACCATTGATGCCAGCACCGGCCAAAATGCCATCAGCCAGACAAAATTATTTAATGAAGCTATTGGTTTAACCGGTATCACCTTGACCAAACTCGACGGAACGGCGAAAGGGGGGGTGATTTTCTCGGTGGCTGATCAATTTGGTATTCCTATTCGCTATATCGGCGTAGGAGAGGGTATTGAAGATTTACGGCCTTTCCAAGCCAATGATTTTATAGAGGCGCTTTTTGCCCGAGAGGATTAAAACGATGATTCGTTTTGAGCAAGTCAGTAAAGCCTATTTAGGTGGACAGCAGGCGTTACAGGGAGTGAACTTCCATCTGCAGCAGGCCGAAATGGCTTTTTTAACCGGTCATTCCGGTGCAGGGAAGAGTACGCTGCTCAAACTGATTTGTGGTATTGAACGTCCAAGTACAGGGCATATCTGGTTTTCTGGTCATGATGTCAGCCGATTAAAGTCTGCGGAAGTTCCCTTTTTACGACGTCAGATTGGCATGATCTTTCAGGATCATAACCTGCTGGCGGATCGCACGGTGTACGACAACGTCGCGCTTCCGTTGATTATCTGCGGAACCAGTCCGGAAGAGATTCGCCGTCGCGCCTCTGCTGCGCTGGATAAAGTCGGTTTGTTAGATAAGGCAAAGTGTTTCCCGATACAACTGTCTGGCGGTGAACAGCAGCGTGTTGGTATTGCTCGTGCGGTGGTGAATAAACCCGCAGTGCTATTGGCCGATGAACCAACGGGAAATCTGGACGATGAGTTATCGGCTGGCATATTACGTCTGTTTGAAGAGTTTAATCGCGCTGGCGTAACCGTACTGATGGCGACCCACGATACCGGGCTGATTTCTAGCCGCTCCTACCGGATATTGACGCTGAGTCATGGGCGACTGAGTGGAGGAGAAAGTTATGCGGGGGAATAAGGCACCGGTTAAAAAAGCCAAGCCAGCGGCTAAAATACCCACTCGTAGTACAGGGGGATGGCGTGAACAGTGGCGCTATGCCTGGAATAATACTTTGGTTGATATGCTGCGCCAGCCGTTAGCTACGTTTATGACGGTGATGGTGATTGCCATTTCGTTAACGCTACCCAGCCTGTGTTACTTGGTGTGGAAAAACGTGAATTCTGCGGCATCCCAATGGTATCCAACGCCACAAATTACGGTGTATCTGGACAAGAAACTTAATGATAAAGCGGCTGATGACATCAGTACTCAGATTAAAGGGCTGGATGGCGTCAATAGTATTAACTACGTGTCACGGGATAGCGCGCTGAGTGAGTTCCGTGAGTGGTCTGGGTTTGGTTCTGCACTGGATATGTTGAGCGATAACCCGCTACCTGCGCTGGTGATTGTTTCTCCGAAAGCCGATTTTCTTGGCTCTGATGCATTGGTTAAGCTACGAGACAATATAGGGCAGATTCAGGGTGTCACTGAGGTGAAAACCGATGATAGCTGGTTCTCGCGCTTGTCAGCCTTGACGCATCTGGTGGGGAATATCTCCGGTACCATCGCCATATTGATGATTGTTGCGGTGTTTTTGGTGATTGGTAATAGCGTACGGCTCAATATTTTCAGCCGTCGGGAGACCATCAGCATTATGAAACTGATTGGTGCAACCGACGGGTTTATTTTGCGACCATTTTTGAATGGCGGTATGTTGCTGGGACTATTTGGTGCAGTACTTTCGCTGATTATGTCTCAGGCACTGGTTTGGTCGTTGGATGCTTCAGTAGCAGAAACGGCAAAAGTTTTTGGAACACTATTCTCGATCAACGGATTAGGCTGGGATGAAAGCCTGTTATTACTGGTGATTGCCGCCATGATTGGCTGGGTTGCGGCCTGGTTAGCAACGATCAGACATTTACGCCAATTTACACCGAGGTAGTGAATTTTTGGTATACTAGGAGACGTTTGGTTCATAAATTGAACATGTTGAAGGCACAGTGCTTGTTTTGGTATTATCAATCATGGAGTTAAAAGATTTATCCTCTAGATTGTGAACTTATGACTGAGATATTAGTCTAATTATCGAATATGCAATTGGTTGACCTTTACGCATCAATCGGATAGATCTGTAAAGATGCAGTTCAAACGTACCAGTATATTAGTTTCTCTATGAGAGGGTTTGAATGACTAAAGAAATGCAAACTTTGGCTCTGGTTCCTCAAGGTAGCTTGGAGGCCTATATCAGGGCTGCCAATACCTATCCGATGTTAACAGCGGATGAAGAGCGTGAACTGGCTGAACGGCTGCATTACGACGGCGATCTGGCAGCGGCTAAAAAGCTGATTCTGTCTCATTTACGTTTCGTTGTTCACGTTGCTCGTAACTATTCAGGCTATGGTTTACCTCAGGCTGATTTAATTCAGGAAGGTAACATTGGTCTGATGAAAGCGGTTCGCCGTTTTAATCCGGAAGTGGGTGTCCGCTTGGTGTCTTTTGCGGTTCACTGGATTAAGGCTGAAATTCACGAATACGTTCTGCGTAACTGGCGTATTGTGAAAATCGCAACCACTAAGGCACAGCGTAAGCTGTTCTTTAACCTGCGTAAGTCTAAGCAGCGTTTAGGTTGGTTTAATCAGGATGAAGTGGAGTTGGTTGCCCGCGAGCTAGGGGTTTCAAGTAAAGATGTGCTTGAGATGGAATCCCGTATGGCGGCTCAGGACATGGCTTTTGATATCTCTCCTGATGATGAAAATGAAAATAGCGTCGTTGCGCCAGCCATGTTCTTGGAAGATAAAACGTCAGATTTTGCTGAAAGCATTGAAGACGAAAACTGGGACAATGATGCCGCGGATAAATTGACTCAGGCTATGAATGGTCTGGATGAACGCAGTCAGCATATTATCCGTGCCCGTTGGCTCAATAATGATGAGACCAAGGCAACTTTGCAGGAACTGGCAGATCGTTACGGTGTTTCTGCCGAGCGTGTGCGTCAGCTTGAAAAGAATGCGATGAAAAAACTTCGCGTCGCAATTGAAGCCTGATTCGGGGCAACTGGAAATTGAAAAAGGGTGGCGTAAAGCCACCTTTTTATTGGCATCGATTTTGCCTGACTTTTAGTTGGCTCCGTTGAGTCGGGCTGGGGATATAAAAATCATAAATTTTGTTAGCCAAAGGGTGACGACAATCAGAAAATTTCGTTATAATAGTTGAGTGTTTTACTATGATATAGCGAAATTATGGAACAGTTTAGTACTATCAGTGTGAGTGATGCCTTTTTACGTTTGCAACAGGGTGAAGCAACGCTGGTCGATATTCGTGATGTACAGAGTTTTCACTCAGGCCATGCTCCCGAAGCAATTCATTTAACGGACGCTAGCCTAAATCGCTTTATGCAAGAGACTGAATTCAACCACCCGATTTTTGTTATGTGTTATCACGGCATTAGCAGCCGTGGTGCGGCACAGTATCTGGTTCATCAGGGCTTTGAACAGGTTTACAGTATTGAAGGCGGTTTCGAGTCTTGGGCTCGCCACTATCCACAGCAGGTGGTCACCTCCTGATTGTGTGAACGACTAGGCTACTGTTTTTAAGGTAGCCTGCTGATAAATCTTTTTATTCCCCCGCGTTATATACTCTTCGCTTGTTGACGGGTTTCTCTACATTATTCATTTATTAGCTTGGGGTTCGCCCTGTTAATATATCCCCTGATGTTGTGGTAGATTATGTCTACGCAAGCGTTAGTGTATTACCTTTGGCGGCATGTATTAGGGCAATCGGTATAGATACGCTAAATTTTATATTATCTGACTAATAGTAAAGTGAGTCTGGATGGTTCGGCTAATCGTTCTTTCTAATCCCCGTATGGCACAAGCTTTTGTTGACTATATGGCTACGCTAAATGTGACTATCGATATTCGCTATCAACAGCAGCAAGTAGAGCTATGGCTGGCTGATGACGCATCTGAGCAATTGGCGCATCAGGAACTGGGTAAATTTCTGCATAATCCAAACGATCCCCGCTATCTGGCTGCTAGTTGGCAATCAGGGCGATCTGATGCCAATATTACTTATCGTCGAACGGATACATTGGCAACGCTGAGAAATCAGGCGGGGCCTTTAACGTTTATCGTGATTGCAGCCTGCGTGATTGTCTATCTGTTGATGCAGTTGTTCGGTGATGATGCATTAATGGAGATACTTGCCTATCCGGCAGACAGTAGCCAATATATTCAGATATGGCGCTGGGTAACCCATGCGTTTTTACATTTTTCTCTGATACACATTCTTTTCAATCTGGTGTGGTGGTGGTATCTAAGTGGCCCACTGGAAAAACGATTGGGAACAGGAAAGCTATTAGAAATCACGTTGCTGTCTGCCATCCTCTCGGGTTATGGACAGGCCGTATTTAGCGGTCATCTATTTGGTGGGTTATCCGGAGTGGTTTATGCCCTGATGGGATATTGCTGGCTGTCTGGTGAGAGAGCACCGGAAAGAGGCATCTCTTTACAGCGTTCTCTGATGGTATTTGCGATTGTGTGGTTAGTTGCAGGCTATTTTGATGCGTTTGGCATATTGGGTATGTCAGTGGCCAATGTCGCTCATTTGGGTGGGTTAGTCGTTGGTCTGGCATTAGCATGGTGGGATACCCGACCGTCTAAAAGGTCTTAATAAACACTCATAAAGGGCGCGAAGGATATACGCGTATAGGGTCTCTAAGTGAAACAAATTCAACGGCATGAGTCTATTATCGATTTAGTGCGTAAGCATGGTTATGTTAGTACTGAAGAACTGGTAGAACATTTTGGTGTAAGCCCACAGACTATTCGTCGCGATTTGAATGAGTTGGCGGATCAAAATAAAATCCAGCGCCATCATGGCGGTGCCGCACTGCCTTCAAGCTCGGCTGTCAATGCGGCTTATCACGATCGTAAAGTGATGCGGCTGGAGGAAAAAGCGCGTATCGCTGAGCGTGTTGCCAGTTATATTCCCGACGGTGCAACGCTGTTTATCGACATAGGTACCACACCGGAAGCGGTGGCTCATGCGTTGTTGAACCATAAGAATTTACGGGTAGTCACTAATAACCTGAACGTTGCAACGCTGTTGACCAGCAAGCCTGATTTTCGTTTGATTTTGGCCGGGGGAGAAGTTCGTTCCCGGGATGGCGGTATTATTGGCGAAGCAACGTTGGATTTTATCTCTCAGTTTCGTCTGGATTACGGTATTTTGGGCATCAGCGGTATTGATATGGACGGTAGCTTGCTGGAGTTTGACTATCATGAAGTTCGTACCAAACGGGCGATTATAGAAAATTCCCGCAGTGTGATGCTGGTTACCGATCATTCCAAATTTGGTCGTAATGCGATGGTTAATTTAGGCAATATGGGGCTGATTGACTATCTGTTTACCGACGAAGAACCACCCGCCAGCGTAATGAGTATTATCAAACAGTATGACGTGAAGTTGGAACTGTGCTAAGTGAGTTTTGATAGCCCAATAGGGTTGTTGGATTATACGGCCCGTTGAGGTTACCCCCTTATTTCGCGTGAACTACAGGTGCCGTCACTATGAGCTGGCCTTTATCATCCAGCGGGATCTGTTTTCCGGGTTGGTGGTCCATACGAACATTTCCCGGTTTATCCCCGACTTTGTAAGCCACGTCGTAACCGAGAATTTTCTCTGAAGTCTCTTCTACGGTTTTGCAGCGTTTTTCTGTAGTGGCATAGGTATCACTGTTCTGTAAATGCCCCTGAACTTCGTGACCGGTATAGCCCCCGGCGGCTGCGCCAGCAATGGTTGCTAACTGTTTACCATGCCCTCCACCAAACTGATGGCCCAGTACTCCACCGGCAACGGCACCCAGAATTGAACCTGCAATTTGATGCTGGTCTTTCACCGGTTTTTTATGGGTTACGGTGACATCTTGGCACTCTTTACGGGGTGTTTTGATGGTTTCTTTAACTGGCGTGACGGAAACGACCTCAGCATACTTTGGCTGAGTAGAAAAGAGGCTAATACCATCAGAAGCAATGGCGGTAATACCTAATGCGATCGCAATTCCAAAGCCAATACCCACTAGCATAGATTTGTTCATAGCCCCTCCAGAAACGATGCATATCACTTATTGATGGTAACGCTAATTATATAACAGTTCATAAGAACAGCCTGAATTAACCTTTATATTATTGTGGATATAATGTTATTGCTATCACGCGTTAATGTTTTTATTTGGTTAATTACTGGCTAATTTGTTTGTTTTCATCTACAGTAATGCTCGAATTCGAACATTAAAGGCTCTTTCGAGCATGCTGAGGTAGATAAAATGGAAACCAAAGATTTGATTGTTATCGGCGGAGGGATCAATGGCGCGGGTATTGCTGCGGATGCTGCCGGGCGTGGGCTTTCCGTTTTACTACTGGAAGCTAAAGATCTTGCCTGCGCTACCTCATCAGCCAGTTCCAAGTTGATTCATGGCGGATTACGCTATCTGGAACACTATGAATTTCGTCTGGTCAGTGAAGCATTGGCTGAACGCGAAGTATTGTTACGCTTGGCACCACACATTGCTTTTCCTCTGCGTTTTCGTTTGCCACATCAGCCGCATTTGCGTCCAGCTTGGATGATTCGCGCTGGGCTGTTTCTTTATGATCATCTAGGTAAGCGCACCAGCTTACCGGCCAGTAACGGTTTAAAGTTTGGTTCTGGCTCGGTGTTAAAGCCTGAGCTGACTCGCGGTTTTGAATATTCTGATTGCTGGGTAGACGATGCGCGGTTAGTGGTGTTGAATGCCCTTGAAGTGGTTGAACGTGGTGGTGAAGTCCGGACCCAAACCAAAGTGACTCGCGCATGGCGTGAAGAGAATCTTTGGGTGGTTGAAGCTCGAGATGAAGTCAGCGGTGAAGTATCGACTTGGCGAGCGAAAGGTTTGGTTAATGCGACTGGCCCATGGGTAAAACAATTTTATGATGATGGCCTACAGCTTAAGTCTCCACGGGGTATTCGCCTGATTAAGGGCAGCCATATCGTGGTGCGAAAGGTGCATTCTGAGTCGCAAGCCTATATTTTGCAAAACGAGGATAACCGTATTGTGTTTGTTATTCCTTGGTTGGGTGAGTTCTCTATTATTGGTACCACCGATGTGGAATATCATGGCGATCCTCTTGATGTAAAAATTGATGATAATGAAGTGAATTACCTGCTTAAGGTATATAACGATCATTTTAAAAAGCAACTGGCTAAAGATGATATTGTTTGGACCTATTCTGGCGTGCGTCCACTGTGTGATGATGAGTCTGATTCAGCACAGGCAGTAACCCGTGACTATACGCTGGAAGTGGCGGACGATGCAGGTAAAGCACCATTGCTATCTGTCTTTGGCGGTAAGCTAACCACCTACCGTAAACTGGCTGAGCATGCGATGGAAAAACTGGTTAACTATTACCCCGGTATTGGCCCAGCCTGGACCAAAAACAGCATATTGCCAGGTGGCGGAATGGGAACCGATCGTAATAGTTATGCAGAAGCATTGCGCCGTAAATATAGCTGGTTACCGGCTAGCTTAGCCATTCGCTATGCCCATACTTACGGCTCTCGTAGTCAGATGATTCTGGAAAACAAAACTAGCCTGACAGATTTAGGCGAAGACTTTGGTCACGGTCTGTATGAAGCAGAACTAGAGTATCTGGTTGCTAAAGAATGGGTACATAACTTAGATGATGCCATCTGGCGTCGCACCAAGATGGGCATGTGGCTGGACGAAAGCCAAAAACAACGAGTCACCGCATGGCTGGCGGATGTTGCGGTCAGAAAGCAACCGTACGTGGAATAGTTTTATCTTCTGTATTTTCTGAATGAATCAAAAAGGGGCCAACGGCCCCTGTTCAACGATTACTTATAATAAGAATGCTCACCACTCTCATGCTCGGTCTGGTCTTTAACCCCTTTCAACTCAGGGAATTTTTGGAGCAGTTCTTTTTCAATGCCTTCTTTCAGCGTGTAATCCACCATCGAACAGCCGTTACAGCCGCCGCCGAATTGCAGAATGGCATAACCTTCATCGGTAATTTCCATCAGAGAAACTCGGCCGCCGTGTCCTGCTAACTGAGGGTTGATTTGTGATTGCAGCATATATTCAACGCGCTCAATCAAAGGTGCATCGTCGTCAACTTTACGCATTTTAGCGTTTGGTGCTTTCAGCGTAAGCTGTGCGCCCAGTTGGTCGGTAACAAAATCAATCATTGCATCTTCTAAGTAGGGCGCGCTAATTTCATCAATATAGGCAGAGAACTCATTAAATTTTAGCTCAGTGTCATTGGCTTCAACCGCATCCGGTGGGCAATAAGAGACACCACACTCAGCGGTAGGCGTACCAGGGTTAATCACGAAAACACGGATCTGCGTGCCTTCTTCCTGATTAGCCAGTAATTTTTTAAAGTGGGTTTGTGCCGAATCAGTAATTGTAATCATGACATACTCAGTAGTTGACCTTTCTTGTCGGATATAATACGCCTATTTACCCTCACTCTTCAAGGTTCGACATAAACACCAAATTTGTACTGAAGCGGCCCCGTGGTGTAATAGCAAATGGGTGATTTCTGCCACCGTATTGCCCGTAGTAACAATGTCATCCAGCAAAGCGATGTGTAGGCCACGTATATCCCCAGCACAGGAAAAGGCATTGGTTAGATTATGCTGGCGCAGCTCGGCTTTTAAGCTTTGTTGAGGTGGTGTAGCGCGATGGCGGATAAGGATATCTTCTCGGTAAGGAATGTTGATCCAACGTACCAGCCGATGGGCAATCAGCGCGGTCTGGTTAAACCCTCGTTTCCAATGGCGTGTATGGTGTAGTGGAACGGTAAGCAATAGTTGCGGGCGTTCTATTTGTTGGTTGCGGTGAGCATCGAGCCACCTTAAAAGCAGCAGCCGTGAAAGCAGAGGGACATATTTATCCTCTCTATAAAATTTCAGTCGGGTGATAAAGTATTTTATCGGATAGCTATAGTCGCTGACGGCAATAAGCTGTGACCAGGCTGGAGGCTTTCGTTGGCATTCATCACAGAATGATAATAGTGGTTCTGCGGGTAAACCACAGCGATGGCAGCAGTGAGGTAATGTGGGTAACAGGCTCAAACAAATACTGCAAATACCGTGGTGAGCTATCGCTAGAGGTCGCTGGCAGAGCCAGCATAGGCTATCGATAAAAGGCATAGTAGGTTATCTTCTCTTGATTGGTTTCCCTGACGGGTTTGCTTAGTGGACTTTACTTCATGACATCTCTTTACTGGCGGATTTTTGGTGAAGGTCAGATCGATCTTGTGCTACTGCACGGATGGGGACTGAATGCCGAGGTTTGGGGTTGCATTACCGACCGACTTGCGCCGCATTTTCGACTTCATCTGGTGGATTTGCCCGGGTATGGTCGTAGTCAGGGATACGGTGTACTCAGTTTACGAGAGATGGCAGAGGTTGTGCTGGAGAATGCGCCTCAACAGGCAGTATGGCTCGGGTGGTCAATGGGGGGACTGATTGCCAGTAAAATAGCTTTAATGGCGTCAGAGCGCATGCAGGCTTTAATTACTGTGGCTTCTTCCCCCTGTTTTTGTGCCAGCGATGAAGATCAGTGGCCGGGTATTCGAGCCGATGTGTTACGTGGTTTTGAAGTGCAGCTCAGTCAGAACTTTGAACAAACGGTCGCTCAGTTTATGGCGTTACAAACGCTAGGGGCGCCTAATGCTAGAAACGATGCCCAAAAATTAAACCAAGTGGTGCTGGATTGTCCGATGCCCGAAGTTAGTGTGTTGCACGGTGGATTGGACTTGCTGGCAGAGAATGATTTGCGTCAGGCATTGATTAACTTACCCATACCTCTACTACGAATTTATGGTTCTCTTGATGGGTTAGTACCGAGACGGATGATTCCTCAGTTAGATGCATTATGGCCACAATCCCGCTCGATTCTGATTAATCATGCGGCCCATGCACCGTTTATCTCTCATCCGGATGAGTTTTGTCATCAGTTGCTGAGTTTTATCCGGGCGTTGTCGCTAGAAAATGAGGATGGGGTAACGAAGGGAATGGACTGATTCAGGCTGAGATATTCTTTTTGATTCTGTAAGCTTCAGTCAGGCACTTTTTCCCTTCAGGACAATCCTTACAGTTGCCTATCAGACAACTGTTGTCAGCTTCTACCCGTTCAATTCTTCCCATTGTTTCCAACTGTTTTAGCATAGCCTGCATCAGCACTGGAGGTTGGTCAAACTGACGGCTGAGCTGATTTAATTCCGCGATGCCTTGTAGGGCAACGGCATCACGGATGGCAATTAAGCTGACCATTTTAGTGGCAATTCCCCGCTTTATTATTTTTACAGCAAACTTCTGGGGCCGCTTTCGGCATGCTGGTGGTTACCCTATCGCGTAAGTGGTACAGGGCATACATCAGAAGTAGGTTAAATATCACAATGGCGGCAATAATCACGCTACTTTGCTGCGGGTGAGCAGAGAAATTGGCTATTTGATAGAACGCTGCTGACAGGCTGTAGGCGATATCCAATCCCCAGAAGATAGAGAAGATCATCCAGCCTTTACTGCTCTCACGGGCAATTGCCCCCATAACTGAAACACAAGGAACGTAAAGCAACACGAAGATCAGGTAGCTATAGGCGGCAGAAATACTGCCAAATTTGCTGCTCATGACGCCCATTGAGGTGCCGTCCATCTCGCCATCGCCTTTACTGGCCTCAATCGGGTTACTTAATGCGCTGAGAGTGAAAGTACCTTTCAGACTTTCCCACGTTTCTATTACCGCACCTTCCAGCTCAGTTAGCAGATTAAAGTTTTCATAGTCGAATGGCTTGTTGGTAATCTGCTCTGCGGTGTACAGGGTATTTAGGGTACCTACCACCACTTCTTTCGCCATAGCACCGGTAATTAAGCCAACAGTAGCCTGCCAGTTATCTTGAGTAACGCCAATAGGATGAAGCAGCGGCGTCAGCACTTTACTGGTAGAGGCTAGGGCCGAATCATTCAGGTTATTCACCGGTTTGCCGGAAAATGAAAAACTGTTGAGACCACCAATTAATACGCTGGCGATAACGATAACCGTACCGGCACGCAACACGAAGCCTTTCAGACGCTGCCAGGTTTGTAACAACAGGCTTTTGAAGTGGGGAACGTGGTAAACCGGTAACTCCATAATAAATGGCGTCGATTCGCCGCGCATAATGGTGAATTTCAACATTAGGCCGGTAAGAATAGCCACTACGATACCCAGTATATACAGCGAGAAGACCACCAGTGCGCCATCTTTGCCAAAAAAAGCAGCGGAGAAAACCGCAAAGATCGCCAATCGGGCACCGCAGGACATAAACGGGGCCATCAGTATCGTGATTAAACGTTCGCGTGGTGCATCCAGAGTACGGGTACCCATGATGGAAGGCACGTTACAACCAAAGCCGACGATCAGCGGAACAAACGATTTGCCGGGTAATCCTAGCGCATACATCAGTTTGTCCATGACGAAGGCTGCGCGCGCCATGTAACCGGAATCCTCCAGAAAAGCGAGGAACAGGTACATCAGGCCAATTTGCGGTACCAATGGGAGTACCGTGTTGATACCGCCACCGACACCCTGCGCCAGAAAAATTGTTAGCCATTCAGGGAAGCTCAGTGCGTGACCAACCCATTGAATGCCAGAGATAAAAATGGCCGCAGAACCAACGTCAAACAGCGGTTGTAGTGCACCACCGATGTTAATGGCCAGCACGAACATCAGATACATCACAAACAGGAAGATAGGCAACCCAAGCCAGCGATTAATCAAGATTTTATCTAAAGTTTGGGTTAGCTTGCTCGGTTGTGCCTGACTCAGGTTATGCACATCGTGACAAATGGTGGCAATGGTTTGATAGCGTGCATCAGCAATGATTAGCCCCGGATCTTCCTGATAATGCTGTTGCAGCACAGAACGGGCCTGCAGTAGCTGGGTTTCCGCCGCGCCGGACAGCGATCGACTATAAATATCACCTTCTAACATTTGGAGAGCCAGCCAGCGAGTTTGTTGGTCTGGCAATTGGGCTGGCATCAGGCTAGCCAGCTTGGCCGCCTGATCTTCAATGATATCAGGGTAAGTGATTAGCGATTGATGTTGATTTAGCTGCGGGCCGTCAATCGCAGACTTCAGTTCTTTCAGGCCCCGCCCACGGGTTGAAACCAATGGAATGATTGGGCACCCTAACTTTTTCGATAAGGCTTCAATATCAATTTCAATATGCTGATCGCGAGCAATATCCAGCATATTGAGAGCGATAATGCAGGGAATACCCAGCTCCAACAGCTGAAGCGTCAAATACAGACTGCGTTCCAAATTGGAAGCATCCATCACATTGAGAAGCAGGTCGGCTTCTCCGCTCAGGATATAATGACAGGCAATCTGCTCATCAAGGGAAGTGTGCTCAGAGATTGTGGTTAGCGAGTAGGTTCCCGGTAAATCTACCAAGGTTACCTGGCTGTCATCGGTTTTGAAATGGCCTTCCTTACGCTCAACAGTGACCCCAGCCCAATTGCCTACGCGTTGACGCGAGCCGGTAAGCTGATTAAACAGTGTGGTTTTACCTGAGTTTGGGTTACCGATTAACCCGATAGTAAGTTGTTTCATTTTTCAGCCAAAAAGAGATAAAAGTGAGTAAGACTTCTATTTACCGAACTGGTTTTAAGTTATTCAACCAGTGCGAGCCTAATAAAATTCAGGTCTTTCTTTCGCAAAACTAAGCACACCCGTGGTGTTTCGATTTGAATCGGATCGCCTAATGGTGCTACGCGAATAACGCGGAATACTGAACCGGGTAATAGCCCGAGAGATAACAATTTTTGACGATATGCAGGGTTGATCTCAGGTGCGAACCCGGTGATTTTGTATGAGCACTGAGGTTGTAGAGGAGTCATAGCGTTCTGGTTAACCTTAACTCATGTTTATAACAATATAAGATTTATCGGGAAATGATCTTTAGCTATAAATGATGTTCTAAATTCTGCTTCCCGGGATGAACCTTGTCATCCGGTCATTTACGCAACGCTTCATGTCCGTAATAATAATGCTATTAAGAATGATTCTCGTATACAATACTATGTGGCTGACTAAGCGTAAATAATTATTACTGCTTTTGTCTACCAATCTAGGCCGACATAATAGAAAGTATCGGAAAATTGAAGCGCTGATCAAAATGCAAATAAATTTAACATACTGATTATGTTGTGATTAATTTGACAGGTATTGCAGTATGTCAGAAAAGAACGTGTGTGGAGTTGCTATCGTTTAACCGCCGAAAAAATAAATTAGGCTTATTTCAGAAGTGGTTAAGTGGAATGTGTTATCACTATTGATCTAACAGGTTAATAACCCAAGGATTACATAGGGTAATGATTCATGCCAAACGGAATAATAATCACGGCTGCGGTCAGAAAATATTTATTCATTGGCAGCCATGATAATTGATTACATTTCTATCAGCGCTTCATTTTATTCAATGCCGCAGCCAGTGCATCGCCCATCGCACTATTGTTATTGTTGCCGCCGGAGGCTGGTTTTGCCTTCTGTGGCGCCGAGCGACGTTGTGGCTTGCTATCGTTATCGGCAGGTGCTGATTTCCGGCTACTTCCTTCCCCAGGCTGTTCATCTAGCCGCATGGATAAGGCAATACGCTTACGGTCCAGATCGACTTCCATCACCTTGACTTTAACGACATCACCGGCTTTGACCACGGTGTGGGGATCTTCCACGAACTTATCAGCCAAAGAAGAGATATGTACCAGACCATCTTGGTGCACACCAATGTCCACAAACGCACCAAAATTAGTTACGTTAGTCACCGTACCTTCTAGAATCATACCGATATTCAGATCATTCAGGGTTTCCACCCCTTCAGCAAAATTAGCGGTTTTAAACTCAGGGCGTGGATCACGGCCCGGTTTTTCCAGCTCTTTCAGAATATCGGTAACGGTAGGTACACCAAAGCGTTCATCGGTAAAGTCTGACGCTTTTATACCGCGCAATGCATCAGGGCTGCCCATCAAGTCATGCAGGGTTTTATGCGTCGCCTGCAAAATACGTTCAACCACCGGATAGGTTTCTGGGTGAACCGTTGAGGCATCCAGTGGGTTATCCCCCTGATTAATACGCAGGAAGCCCGCACACTGTTCAAATGCTTTCGGGCCGAGGCGGCTAACATCCATTAATTGGCTACGGTTATTGAAACGACCGTGGGTATTGCGCCAGTCGACAATATTCTGTGCAATCACCCGGCTTAAACCGGCAACGCGGGTTAGCAGGGGAACCGAAGCGGTATTCAGATCGACGCCAACGGCGTTTACACAGTCCTCAACCACCGCATCCAGACGGCGAGCCAGCAGCGTTTGGCTAACGTCATGCTGATACTGACCTACGCCAATGGATTTCGGTTCAATCTTCACCAACTCCGCTAACGGATCTTGCAGGCGACGGGCAATAGAAACTGCGCCGCGCAAAGATACGTCTAAGTCAGGGAATTCCAGAGCGGCTAACTCAGAAGCTGAATAGACGGATGCACCGGCTTCACTAACGATGACTTTTTGGCCTTTTACTTCCGGATACTGGTGTTGCAAGTCCAGATAGAAACGTTCAGTTTCCCTTGAAGCCGTACCATTACCAATGGCAACCAACTCTACGTTATGTTTGATGCAGAGTGCAGCAACAATAGCGGCGGCTTTGGCTGTCTGACCGGTATGTGGATAAATGGTATCGGTGGCTACCAGCTTACCGGTTGCATCTACCACGGCGACTTTCACACCGGTACGCAGACCTGGATCCAGGCCCATGGTGCCCCGCATACCCGCCGGCGCAGCCATGAGTAAATCTTGCATATTTCGGGCAAAAACGTTGATCGCTTCATCTTCAGCCCGTTCTCTCAGGCTGCCCATCAATTCGGTTTCCATATGCATCAAAATTTTGATGCGCCAAGTCCAGTTAACCACCGCTTTACGCCAGCTATCTGCGGGAGCATTGTTCAGGCGTAAATTCAGATGGTCGCTAATAATTTGTTCGCAATAGCTTTCACGCGGTGGCTCATCATGCTGCGGATCGGCATTCAGTGCCAGACTCAAAATACTTTCATTGCGGCCACGGAACATAGCCAGCGCCCGGTGGGAAGGGGTACTTGAAATGGGCTCCTGATGGGCAAAGTAATCGCGGAATTTTGCACCTTCCTGCTCTTTGCCTTCTAACACGCGAGAGGTCAGATAAGCATTCTTCCACAGGTATTCCCGTATTTTGCTGAGTAACCCAGCGTCTTCTGAAAATCGCTCCATCAGAATGTAACGAGCACCATCCAGTGCGGCTTTGACATCTGCCACGCCTTTGTCACTGTCTACGTAAGGTAACGCCGCTTGTTCCGGTTCCTGTTGCGGGTCTTGCCATAATGAATCAGCTAATGGCTCTAGACCCGCTTCGATTGCGATCTGCCCACGAGTACGGCGTTTAGGTTTATAAGGCAGGTAGAGGTCTTCCAGCTCGGTTTTACTCATGGTGCCATGAATGGCAGAAGCCAGCTCATCAGACAGTTTACCCTGCTCGTCAATGGACTTCAGAATCGTCTGGCGGCGGTCTTCCAGTTCGCGCAGATAGACCAATCGAGTTTCCAACTGTCTGAGTTGCGTATCATCCAGCCCGCCAGTGACCTCTTTACGGTAACGGGCAATAAAGGGAACGGTGTTGCCCTCATCTAATAAGTTAATGGTGGACAGGACCTGTTCAGGTCTTACCTGTAGCTCATTGGCAATAGTGCGACTTAATAGATTATTCATAAACCCTATATCTGTCTGAGTGAAAAATTAGAGTCGTTATACGGATTACTGAATAAAAATGCCAGAAGAAACCGACACAAGGCTGGGTGAATGACTATAAACTAAGGTGAAAATATTCTGATTAAGCTACAATTTGAAATAGTTTGAAGTGCAGAGAATCTAATGGCAAAAAGTAATTACATCACCCGTCAGGGCTGGGAAGCACTGGACAAGGAATTGAAGTATTTATGGCGTGAAGAGCGCCCTGTCGTGACTCAAGCTGTGTCTGAAGCCGCCGCGATGGGCGATCGCTCTGAAAATGCTGAATACATCTATGGTAAGAAACGGTTGCGTGAAATTGACCGCCGGGTTCGTTTTCTGACTAAGCGACTGGAAATACTGAAGATTGTTGACCCTAACCCACAGCAGGAAGGTAAAGTATTTTTTGGTGCTTGGGTTCAAGTGGAAAACGAAGAGGGAGAGACTAACGTTTTCCGTTTAGTGGGGCCTGATGAGTTTAATCCGGCAAAAAAATGGATATCTATCGATTCGCCGGTGGCCCGGGCACTGATTGGTAAAAAAGTGGATGATGAAGTGAGTGTAGATACACCGAATGGTCGAGTTAGCTATTGGGTATTGGATATTCGCTATCAACCCTTTGAAGAATAAAACTGTTTTAAAGTCGGTTAACGAGGTTCGTAACAAGCGTTAACCGATAGGCGTTATGGCGCTGACCAGACACAAGTTTACAGTGATTAATCTTTGTAACAATTTTCCCGTGTCAGTTATGCAAATTGTGTTGTCTCAGCTAAACCTATTTTGAGATTTGAGTTTAGCTGTTCACAGGAAACCTTTGGAGCGAAATCATGCAAGAGAATCATAAGATTCTGGTCGTTGATGACGATATGCGTTTGCGTAGTCTATTAGAACGTTATCTTACCGAACAGGGCTTTCAGGTACGTGGCGTTGCAAACGCAGAACAGATGGATCGCTTATTAACTCGGGAATCCTTCCATCTGATGGTACTGGATTTAATGCTTCCCGGTGAGGATGGGCTATCAATTTGCCGCCGTTTGCGCAGTCAGAGTAATCCGATACCTATTATTATGGTTACCGCCAAGGGCGAAGAAGTTGATCGTATTGTCGGCCTTGAAATTGGTGCGGACGATTATATTCCTAAGCCATTCAACCCGAGAGAGCTATTGGCCCGAATTAGAGCAGTGTTACGCCGTCAGGCCAGTGAACTGCCTGGTGCGCCATCACAGGAAGAAGCGGTTATCGTATTCGGTAAGTTTAAGCTGAACTTGGGCACTCGTGAAATGTTTAAAGGTGAGGAGCCAATGCCGTTAACTAGCGGTGAATTTGCGGTATTGAAAGCCTTGGTAAGCCATCCGAGAGAGCCATTATCCCGGGATAAATTGATGAATCTGGCTCGTGGGCGTGAGTACAGTGCGATGGAACGTTCTATTGACGTTCAGATTTCTCGCCTGCGCCGCATGGTGGAAGAAGATGCGGCACACCCGCGTTATATCCAAACCGTATGGGGACTAGGCTACGTTTTTGTGCCGGACGGTAGCGCTGCATGATTTTTTGGCGGTTCCCTCCCCGCAGTGCGGTTGCACGTACTTTATTACTGATTATCTTCTTGCTGTTTATCAGCTTGGTGACGACCTACTTTGTTGTGCTGAACTTTGCCATTTTGCCAAGTATTCAGCAGTTTAATAAAGTATTAGCTTATGAAGTACGGATGTTAACGACCGATCGCTTAAAACTTGAGGATGGAACTTACCTGATTATTCCTCCCCAATTCCAGCAAGAGATGTACCGAGAATTGGGGATTTCATTGCATACGGATGAATCGGCAGAAGAGAGTGGATTGCGCTGGTCGCAGCGCTATGATTTTCTCAGTAAGCAGATGTCACAGCAGCTTGATGGACCGACAGAGGTTCGCATTCAGTTAGGGAATCACTCGCCGGTTGTGTGGCTAAAGACAGAGTTTGCTCCTAAGGTTTGGGTTCGTGTTCCTCTGACTGAGATACGTCAGGGCGAGTTTGCCCCCCTGTTTCGTTATACCTTGGCTATTATTCTGATGGTCATTGGCGGTGCTTGGCTATTTATTCGTATTCAGAACCGGCCATTGGCAGATCTTGAACATGCCGCCCAGCAGGTGGGGATGGGCATGACGCCTCCACCATTACGAGAGTATGGTGCATCAGAGGTACGTTCTGTTACCCGAGCATTTAACCGCATGACTTCCGGCGTTAAGCAGTTGGATAATGATCGCACCATACTGATGGCTGGTGTGAGCCACGATCTCAGAACTCCGCTGACCCGAATCCGTCTAGCAACCGAGATGATGGGGTCGAAAGAGGAGTATCTGGCGGAGTCGATTAATAAAGATATTGAAGAGTGTAATGCCATTATTGAGCAGTTTATTGATTATCTGAGTACCGGTAGAGAACAGCGTACTGAACCGGGTGATATCAATATTATTCTGGCTGAAGTGGTGTCTGCCAGTGGGCTCGATCGAGATATTGCCACCGATTTATATCAAGGTGAGTTGATTGCCAATATTCATCCACTTTCTATTAAACGCGCGATTGTTAATCTGATTGTGAATGCTTCCCGCTATGGTAATGGTTGGATTAAAGTTAGCAGCGGTAAGGAAGAGGGCCGGGTGTGGTTTCAAGTCGATGATGATGGCCCTGGTATTCCTGAAGATCAGTTAGAAATGCTATTCCAACCCTTTGTTCGAGGTGATAGCGCTCGTAGCATCAGCGGTACAGGCCTAGGCTTATCGATCTTGCGTCGCATTATTGATGGTCATGACGGCGAGATCATGATGGGAACCAGTGAACGTGGTGGGCTCAGCGTTAAGATTTACCTGACGGAAAGTAAATCTGATGAGTAGTCATTTTTGATGGTGGAATAGGTCTTAACAAATTTTAACAAAGAAGAAAGGCACCAGTCGGTGCCTTTCTATTTAACTAACAGTTAAT
Source organism: Limnobaculum parvum (assembly GCF_003096015.2). Taxonomy (NCBI): domain Bacteria; kingdom Pseudomonadati; phylum Pseudomonadota; class Gammaproteobacteria; order Enterobacterales; family Budviciaceae; genus Limnobaculum; species Limnobaculum parvum. The sequence continues at coordinate 3,395,589 of NZ_CP029185.2, read as the reverse complement.
GACCACTTTGGGGCCAACCGCGACCAGTGCTGCACCGGCTGGCGTATCGGTATATTTATCAAAGTTAGTGACGAACAGGTCTGCTAATTTTTCCGCTTTCTCTTTCCATTCTGCTTCACTGGCGTAAGTATCACGCGGATCCAAAATCGCAGGATTTACGCCCGGTAGAGAGGTTGGTATTGCCAGATCAAAGATTGGCAGTTGGATAGTTTTTGCATTTTCGATTTCACCGTTCAGAATCGAGTCGATAATGGCACGGGTATCTTTAATGGAGATGCGCTTGCCGGTACCATTCCAGCCGGTGTTAACCAAATAGGCTTGTGCGCCGGACGCTTTCATTCGCTTCACCAATACTTCAGCATACTGAGTTGGGTGTAATGAAAGGAAGGCTGCACCAAAGCAGGCAGAGAAGGTTGGCGTTGGTTCAGTAATACCGCGTTCGGTACCTGCTAGTTTCGCAGTAAAACCGGACAGGAAGTGATACTGGGTTTGGTCTGGCGTCAGCTTAGACACCGGAGGTAGAACGCCAAAGGCATCAGCGGTTAAGAAGATGACCTTTTTCGCATGTCCTGCTTTAGACACGGGCTTAACGATATTTTCAATATGATAAATCGGATAGGAAACCCGGGTGTTTTCAGTTTTTGAACCATCATCAAAATCTACGCTGCCATCGGCACGTACCGTCACGTTTTCCAGTAGGGCATCACGTCGGATAGCGTTATAGATATCAGGTTCAGCTTCTTGGGAGAGTTTGATGGTTTTCGCGTAGCAGCCGCCTTCAAAGTTGAATACGCCATCATCATCCCAACCGTGTTCATCATCACCAATAAGCTGACGTTTGGGATCGGTTGAAAGTGTCGTTTTACCGGTGCCGGACAGACCGAAGAATATCGCCACATCGCCTTTATTGCCCACGTTGGCAGAGCAGTGCATAGAAGCAATGCCTTTTAATGGCAGCAGATAGTTCATGATGGAGAACATACCTTTCTTCATTTCGCCGCCGTACCAAGTACCGCCGATCAGTTGGACGCGTTCAGTCAGGTTAAAGGCAACGAAGTTTTCTGAATTTAGATCCTGCTCTTTCCAGTTAGGATTGGTACATTTTGCGCCATTCATAACAATAAAGTCGGGCTCAAAATTTTTCAGTTCTTCATCCGTTGGGCGGATAAACATGTTTTTCACGAAGTGGGCCTGCCATGCAACTTCGGTAATAAAGCGTACTTTCAGACGAGTGTCAGGGTTAGCGCCACAGTAAGCATCGACCACGAACAGACGCTTACCTGACAATTGATTCGCAACCTGTTTTTTGAGTTCTGCCCAGACAGCCGGAGTGATAGGTTTATTATCGTTTTTACCTTTACCCTGATCGGCCCACCAAACAGTGTCGCGGCTGGTGTCATCACGAACAATATACTTATCCTTTGGCGAGCGACCGGTGAAAATGCCGGTATCTACTGCAATGGCACCTAAGGTTGTCATTGTTCCCTTCTCATATCCTTGTAAATCAGGACGAGTTTCTTCTTTATATAGGCAATCATAGCTCGGGTTGTACACTATCTCAGTGGCGTCTTGGATACCGTAGGTAGTCAGATCTTGGGGAGTGATACGTGTTGTGCTCATAATTTTTCCTTAAAAAGATGAATACTGATGCTTATTGTAAAGGCTTTCCTGACGATGACTGAGATAACTATCAAGGATCGGCATATTGTTCTAAATTTTGATAGAAGATGCGATCTGCATTGCTGTAACTGAGAAGTGAAACGATTAATGAGGGGATATAAGCAGAGAATAAAGATAAAAATGCCGGGAATAATGATGCTTCATTCCCGGCACTGCGTGTATTAATGACGCGTGTCGTTTTCTAACGTGGTGCTGCCATTTAATCTTAAGGCATCAATATCCATTTTTTCAAACAGGTAGTGATTACCACAATAATCGCAGTGGATATCAATATGACCCTCTTCAGCAATTAAAGAATCAATTTCATCCTGTGCAACAGCCATTAAGGCTTGTGCGCTACGCTCTCTGGAGCAAGTGCAACGGAAGCTAACGTTTTGACCATCGAATAGGGTTACATCCTCTTCATGATATAAACGGTGCAGAACTTCTTCGACGTTCAGAGAGAAGAGCTCTTCTGCTTTGACGGTTCCCGTCAACGTTGCCAGATGCTCAAATTCATTATCATTGCCTTTGTGGGCCGGCAGAACTTGTAACAGCATCCCCGCTGCCGCCGCTTTCCCTTGATAAGCTCCAGTTCTGATAAACAGGCGAGTAGGGAGCTGCTCGGATTGGAGGAAATAGGCCTCAATACATTCAGCAACGGTTTCACCTTCCAGACCAACGACGCCCTGATAACGTTCGCCTTCTTTAGGAATGATGGTAATAACCAGATAACCATTGCCAATCATTTGTTTCAGCGTGAAGTTATCACTCACCTCTCCCTGGAGGCGAGCAACACCGCGCATCTCTTGGAGATTATTGCCGTTAATCACCGCCAGCTTAACCGGGCCATCGCCCTGAAGTTGAACGGTGATATCACCATCAAATTTTAGTGTAGCGGTAAGCAAGCTGGTAGCAACTAACATCTCCCCCAGCAGGCGCTGTACCGCAACCGGATAGTCATGGTTCTCAAGAATTTGACAATAGGTGTCACTGAGTGAGATCAGTTCACCTCTAACATCATGTTTTTCAAATAAATAGCGGTGTAACAGATCGGCGTTTTGCATGTATTTTCTCTCGTTAGGGCAATGACTATTCTCAAAACAGCGGGAGATTACTCATCATCACCATATTTAAATTTTATCAGATTACGGCGCTCTTTCTTGTCCGGGCGGCGGTCCGGATGAGGCATTGTTAATGCGTTCAGCTTGCGTGACTGAGAAATGTTTTCTCTTTTAATCACGCTCTCCGGCGTTTCCTGATAAAGCTGCTGTGCTTCGTTGGCTCCCCGGCGCTGTATACTCAAGGCATTAACTATGATGGTTCTTTCATCATTCCCCTGTCTCAGGCGAATTTCAGCACCAATCTCTACCAGTTTGCTGGGTTTGGAACGCTGACCGTTGTAATGAACCTTGCCACCATCAACCATTTCTCTAGCAATGGCTCTCGTTTTATAAAAGCGGGCAGCCCAAAGCCACTTATCGAGCCGAATGCCCTGTTCTTCGAGTGGAGTTGCCATCACTGATTCTCCTGAATGACTCCGGCAATAGATGGAATAGCTAACTTCGCTATTGCGCTTGCCGGGAGTATGAAACGGGGATGAAATTGCCGATACTTCAACATATGGGCGAAATACAATAAATCAAGGTATTTCGCCCTAAAGATGAAAAGCTGATATTAGCTTTGTTGAACGGTGTGTCTGAAATCCTTGGCAAAACAGCGATCGTAATAACCCTGAATTTTTTCTGTCCGATGGGTGTTTTTGCGTAGCCGAATAATGAATAGCGTGATGTTATAAATCAGGCTAAAGGTCATAATGATAAACAGTAGGCTGGCTCCCACATAACGCCAGAATGAAACCAAGCTGGACTCACTGTGTAGTGAGATTTTGGTGGTGCCATTTTCAATGGGTTGAATATCAATCACAATACCGCTGGCGCTAAAGTGAGCGTTCAGTAGCTTGTTCGATAGGCGCTGTAACTCAAACCACTGTTTAATCGCTGTATTGTCATACAGAGTGTTCAACGGAATGCTTGGATGGGTCAATTCTTTGATTTCATCACTGTCGACCATCTGCATCTCGTCATCATCATTACGAATATAAAATCCGCCTTTCGGTTTATTGTATAGCGCTTGTGCTGCCTGATGGGTCTGGCTGTAGAAGAATGATGAAACAATCGAATTTACCTGTGAACGAAGTGTATCCGCCGCTACTGGGCGTAGGAAAACATCGGTGTCTTTCAATGAATGAACCTGCGATTTTTCTACCAGTTCATCCCAGTCTTTTTCATTACTTAAAATCAGCAATGAACTCTTCAACCGGCGACAGTCACCCGAATCTTTACATAAATTTTCGGTTTTTAGCACAATGTCAGAAAAATCTGGCACTACAGTCATGCCTGCGCGTTCTGCGGTTCTGGCCAAGTCAGGATTGTTTTTTATCGCCTGATTATTTAGCGGATTAAGCTGATAGTTCATGGTATCTAGCAGCGCAATCGCGTTATCAATCACTTCTGATGACGGTAGAGAAGGTAAATTTACTGAACCCCAATACATTTCTGTACAGTCAAAAGGCATAAAGGGATAAAGGATATCGCTACGGTAAATAGCGGGAATACTGCACATACCGGAGCCTTGAACAGTTAAGTGATCGCCAATTTCAATTTGTGAGGTCTTAAGCTGTTCCGGCGAGGTCACACTGATGTTTTTTGAACCATCCAGCAGGGCCAAACTGAGATCCAGAGGCCGCTTCATAGGAATTGACGTCAGCAAGAATATGATCACGAGTAGAGAAGATAACGCCAGTACAAGGTTTTTTCCCCAATGAAAGAGTGGAAAATTAACCGATTCATTATGCAGCGAGAGGAATTTCCCCTGCTTTACCACATAACGATTCAGATAAATATCAATATTGGTTTTATGATCGAGATCGTAACCGACATAAGGCTGCCAGTGCGGTGGGTAGATGAGGTCGATAGCGCCAATAGAAATATTGGTTAACTGACCGTTATCCGATTCACCAAATAATCCCCAGCGCTTGGGAATACCACGTAAGCAGTGGATATTATATTGAGTTTGCTTTAGTTCACCACGGAACATGCGCCAAATACCGATACCCAACAGCATGATCGCCAGAACGACTAGCCAAGGTAACAATTCAGTAGAACTAATCAGGCTAAAGAAGAAAAGAACGTAAGAGAGGGCGATAATGAGGGATTCATACACTTTCTTTTTCGGCTTTAGATTGTATTCAGCCGTGGTCTCTTTGCGTAGACGAATCAACTCAACATTATCACTGTTCTCTTTGTCTTTTGGTGCCGGATGTTTAAGTTGAGGTACCGTAGCGGTATTATTTGGGTGCTTGGACTGTACAAAGTCAGTCAGCTTATGATTGTTTAGCGAGATAACCAGCGGAATGGTCTGTGTTTTGATGATATCAACCTGATTATTATTTTCAATATACTCAATCCATTCAGGTTCTAAATAAACCTCAATACCATCAATGTAATAACGTCTTATATTTTCTTTATCGTCAGGAGAAGGTAACGACATAATCGGTGAGTTGGAAGAGTATACATTATCGCTATAGGGAATCAGGGCTGATTTCAGGAAAGAACCTGATTTATTTCCCTCTTTGCGTACTTTTTCCAAGAATTCGAGATACTCATTGATGGCCAACGTTTCATCTGTTGAGAGTTTACGGGTGCTATTATGTACAAAAGGCAGATGATCAGCCTGAGATTGGTCGTTTTTCGCCCTCCAGTGAATAAACAATTGGTAGAACCCTACGCTGGACAGCGCAATAAAAATGATAAGCAGTAATAGGGTAAATATGCTTATATCATCACTGGGAAACATGGATAACTCTCACTCGTTGGCCTGCCATTCTGTCGTATATTGATTGATAAATAGGGGCTAAGTTTTTCATTCAGCGGGCAACTGTCAGAAGCTCTCTTGTCTGCACCTTTTAGCGTATCAGTTTTGTTGATCTAAACTATCTTATAGTTAGTTTACGATGGTATCAAAAAGCTGATGTAAACATTTACTTATAGTAAAGTGGTATCAGCCAGAATACAAAGCCAGTAAGACGAATTGCGTGCTACTTCCGAAATATTGTCATATTAATGCTTCATATTGTCAGTAATAATAAGTATAAGCCAGTTAACATTATTATTGGTATGAAAGGAATTATCCCCGAGGTCATCTTTGATGAGTAAAGTGCAGCAGAAGCCCCAGATACTAAATGTTGAGACAATCGCACGTTCTCGCATGTTTCGTATTCAGTCAGTTGATTTAGCTTTCAGCAACGGAGAAAACCGGGTTTACGAACGCCTGCTACCGGAAGGCCGCCAAGCGGTGATGATCGTTCCCGTGAGTGGTGACAATATTTTATTGATTCGTGAATATGCCGTAGCCATTGAAGACTATGAGTTGGGTTTTCCTAAGGGTCTGGTAGAACCGGATGAGGATGTGTTGGTTGCTGCTAACCGTGAACTGATGGAAGAGATTGGTTATGGTGCAAAAAAACTGACTATCCTATCAAAGTTGACATTGGCCCCGACCTATTTTGCCAGTACCATGACCATCGTGTTGGCTGAAGATCTCTATGTCCAGAAACTGGAAGGGGATGAGCCGGAACCCCTGACGCTGGTGACTTGGCCGCAGGAGACCATGATCGATTTGCTTAATGAAGCGGATTTTAACGAAGCGCGTAATGTTAGCGCATTGTTTTTAGCGCGGGAATATTTGCAGCAGCGAGTCGAGTCGTAGTATCGATTAAATGACAAAAAGGCCGTTCAACTGAACGGCCTTTCTACGTTAATGATTCTAAAATTTATCAGAACAACTCATGGGTGTTACCACCGCTATCGGTGACGGTAGTACCAACCTCAGAGTAAGCGCGTGAAGTCGGTTCAGTACCTTTAATAAAGTACTCTGAACGGCTACGACCACCGCTTGGAAGCTGCCCTGTAGACATATCAATAGTCACGCTGATAATGCCTTTAGGCTGTGGCGTCGTCTGTACTGGTAAGCCATCCAGAGCCACCTTCATGAAGTCAATCCAAGCGGGTTGAGCACTCTGTGCACCGGCTTCACCACGGCCTAGGCCACGACGGTGATCGTCAAATCCAATCCAGACCGACGTTACGGTAGACGGGCCAAAACCAGAGAACCAAGCATCTTTTGAACTGTTGGTCGTCCCTGTTTTACCACCGATATCATTACGCTTCAGATCCCTTGCTGCACGCCAACCAGTACCGTTCCAACCACCGCCCGGCTCGCCAGAGATATCACTCTTCAGTGCATCTTGTATAAGGAAGGCCAACTCAGAACTGATAACGTGAGGAGCGTAAGGATCCGCCGGAGGGGTCTTGGACGGATCAATTTTCGCCAGATTTGGCACTGGAGCTATGTTGTTAACCGCATTTTCAGTTAATGGATCGACATCATCGGAACTGTCATCGGCAGGATCTGCGTTCGGTAGGCTGCCTGTTGCCACCGCAGCCAGCGCCGCAGCAGTGGCCTCCGCATCTTCTTTACTGTGCGGGTCAACGGTATTACTCACTATCGCCTGAGATTTTGCGGTAGGACCATAAACAACGGGAAGATCGCAGGTAAACCCACAGGCGACCTTAGGGGTGGCGCTGTAGATGAGCGTACCGGTATCGTTTTCAATCTTGGCGATAAAATAAGGATCAACCAAATAACCACCGTTAGCAAATACCGCATAACCACGAGCTAATTGCATCGGAGTAAATGATGCGGCTCCTAGTGCTAATGACTCGGTTCGTGAAATATTTTGCTCAGGGAAACCAAAGCGTTGTAGAAAATCAGCGGCATAATCCACGCCAATGGTGCGCATTGCGCGAACGATCATGACGTTTTTGGATAAACCTAAACCAACCCGTAAACGTAGAGGCCCTGCATAGGTTGGCGGTGAGTTTTTAGGTGACCAAGTTCTGCCGCCGCCAACGTTTAACGTAATTGGCAAGTCAGTTAACAGCGTGGAAAGGGTCAATCCTTTATCCAGCGCCGCAGCATAGACAAATGGCTTAATGTTAGATCCCGCCTGACGAACAGATTGAGTCACTCGGTTGAATTTGCTTTGGTTAAAATCAAATCCACCTACTAATGCTTTTATAGCACCATCATGCGGGTCTAATGAGATTAGTGCAGAGTTAACGCCAGGGATCTGTGACAGAACCCAGTGATCACCACTTTTGCGGATCCAAATCTGTTGACCTACTTTAACGACATCGGTCACTTTTCCTGGGCTGCCGCCCATTGCGCGATCGTTAATGAACGGTCTGGCCCAACGCATTGCCGAGAAAGGTAATGCCAGCGCTTCACCATCGTTTAGCATAACGGTAGCATGTTGGCTTTCCGTTTTCGTTACCACCGCAGGGATCAGAGGCCCATAACTAGGCACCCCTTTCAAAAAATCAATAACTTGCTTTTTTCCCCACGGGGTTTCAGCCCCTTTCCACAACACGTGTTCTGGACCGCGGTAGCCGTGGCGCATATCGTAATCAATAATGTTGTTGCGAACAGCATCGGTTGCTGCTGTTTGCAAGGATTTGGTAACAGTGGTGTAAACCTTATAGCCATCGGTATAAGCATTTTCGCCAAATCTATCAATCATTTCCTGACGTACCATTTCCGACAGATAAGAAGCGGTAAATGCGACTTCGGGTTCATGGTAGTTGGCGACCAATGGTGAATTTTTGGCATCCATATACTCTTGTTGAGTAATGTATTTTTCTTCCTGCATACGATAAAGCACGGTATTACGACGTGCCAGAGCGCGCTCAGGATTATTGATCGGATTATAGCTGGATGGGGCTTTGGGCAGACCGGCGATCATCGCCATTTCGCTTAAAGTCAGTTGGCTGACATCTTTACCGAAATAGACGTGTGCGGCAGCACCAATACCATACGCCCGTGAGCCTAGATAAATTTTATTCAGATAAAGTTCAAGAATTTCATCTTTGGTCAACGATCTTTCAATACGAATGGCCAGAAAGGCTTCTTTAGCCTTACGCGTAATGGTTTTTTCAGGGCTAAGGAAGAAGTTTCTTGCCAACTGCTGTGTGATGGTACTAGCCCCTTGTTGGGCTGAACCTGCACCAACGGCAACAACTAGCGCACGGGCAATACCAATAGGGTCAAGACCGTGGTGTTCATAGAAACGGCTATCTTCGGTTGCCAGAAATGCATGAATTAATTGAGGCGGCATTTGTTTCAGCGTCACTGGAATACGGCGCATTTCACCAAATTGAGCAATAAGCTCACCCTCAGCGCTAAATACCTGCATAGGCATCTGTAATTTGACTTCTTTTAACGTTGAAACATCCGGTAGCTCCGGTTCAAGGTATTTATAGAGGCCAAAAATCGCGCCAATTCCCAAAAAAAAGCAAAAAATTGCAATGACGAACAAATACTTTACGAACTTCACCTGATAATTCCCATGCAATGGACATTGAGTGGTTTATAAACAATCGGCCGATAGTATAAAGGCAACATGACATTGTGGATACGTTCTTTTATCGATGGATAAGAGAAAATAAGGGAAAGGAGATTTCTGGAATATGCAGATTTGGCAGGTTGGCTTAGATATTCAGGAAAATAGCTTCTGTGCACTGGCGGTACAGCGCAAGCGATATGGTTGGCAATTGCGTCACTGGCATTGTCAGCCGGTTTCATCCTCGTGTATTGGCGATAATACAGCCATGTTATCACCAGAAATCATGGCTGCTCTAAGGGAATGGCGGCGTAATTTACCAAAGCGTGTTTCTTTGCGAATTGCACTACCGGCTGAAGTTATTCTACAGCAGTCAATAAAGCTACCAGAGCCTTCACTCTCTCTTCAAGAACAGACATGGTTAGTCGAGGCATCGATGAGTAAGCTATTTTCGTTAGCTGCTCGCGAATTGGCAGTCGATTACCGGCTCATTTCTTCAACGAGCTCCGAACGGTCGGCGAGTGGGGAAATCGTGGTTAGTGCAACACGGCGATCGGTTATCGAACATTGGAAAACCGAGTTGGCTCGTGCCGATATTTTTCCCGACATTATCGATACTACCCCCTGTGTATTGCGTTATATGGCACTGTCTGGCGGTGTACCTACTGATTCGTTGTTGATTCATCAACTGTATGAAAAGTACCTGTTGGTTTCACCGCTTAACCATCCTTTTTATTATCAGGTTATCCCTGATAATGCGATGACGGTTTTGGAACGAATCGAGTATGCGCAGCAAACTTATCGGCAAATCAGCGGCTATGCCGTTAGTCAGGTTAGCTATAGCGGTTTGCCAACATCGGAAGCTTTTCCCTCTTACATTCAATGCTGGTCACCTTTCGTGGCACTGCAACAAATGCAACCGCCGTTACCCGAAGCGCCTCAACAGTTTGTTTTAGCATGTGGTCTTGCCCTACGTTCAGAGGATTGTTGATGCTTCTGGTGAATTTTCTGCCTTGGCGAGCCCAACGGCAAAAAAAGGCGATTCGACGCTTTGTTGTGATGGTTTTCTGCTATGTAGTGGCCACATTACTCTGCTTGATAGCCCCTTACTTTGCTGCAATGAGTCATCAGCAAATGCTCTCTAAACGACTGGTAGATATGACGGCATCTAACACAATAAAGCTGAATGAAATTAAACACATTAAGGATATTCAACAAACTGTCTCGACCTTAACTCAGTTACAGAACCAAACTCAGAAAATAAGACAGCAGTCTCTCTTATTGCAGACATTATTTACCGATATTGAATCTGCTTTACCTAATTCCATTTGGTTGAAAAAAATAGCATTTCAGGAAAAGAAACTGGTGATTGAAGGTCTGGGTAATGGCTATCTGAGCGCTATGGAGTTTCAGCAAAAGTTAGGGCGCTCATCATTAATGGCAGGGCTTCAATTGGGGAAAATGATGGCCGTGGACGATGAATTTTCTGTGTTCTCTTTTATTTTTACGGCCAACTGGACAGGGGCTGCGTTGTGATAGGGGGGGCACAAATTGACTGGCAGTATGTGATATTCGCACCGCTATGGCTGCGCCATTCCATCATCGCTTTTGCCAGTATTCTGATGGGGATGTTGGGTTGGTATTTCACCGTTGTCCCTTTAACTGAGGTTAATCAGCAGGTTCAAATTCAGTTAGATAAAGCAAAGCAACAGGCGTTGGTTTACCAACAGCAATGGGCCGCTCTGCCGGAGATAAACCTGCTGAAGGCGCAAATCCAGCAGATTGAGAGTGAACTCCAGCCCTATCATTATCAACCGGACAATGGCGCTGAGTTTATTCGACTGATTACCGGATATATTTCAGCATCGGGCTGTCATCTGATCGACATCGGTGCCCCCTTCGTTTCTCAGCGAGGAACGCTGACCTTATACGACTGGCAATTAAAAGTGAGTGCTAACTATTTCCAATTTGTTGAATTAATTAAATTGATTAGTGACGGAGTCCGTCTAACAACTATTAGCCACCTAACGCTGGACGGGGGGCCTCGCTTGACTATCAATATGACCGTTCGTTTATACCAGTTAAACCAAGGCCCAGTATGAAGTGGCGCTTTCTGGTTTTATTACTGCTCTTGCCTGCCGAGGTGTTAACGCAAGACGCGCCTCGCCGTAATCCCTTTATACCTGATGAAGTTGCACAGTGCCCGGCAGCTATTGTTGAAGAAGAGCAACAACTGCTGAATTGGGCTCTACGTGGAGTGATTGGGCGTGATGGAAACTGGTATGGATGGATACAAACTCAGGCCGGTAGCTGGATACGTATTACGAGGCAAAAGCCATTGCCTTTGTTTTATTGGCAACTGGATCATCTGTTGTACGGCAGCGCTCAATTCTCCGATAAATCAGCGGGCAGTCGCACCTGTCGCAGTCGAAGTATTATTGAACTTAAACTAAGGAAGTAAGTAATGGATTTTCTTATACACATACGCTTTATTTGTCTGTGTGGTGTTCTATGCCTACCATTGCCAGCATTCCCGGCTGATGTTGCGCCTGCGCTCGTAGAACCGGTGGCTGAAACCCCTGTTTCGCTGGATTTTCAAGATGCGCCGATAAGTGTGATATTGCAAGCGTTAGCGGACTACCAACAGTTGAACTTAGTGGTGATGGATAGCGTAAAAGGAAAGTTGAGTATTCGCCTTAATCAAGTTTCTTGGCAGCAGGCGTTATCCGCTATTTTAAAGGCAGGCCAGTTGGATGCAGAACTGGATGGTAATGTGATGGTGGTTATCCCGCGTCAGGAGAAAGAAGCTCAAAATCAGCGTGATAAACAGCTTGAGGAGCAGCAAACCGAGGAATTACCACTAACTACCTTTAAGTATCGGGTTCGGTATGCGGATGTTAATGAGTTAGTTAAGTTACTCAACGGCCAAAAAGGCCATTTTCTGTCAGACAGGGGAAATATCGTTGCTGATATAAGAACCAATATTGTTATTGTCCGGGACATCGCATCAGCCATGCCGTCAATAGAGTCTTTTCTACAGGAGATAGACAGTCCGCAACCACAAGTCTTGTTAACCGCACATATTGTCACCATCAGCCATGAAAATTTGCAGGAACTGGGCGTCAGATGGGGATGGGGTGGTGACTCGCTGTCAGAGGGCGCGGGTATCAACAGCCAGTTTAATGTGACATTGGCCGCAGGCTCGGCTGCTGGACAAATAGGCTTTCAGGTAGCACGTTTAAACGGGCGCTTGCTGGGGTTGGAGTTGTCAGCCATGGAAGCTGAAAGCAGTGTAGATATTATTGCCAGTCCTCGACTCATGACGGTAAACCGGCAGACCGCCAGTATCAAGCAGGGAACGGAGATTCCTTATGAAGTTTCCAGTGGCGCCAGCGGTGCAACATCCATTGAATTTAAGCAAGCGGTGCTTGGACTTGAAGTTACGCCACAAATCTTTCCGGGAGGTCAGCTAGAACTGGCGCTGCAAATTAGCCAGAACATGCCGGGAAAAGGGCTGAAAAAGGGCGATGGAAGTGAAATTCTAACGATTGATACACAAGAAATTAAAACTCAGGTTTCTGTGGCTGATGGAGAAACCATCGTGCTGGGCGGTATTTTTCAGCAAAATAAAGTATCAGGAAAAGAGCAGGTTCCCGTATTGGGCGACATACCTGTTTTGGGCGCATTGTTTCAGCGTAATTCACATAAGCAGAGTAAACGAGAGCTGGTGATATTTATCACTCCGACTATCATTACATCCCCAGCAGTAATATCAACAGGGAAAACATTGAATGGATAGCGCTGGGAGAAAATATATTTTTCATGATAATGACCATTAAAAATGGCATAAATTGCCAGAAAGTGATTTATCCAATAGCATCCAAATTTGACGCGTAGGCGGATTTAGCTTACAAGTGTCTATCTGAAACTGGTCTGGCATGAGGTTTGAGCCTAAAATTTGATGGAATTATTTGTGTTCTGCCATCAGGAAGTTGGGGTGCTAAAATTTATTAGGTTGCCAAACCACCTATAGTGTTGAGATAATTTCCAGTCTGATCTCACACATCATGCATATGAGGTTTCAGGTGAACTCCCGTTTATGTATTTACCTTAAGGGGCGGGTTGTCATTAACGAATTATCTTAGTAATACCAATAAAATATGGCAGAGAAACGCAATATCTTTCTGATCGGTCCTATGGGTGCAGGTAAAAGCACGATAGGTCGTCAGTTGGCTCAACAGCTTAATATGGAGTTTGTAGACTCCGATCACGAGATTGAACGCCGTACTGGAGCTGATATAGCCTGGGTATTCGACGTAGAAGGCGAAGAAGGTTTTCGCGATCGTGAAGAAAAAGTTATTAACGAACTGACGGAAAAGCAAGGCATTGTCCTCGCGACTGGCGGCGGTTCTGTAAAATCGAAAGAAACCCGTAATCGCTTATCCGCACGCGGTATTGTGGTGTATTTAGAAACCACAATCGAAAAGCAGCTGGCGCGTACTCAGCGCGATAAGAAGCGTCCTCTGTTGCAGGTTGATACACCGCGCGAAGTGTTAGAAGCTTTAGCGTTGGAACGTAATCCTTTATATGAAGAGATTGCCGATGTCACCATTCAGACGGACGATCAAAGCGCTAAAGTTGTTGCAAACCAAATTATTCAGTTAATCGAAAACCGCTGATTTTTAATGTGTTCATTTTGCATTAAATCTAAGAATAAGATTAAAAAGGCATGCTATGGAGAGGGTAAGTGTTACTTTAGGAGAGCGTAGCTATCCTATTACGATTGAGGCTGGTTTGTTTAGCCACCCGGATTCTTTTCTTCCTCTCCGGTCTGGAGACAAAGCATTAATTGTTACTAATGAATCTATTGCTCCGCTCTGTCTGGAAACAGTAAGAAGGAGCTTGGAAACCTTAGGTGTTATTGTTGATTCTGTGATATTGCCTGACGGTGAAAAATATAAAACGCTGTCAGTGATGGATCTGGTCTTCACCCGCTTGCTGGAGAATAATCACGGTCGTGATACCACGCTGGTTGCGTTAGGTGGTGGTGTGATTGGCGACCTGACCGGTTTTGCAGCGGCATGTTATCAACGCGGCGTGCGTTTTATTCAGGTGCCAACCACACTCTTGTCTCAGGTTGATTCATCCGTTGGTGGCAAAACCGCGGTTAATCATCCGCTGGGTAAGAATATGATCGGCGCGTTTTATCAGCCTGCGTCAGTGGTTATCGATCTCAACTGTTTGAAAACACTGCCTAAGCGTGAGCTCTCCTCGGGCATGGCTGAAGTGATTAAGTACGGCATCATTTTGGATGCGGATTTATTCGATTGGCTTGAACAAAATATTGATCGATTGATGGCATTGGATGAACAAGCGATGGGGTACTGCATCCGCCGCTGTTGTGAGATTAAAGCACAAGTGGTGGCCGCTGATGAGCGGGAAAACGGTGTCAGAGCACTGTTAAATCTTGGTCACACCTTTGGTCATGCGATAGAAGCTGAAATGGGTTACGGTAACTGGCTGCACGGTGAAGCGGTATCTGCGGGTATGGTAATGGCTGCTGAAACGGCTAAATTACTGGGCATTTTTAGCCAGCAGGATATTGAGCGAATTAAACACTTGCTACTACGTGCCGATCTCCCGATTTATGGGCCTGATAGTATGAAACCAGAAGCCTATATTCCTCACATGTTGCGCGATAAAAAAACGCTGGCGGGTAAATTACGTTTGGTATTGCCGACGGCCATCGGCCAGTCTGAAGTAAAAAGTGGAGTTGACCACCAAGTTGTGTTGTCAGCAATAGGAAATTGCCTGATATAATTCCAACGCCTATATTTTTTGTCATTTATAAATGCGTTGTTATTGCTATATATCATTTACCTGAAGGGGTTGGAAAGTGCGAGTAGAAGATCAAGACGATTTTGAATCTGATGAAATGAAACTGGATGTTGACGATCGGGTTGCACGTCGTGAGCGTAGCAAACCACAAAAGAGCGCATCGGTATCTCGTCAGCATATCAAGATTGGTATTGGTATTCTGGTGCTACTGCTTCTGATTTTTTTGGTGAGTTCGGCCTTAAAAGCGCCTTCACCACAAAATAATGGGCCTCGTGAAGTCAATTTGGGCACCAACTCAGGTTCTGGTACGCCACAGCAAACGACGGATACTCCGCCAGTTAATAATCCACCGCAGGAAATTACGCCACCTCCGATTTCCGGTACACCGACAGAATCTCAACCACTATCTGGTTCACCAAATCAACAGCGTGTTGAAATTCCAGGGGAGATAACAGATGCTCTAACTGCACAGCAAGAGCAACTGAACCGTTTGAAAGAGACTGAAATGCCAGGTTCTGGTACACCAACTACTGTTGCTGGGCAGCAGCCAACGGGTACGGCTCCAGTAAAAAAACCGGCGCAGTATTCTCAGCCAGCAGCAAGCTCCCCACGGTCAACAACCCAGTCTAAGCCGGTAAGTCAGCCAACGACAACACCAAAACCAACCTCGACACCAAAACCAGCCACACCAAAGGTAAGCGAAGCGCCAACTGCGCCTGTGGCTAAAAGTTCTACGACGGCAGGCACCGTTTCTGGACTGTCAGCTATTCCGGCGAATCGAGTGACGCTACAGGTTAGCAGTGCTTCCCGTTCTGATTCGTTGTTAGCTTTTGCTAAAAAGAACAACATGACGGATTACTGGGTGTATTCAACTCTCCGCGATGGAAAGCCGTGGTTTGTTTTGGTCACCGGCAATTATGCTTCAGCTACGGAAGCGCGTTCTGCATTATCAGGTATGCCGCAAGAAGTTCAGGCTAACAAGCCATGGGTAAGATCGATGCAACAAGTGCATCAGGATCTAAAACAAAAATAACCATAAGATGAGCAAATGTGCTGCTTGAAACAGAGTGCAAAACGCCGTTGTGAATTGTATAAGTAACTGACTCGCAGCATGAAAAAAAATCGTTCTTTTTTAAAATGGGCCGGGGGAAAATATCCTCTAGTCGATGAAATTCGCGAGCATTTGCCTAGAGGGAAGTGTCTAATCGAGCCTTTTGTTGGCGCAGGTTCCGTGTTTCTTAATACTGACTATGATAAATATATTCTGGCAGATATAAATAGCGATCTGATTAATTTATATGAGATTGTTAAAGCGTGTGCCAAGCAAGTAGTAAAAGATGCCAGAGAATTGTTTAATGACGAGCATAATCAGGAAGTGGTTTACTACGAGTTGCGTAGAGAGTTTAACCAAAGCCGCGATCGCTATCGTAGGGCATTGCTATTTATCTATTTGAATCGTCATTGTTATAACGGATTGTGCCGTTATAACCTGAGTGGCGAATTTAATGTGCCTTTTGGTCGTTATAAGCGTCCCTATTTTCCGGAAGCCGAAATCTATTTTTTTGCTGAAAAGGCGAAAAGAGCTACGTTCTTTTGTGAGAATTATGAGCAGACCATGATGAAAGCTTCGTCGGGTGCTGTGGTATATTGCGATCCGCCTTATGCTCCTTTATCTGCAACCGCTAATTTTACGGCCTATCACACCAATAACTTCAACCTTAAAGATCAACAACATTTGGCCTTGCTGGCGCGGGATGTGGCTGGTAATTTAGGTGTTCCGGTACTGATCTCTAACCATGCAACCGAATTGACCCGTGAATGGTATAAAGAGGCTCAGTTGGTAGTAGTTAGAGGGCGTAGGACCATCAGCCGCAATGTGGCGGGCAGAACAAAAGTTGATGAATTATTGGCCTTGTATCGCCCAAGTTGATTAAATACTCTGGGTACAGGAAGTTAAACATTCTTAAACCAAACCGCCTGTTTTAAACAATGTTTCGATAACCAGTGGATATATGCATGAATAAATTTCTGATAGCTCCTTCTATTCTTTCTGCTGATTTTGCCCGCTTGGGTGATGATACGGCGAAAGTATTGGCAGCCGGTGCTGATGTAGTGCATTTTGACGTTATGGACAACCATTATGTACCGAATTTAACCATTGGTCCGATGGTTTGTCAGTCACTGCGTGACTACGGTATTACTGCACCCATCGATGTGCATTTGATGGTGAAACCGGTTGATCGAATCATCCCTGATTTTGCTAAGGCTGGAGCATCTTATATCTCTTTCCATCCTGAAGCGTCGGAACATGTTGATCGCACGATTCAGTTGATTAAAGAACAGGGTTGTAAAGCCGGTTTAGTCTTTAATCCCGCTACACCGTTAAGCTATCTCGATTATGTCATGGATAAACTGGATGTGATTTTGCTGATGTCGGTTAACCCAGGTTTTGGCGGACAGTCTTTTATACCAGCCACTTACGATAAGTTGCGGCAGGTTCGCAAGATGATTGATGACAGTGGTTTTGATATTCGCTTGGAAGTCGATGGTGGCGTTAAAGTTGATAACATTGGGCAGATAGCAGCGGCAGGTGCGGATATGTTTGTTGCTGGTTCAGCTATTTTTAATCAGCCTGACTATAAAGCGGTTATTGATCAAATGAGACAGGAACTGGCAAAGGCCACTCAATGAGTATGTTGACCGGTATTAAAGGGGTTGGGTTCGATCTTGATGGTACGCTGGTAAATAGTTTACCGGGTCTGGCTGCGGCTATTGATGCCACATTGAAATCGTTAGGCCTGCCTGCTGCTGGTGAAGAGCGCGTTTCTCATTGGATTGGTAATGGCGCAAATGTGCTGATTATGCGTGCATTGAGCTGGGCCGGTGGTGAGTCATCAAAAGAGTATCAGGATGGTGCTCGTACCCTGTTTGACCGTTATTATAATAAATTTGTGGAACCGGGAACTCAGCTCTACCCCCACGTGGAATCAACCCTGAAAGCGCTAGCTCGCAGTGGCATGAAGATGGCACTGGTAACCAATAAGCCGACTCCCTTTGTTCGGCCTTTATTGAGTTCATTGGGTATTTTAGACTATTTTAGTGTGATTATCGGCGGAGACGATGTGATTGAAAAGAAACCGCATCCGGCACCGATCTATCTGGTTTTAGGCCAGTTAGGATTGCGAGCGGATGAACTGGTTTTTGTCGGCGACTCCCGCAACGATATTCAGGCCGGCCAGGCGGCTGGTTGCCCAACGATAGGATTTTCCTACGGATATAACTATGGCGAATCTATTGCACTGAGTCATCCTGACCGTGTATTAGCTTCATTCGCCGATCTTCTGCCCGCTATCGGGCAGCTTACATCAAAGATGAATTAGGACGAAATCATGAGTAAACCCATTGTATTTAGTGGCGCACAGCCATCAGGTGAATTGACCATTGGTAACTATATGGGAGCGCTGCGTCAATGGGTTCAGATGCAGGATGAGTATGACTGTATATACTGCATTGTTGACCTACATGCGATTACCGTTCGTCAGGATCCAGAAAAACTGCGTAAAGCCACGCTGGATACGCTGGCGCTGTATCTGGCTTGTGGTATCGACCCAAAGAAGAGCACCATCTTTATTCAGTCCCATGTTCCTGAACATGCACAGTTGAGCTGGGTTCTGAATTGTTATACCTATTTTGGCGAGCTGAGCCGTATGACTCAGTTTAAAGATAAATCCAGCCGTTATGCGGAGAATATTAACGCGGGCCTGTTTGACTACCCGGTGTTAATGGCGGCGGATATTCTACTGTATCAGACCAATCAGGTTCCGGTTGGAGAAGACCAGAAACAGCATCTGGAGTTGAGTCGTGATGTGGCACAACGTTTTAACGCACTGTATGGCGATGTGTTTAAAATTCCACAACCGTTCATTCCTAAGTCTGGTGCTCGAGTGATGTCTCTGCTGGAGCCAACCAAGAAGATGTCTAAGTCTGACGAGAATCGCAATAATGTTATTGGCCTGCTGGAAGATCCAAAATCAGTGATGAAAAAACTGAAACGTGCGGTCACTGATTCCGATGAGCCGCCGGTGGTGCGTTATGATATTGAGAATAAAGCCGGAGTTTCTAACCTGTTAGATATGTTGTCTGGGGTAACCGGCAAGTCGATCGCTACGCTGGAACAAGAGTTTGAAGGCAAGATGTACGGCCATCTGAAAACTGAAGTGGCTGAGGCGGTAGCGAATATGTTGACTGAACTTCAAGAACGCTATCACCGTTTTCGTAATGATGAAGCTTTCTTGCAGCAAGTGATGCGTGAAGGCGCAGCCAAAGCCAGTGCACGCGCCAAAGAGACAATAGAAAAGGTTAATCAGGCTGTTGGGTTTGTGGCGATGCCATAACTTATTTTGCCGTTATATCAGCATTCCATTAAAAAGATGGAATGCTGATACAAACGATTGTCACTACTGCCGTTCTATTCTTCGGCTTCCGTTACCTGCTTACGAATGCTCTCTACGTCCACTTTTTCCAGATACTGAATAATGTTGTAGTAAGCCCATTGGTGATAGCCAAACTCGGGCTTTTTAAGTTCTTCAATCGCCTCTTGCTTTGACCAGTTGAGAAATACCATACGGTACATTGCTACCATCAACCCAGTACGATCGCTGCCATGCCAACAGTGAATCAGCACCGGTTTTGGTGCATGGTAGAGCTGCTTTAGAGCCTGTATTACTTGCTGCTCGGTGAAACGACCCGCTTCCATAGGGATGTGGTAAAGCTTCAGTGATGTGCCTTCTGCTTCGCGGTTATCAGTATGGAAGTTACGCAGGTTCAAAATGGATTTAACTCCCCGACGTTCCAGCTCTTGCATCTGTTCTGCACCCGGTTGACCGGAGCGGTAGAGATTTTTATCCACCTGATAAAAATTCGCTAGTGTGGTATCGCTCACTTTGGCTGCTGGCGTATGCACATCGGTTTCAACGGGGATTGAAGCGATCGCAGAAGCAGAGAATAAAACCAGCAGGGTGGAACCAATAACCCCTATCTTTCTGAAAATATTCATGAATAATCCATATGATGGTAAGTGTATCATTGCGATTTTGAGCTTAATCATTCCAAGGTTGCATCATTGCGTTGCTGTATTTTTCAAATCGTTTTAGTACTGCATCAACTTTTTTTATCCGTTCATCCAGCGATCCCTGTAGTGAAATATAAGGGATTTTTCTTACTTTCAAATCAGCGATAATCTGTTGATGGAATATGTGACGTTTCTGCTCGCCACTGCGGTCCCAAGTATCATCATAGGGAATGTCATCTTCGCATAGAAAGAACAGATCGTAGCGTGCGAAATTTTCCAATGCCAATTGTGTTAATAACTCAGGCGCTTTCCCGTGGTAATCCAGAGCAAACATATAGGTAGTTATAGCATTGGTATCAACAAACAAATAGCGATTAGCATTAACAACAGCCCTATCTTCCTGCTGAATATGACCAATCGCGATTTGATTGAAATCTTCAAATCCAATACGTCGGTCGACCTGATGTAGCGTCCAATAGTCACGGCCATATTCACTGGCAAACGTTGTTTGGTAACGCTTGGCTAAAGCTTCTGTAATGGTTGATTTTCCCGTGGACATCGCACCCACGAAGACAACTTTAGTAATCAAATCAGAATAAACTACATCATCAATAAACTGGCGATGCTTTAAAGGATTTTGCCGAATCTCTGTTGCCGAAATTGGCACTGCCACACGCGCTTCATCAATGCGGCGATCTACGGCACCCAATGCTTTACTGACATGATCGCCGTAGAATTCACTGGAATAAAAGTGGGTTATCTTTTGACCGTTCAGCATGGCTAAGATGTAGTTCTCTTGCTCAATTTCAAAATCGCGATCGTTGGAATAGCCTTCAGGGCCATCCCAAGCTTCAATCACTTTAACCTGCGGATAGAGTTTGCGAATCCAGTTAGCCCGTACTGAAAGTGGGATAGTCGTCACTGATGTGTTGTAAATTAGGACGTAAAGTTCATCGACTTCTTTCAGAGCCGTCTCAATGACATATTGATGCCCCTTATGAAACGGCGCGAATTTTCCTAATGTTAATCCTGTGGTGCTCATGGTTATCCTTCAAACTTGTTTTTTCGTCCCTTGATGCCAATTCCAATAACCATAGATGGCATTGAGTAAAAAGGCGCTCCACATAACGATCATCATGGCACTGTTTTCAGCGCCATGAACAAAGCGGTAAATCCAAATAATGATGGTGAAAATATTGAGGACGATATAGGTTAGCCATTGCTCCTTATAGCGCCAAACCATAAGTAGAGTAGCGACAATGGACAGAACAACGGTCGTGGCGTCAATATAGGGCGTATTTTGTTTCGGGATCTGAGCCAGTATGACACCCACAGCGAGGCTACCAACAATACAGACAGCTATTGATAGCATCAGCCCTTGGCAGGACAGGCTACGCATTTCCACCTGATGACCATTCATTTTCTTTTTCCACATCATGAAACCAAAAATGTTCATTGGCACAAAAAACAGCAGGTTCAATGCGACTTCGCCGTTTAGATGATTTATCCAAGACAGGTAAGCATAGCCGAGGGTGTTGTACATCCCGAAAATGTAGGTGTAGATGTGGCCTTTGGCAGCCAGCACTACGCAGAAAACCCCAGTTAAAAAAACGGAGAGGCCGAACCCACTATCGCGCCAAAGAATGGTTAAGACAATAGCGATGGTTGAAAAGGTAGCGAGCCAAACAAGTTCATAAGTTCGCCAGTTCTTCAATGTCAGTAAACTACTCATTCTGTTATTTTATCGCATCCCTGTATTTTTCGAACGCTGTGGCAATACAACACATAGTCTTATCACCACGAGCATCGATTTTTAGCCTGAATATTTTAATGATGTCATCTTCACATCATAACTATTTTTCCAATACTTTTCTTAATCTATTGCCCGAGGGCGATTCACGCTCATTTTCTGACAAAAAATCACTTTACAATTCATTTATATAGGATGTGTTTCGACATTAAACTCAACGAAACCGATTGCTTTATTATGAGATGCATATATTATACGGCGAATTTTTTGGCCCGGATTTAAGGAGATATTGTGTCGCAAGATAACAATTATAGTCAGGGGCCTGTCCCCCTGACTGCGCGGAAAGGCGTGATTTCATTGACATTCGTCATGTTGGGATTAACGTTTTTTTCAGCCAGTATGTGGACCGGAGGAACGCTCGGTACCGGTCTTTCCTATAATGATTTCTTTTTAGCGGTTCTCTTCGGTAATCTCCTCCTCGGTATCTATACAGCATTTCTTGGTTATATCGGTTCTAAAACCGGACTCTCTACCCACCTTCTGGCGCGTTACTCATTTGGTATTAAAGGTTCATGGCTCCCTTCCTTCTTGTTAGGCGGTACTCAGGTTGGCTGGTTTGGCGTGGGCGTGGCAATGTTTGCTATTCCGGTTAGCAAAGCGACGGGATTGGATACCAATATGCTGATTATGGTCTCCGGTCTGTTGATGACGGTAACTATCTTCTTCGGTATCTCTGCGTTAACGGTTTTGTCAGCCATTGCGGTACCAGCGATTGCGATTCTTGGTAGTTACTCTGTCTGGTTAGCGGTGAATGATGTTGGTGGATTGGATCACTTACGCGCTATTGTGCCTGAAACTCCACTTAACTTTTCTACCGCGCTGGCGTTGGTAGTCGGTTCATTTATCAGTGCCGGTACGTTAACCGCTGATTTTGTGCGCTTTGGCCGCAGTGCTAAAGGTGCCGTTTTGGTAGCAATGATTGCTTTTTTCCTCGGTAACTCCCTGATGTTTATCTTTGGAGCGGCAGGTGCTGCTGCGGTAGGGCAGGCGGATATTTCTGACGTAATGATTGCTCAGGGCCTTTTGATTCCGGCCATTGTGGTACTGGGTTTGAATATCTGGACCACCAATGATAACGCGCTGTATGCTTCTGGTCTGGGTTTTGCCAATATTACCGGATTTTCCAGCCGAACTCTGTCCGTGGTTAACGGCGTTATCGGTACGCTGACGGCACTGTGGCTGTATAATAACTTCGTTGGTTGGCTGACTTTCCTGTCCGCCGCGATCCCACCAATTGGTGGCGTGATTATCGCTGACTATCTGATGAACCATCGCCGCTACGCTGCTGACTTCAGTAAGGCTCATTTTCTGACGGTAAACTGGGTAGCAATTCTGGCTGTTGCTATCGGTATCGTGGCCGGTAACTACTTACCGGGTATTGTGCCGGTTAATGCCGTGTTAG
This sequence comes from Limnobaculum parvum, assembly GCF_003096015.2. NCBI lineage: Bacteria > Pseudomonadati > Pseudomonadota > Gammaproteobacteria > Enterobacterales > Budviciaceae > Limnobaculum > Limnobaculum parvum. Next base: position 3,372,347 of record NZ_CP029185.2, on the reverse strand, counting down.
GTGGTGTTATTAGCTACATGCTGTTTAATCCGTTAGTTAACCGTAAATTTGTCAAACTGCCAGAGGTAGGTCATGCAGAATAATTCCGTTGTTATTACCAATGCTCGTCTACAGGGGCGTGATGGCCTTTGGCAGCTTTCTATTGAAAATGGTGTCTTTAGTCGCATTGAGCCACAAGATTCTGCGGCACCGGTTATTGGACAGACGATTGATGCGGAAGGCGGCTTAGCTATTCCTCCGTTTGTTGAACCACATATCCATCTGGACACTACCCAAACCGCCGGTGAGCCAAACTGGAACCAGTCTGGTACCTTGTTTGAAGGTATTGAGCGTTGGGCTGAACGTAAAGCGATGTTGACTCACGACGATGTGAAACAGCGTGCAATGCAAACCCTGAAATGGCAAATGGCCAATGGAATCCAGCACGTTCGTACTCATGTGGATGTGTCTGACCCAACCTTGACTGCGCTGAAAGCGATGCTGGAAGTGAAGCAGGAAGTGTCTTCGTGGGTGGATCTGCAAATTGTTGCTTTCCCGCAGGAGGGGATTCTCTCCTATCCAAACGGTGAGGCGCTGATGGAAGAGGCGGTGCGCCTCGGTGCAGATGTTATTGGTGCCATTCCTCATTTTGAATTCACCCGTGAATACGGCGTGGAATCACTGCATAAGACTTTTGCACTGGCGCAGAAATACGATCGCTTAATTGATGTGCATTGTGATGAGATTGATGACGAGCAGTCACGTTTTGTTGAGACGGTGGCGGCTTTGGCCCATCGTGATGGTACTGGTGCGCGCGTTACCGCCAGCCATACTACCGCGATGCACTCTTATAATGGGGCTTATACTTCTCGTCTGTTCCGCTTGTTAAAGATGTCTGGTATCAACTTTGTTGCTAATCCGCTGGTGAATATTCACTTACAGGGCCGTTTTGATACGTACCCAAAACGCCGTGGAATTACGCGGGTAAAAGAGATGCTGGAAGCGGGTATCAATGTTTGCTTTGGTCATGACGATGTGTATGACCCTTGGTATCCACTGGGTACGGCGAATATGCTGCAGGTGTTGCATATGGGGCTGCATGTTTGCCAACTGATGGGCTATGGTCAGATTAATGATGGTTTGAACCTGATTACTACCCATAGTGCTAAAACGTTGAACCTACAGGATTATGGTATTGAAACCGGGCGTTCAGGTAATCTGGTGATTTTACCGGCGGAGAACGGTTTTGATGCGGTTCGCCGTCAGACACCGGTACGTTATTCTGTACGCCGGGGCAAGGTGATTGCCCAGACTATTCCAAGCCAAACCACGTTGTATCTGAATCAGCCGGAAAACGTGAGCTTTAAGCGTTGATTTACGTTTGCTGAATAGATGAAGGGTCGGATAGATTATCCGGCCCTTTTTTTGTCCGCTAAATCAGTAGCCGATGAGGGGGAAAATCACTAGAATCGGGAAGGTTTAAATTTATTGCTACCTAACAAGAAGGTATTTTCCTATGTTGAAGCGTATTTGTATCACCTTAACGGCGCTATTCTCTCTGGTATTACTTGCTCCTGCTGCACTGGCTGCGAATCCACACGTTATGCTGACCACCTCTATGGGTAATATTGAAATTGAGTTGGATCAGGACAAAGCTCCGATCTCTACCAAAAATTTTATTGCTTATGTTAAAGATGGTTTTTATGACGGAACGATTTTCCACCGCGTGATCCCCGGTTTTATGGCGCAAGGCGGTGGTTTCACCGCTGAGATGAATCAGAAGAAGCCAAATGCTCCAATTAAAAACGAAGCGGCTAATGGTTTGAAAAACGAGCGAGGAACTATTGCGATGGCGCGTACCAATGCGGTTGACAGCGCAACCAGCCAGTTCTTTATTAACGTGGTTGATAACGATTTCCTTGACCAGTCTGCAGGTAACTTTGGTTATGCGGTGTTTGGTAAAGTGGTGAAAGGAATGGACGTTGTAGACCAAATGATGAAAGAGAAAACTCAGTTTTCTGGTCAACATCAGGATGTTCCGGTTACGCCGATTGTGATTAAGTCGGCGAAGGTCATGCCGTAATCTTGTAATTTATACTGTTAGTAGTCTAAGGAATCTTGGGCTACTAACAGATTTGCCCATTTCCATTTCAGCGTATATTCCGGCCGTAAAAAACATCAGCAAATATCACTAGGTGCTGGCCGTGAAGGCCATCTACTCAGCTTGAGTGTGCGTCGGGCGGCCTAGGGCCATGACAAAAACACCTTTGGGCCAGCGCTCGCCTGCGTCTGTAAAGGTCATCCTCCAACGAGCTAAAGGATATTGCGCCTGATTCCTCTATCCAATCCATTTGATTGGCTAAAGAAACCGGGCACACACTATAAAAAAAACAGGTTTTTATGTAAGCACTGACTAACTTAACGGCTTAGTCACCCTGTCCACGACATACAATATGGAACGATAAGGCACACCGGAATGTTCCGTTAAGCCAATCTCACAGGTGCGGCTGTTGGATACGCCTTCTACGCAGTTAGCCGGTACTTGCTGACTCAACAGACGCAGTGCACTGGCATTTAGCTCTGGGGTCTTTATCCCTTTATCTCCGGCAAAACCACAGCAGTGAATACCGTCAGGAATAACGACCTGAGTACAGCAGCGATCTAATAGGTTTTTCATTGGTGCTGATAAACCCATCTTCACGCTGGAACAGGTGACATGCAGCATGATTGGGCTATCTTCCGGAGTGAACGCTAACTTATCCAACAGATAGTGATTTACAAAACCGACCGGCTCAAACAGTGCCATTGGTTTGGTGAAGCCTTCTACCGCGCGCAGGGCACAAGGGCTGGTATCAATCAGTACTGGATATTTCCCCTGTTCGCTGGCTTCCCAAAGCGCTTGTTCCATATCAGCGAGTCTTTCCGATGCAACAGAGGTGATACCTTTGCTGTTATAAGGCATACCGCAGCACAGGCTATCCAGCTTTTGTGGATAAATCACCGAGAAGCCCGCTTTATTTAACAGGCTTTCTACGATGTCTGTGAGAGGACGTTGGTCTGCATCATTGGTTGATGGTCCCATGGTGCGTGATGCACAGCTTGGTAAATAGACCACTTTCAGATCGCCGGCGACTAATTTCGGCGCTTTTGGTGATGTGGCTCCACGCGGGAAAGACGGAGTTAACAGCGGTATATATCCTGCGCTGGCAACGTGTATCGCTTTGGTCATTTTGCCAAAACGTGGCTGACCAATAATCTTACCCGTGGCGGCAATGGTATTTAATGCCAGACGAGCACCACCGGTAATCGTCGTGAAGTGGTCGGCGGTCCAACGGGCGATGCGTTCATAGCGCATATTGCGTTGGGTACGAATGTCGCGGATCAGTTCACCTGTGTTAATTCCCACTGGGCAGCGGCGCGCGCACAGGCCGGTAGCGGCACAGGTTGCATCACCCAGATAAAGGAAGTCTTTCTCCAGTTTTTTGAGTCGCTTATTATCATCACCGCTGCGGCGCAGGCGGCTAATCTCGCGCCACATCACGATGCGTTGGCGAGGAGAGAAAGAGAGGCTGGTGGAAGGACAAACGGGTTCACAGAATCCACATTCAATACAGCTATCTACGCGTTTATCGGCGGCAGGCAGCAATTTTAAGTTTTGCAGATGGGCCTGATGGTCACGGTTAAGCAGTACTCCAGGACTTAACAGATGATTTGGATCGAGCAGATTTTTCAGTTGCCACATTAGCTCATAAGCTTCACTTCCCCACTCCAGCTCGACAAAAGACGCCATATTACGGCCGGTACCATGTTCAGCTTTGAGTGAGCCTTTATATTCAACCGCCACTAAGTGAGCAATATCTTCCATAAAGATCTGATAGCGGGAGACTTCTGCCGGAGAGTCGAAAGATTGCTGGAAGACAAAGTGCATATTGCCATCCAGCGCATGACCATAAATAACCGCATTGTAGTCATGTTTGATAAACAATTTACGCAGGTCGCGTACCCCGGCAGCCAAATGCTCAATCGGAAACGCTACATCCTCAATAATTACCGTTGATCCCACCGGACGAACGGCACCAATCGCCGGGAAGATGCCTTTACGAATAGCCCACAGGCGACCAAATTCTTCCGGTTTATCGGTGAAGGGAACCTGTTGTTCCAGCGTGAATCCAGCAATGGATGACATAATTTGTGCCATCTTATTTTTCAGCGTATCGGCATCGGCTGCGCGGACTTCAACCAGTAGCGCCGTGGCATCTTCACTGAGATGAGGCATAAAGTCGGGTAGACCCTCTTCATTCTCTACTGAAGCCAGCGCACCGCGATCCATCAGTTCTACGGCAGAAACCGGCTGCTGTTTCAGGATACGCGTTGCTTCACAGGCGGCTTCAATGTCACTGAAGACAAACAGGGCTGAGGCTTTAAACGGATGCTCTTCCACCGTGCGATAGGTGATTTCTGCAATAAATCCTAATGTACCTTCTGAACCAATCATCAGATGGGTCAGGATATCCAGCGGATAGTCGAAATCAACCAGCGCATTTAGGCTATACCCGGTAGTATTTTTTAGTCGATATTTATGATGAATCAGCTCTGCCAGATGGCTATTTGCTTTGGTTTGCTGAGCCAGTTGTCCCAGTTGCTCCAGCATTTTTCCGTGGGTTTTATTGAGGGACGCAACGGATTCGCTGTCGGCGGTATCAATCAGCGTACCATCGGCTAGAATTAGGCGCATTGCCTGTAGCGTTTGGTAAGAGTTTTGGGCGGTGCCACAACACATGCCGCTGGCATTATTGGCTGCAATACCGCCAATTTTACAGGCGTCAATAGAGGCTGGGTCCGGGCCAATTTTACGACCAAAAGGCGCAAGATAACGGTTAGCGTCTGCACCAATCACACCCGGCTTCAGGGAAATATAACCCGCATCACCAAAAATCTTATACTGGCGCCAATTGTCGCCCAAAATAATCAGAATAGAGTCAGTAATCGCCTGACCGGACAGGCTGGTGCCCGCTGCTCGGAAGGTCACTGGAAGTTTATGTTTTTTCGCCAGTACCAACGTTTGTTGTACTTCACGCTCGTTATTAACACGTACAACGATTTGAGGGATCAGACGATAACAACTGGCATCAGTACCATAAGCCATGGTTCTTGATGGATCGGTATAGATAAATTCTTTAGCGATAACACGGCAAAGTTCACGATAAAAAGGTTGGTAAGACACTTTCATTTATACTTCCTTTATTTTGCTTTTATGCAATTCTGTCTTTCTTTGTTGTTGATTATAATAATAAAAACATGAAATTATTGTGATCTCAATCTATCTTTAATCGCGATTGAATCGATTCATATTACAAATATGTTCCCAGCGCGTTGTTAGTGAGTTCAATCTCCCGTCATTTTTAGCCGATGTGTTGCTGGTTGAGATAAACGGAATTTTTATTAATGATCCTCGGTTGAGTCATTTATACTGTGTCAGTGTAGGATATTGTGCATAGTGACATGCTGCGTCCTTGCTGAATAAAAACGTCTGACAGGTGCACTTTTCGGCTCGGTGGAGTCGTTATATATAGGATGAACTCTGATGTTAGAACCTCTTGTTATTGCCAAAAGCAATGAGTTAGCACTGGCGATTTTGCCTGCGCTGGCTAACCGTCATGGATTGATTACCGGTGCAACCGGAACAGGAAAAACCGTCTCGCTGCAGAAAATGGCAGAAAGTTTTTCACGAATTGGCGTGCCGGTATTTATGGCAGACGTTAAAGGCGACCTGTCGGGTATTGCTGCAGAAGGGGTAATGAACCCGAAACTTCAGTCTCGTCTGGAAGCGTTAAAAGTAACCGACTGGGATGCAGCGGCTTGTCCTACCGTATTCTGGGATGTTTTTGGTGAGAAAGGGCATCCAGTTCGCGCAACGGTTTCCGATATGGGGCCAATTCTACTTTCCCGGCTTCTGAATCTGAATGATGTTCAGTCTGGCGTGCTGCAATTAGTGTTTAAAATTGCCGATGATAACGGCCTGTTGCTGCTGGATATGAAAGATCTTCGCTCAATGGTGCAGTTTGTTGGTGATAATGGCAAACAGTTCCAAACCGAATACGGCAATATCTCCAGCGCTTCGATTGGCGCTATTCAGCGTGGTTTGCTGACGTTGGAGCAGCAAGGGGCTGAGAGTTTCTTTGGCGAGCCAATGCTAGATATTTTCGACCTAATAAAAACCAATGCATCAGGTCAGGGTATCGTCAATATTCTGGCGGCGGACAAGCTGTATAACCAACCAAAACTGTATGCGATTTTCCTACTGTGGCTGTTATCTGAGCTGTTTGAACATTTGCCGGAAGTGGGGGATATGGATAAGCCGAAGATGGTGTTTTTCTTCGATGAGGCTCATCTGCTGTTTAACGATGCGCCAACGGCACTGCTAGAAAAAATTGAACAAGTGGTGCGTCTGATTCGTTCTAAAGGCGTTGGTATCTATTTTGTTACTCAAAACCCACTGGATATACCGGATAGCGTGCTGGGGCAGTTGGGCAATCGGGTACAACATGCGTTGCGTGCGTTTACGCCACGGGATCAAAAAGCGGTTAGAGCAGCGGCAGAAACCATGCGGGCAAATCCGGCATTTAATGCAGAGCAGGCAATTACCGAATTGGGCGTTGGTGAAGCGTTGATTTCATTTTTGGATGAGAAAGGGCGTCCAAATATTGTTGAGCGTGGCTTTGTGATTGCACCTTGTTCTCGCATGGGAGCACTGAGTGATGATGAACGTAATGGCCTGATTAACCGCTCTCCGCTGTATGGTCGCTATGAAGAGATGATCGATCGCGAATCTGCCTATGAAAAACTGATGGCGGGCGCCGGTGTTGCAACGCCGGCGGCGAAAGAAACGCCAGCGAAGCAGGCGGAAGGTCAGCAGCAACAGAGTGATGATGGCGGTTTAATGGGTAGCCTGAACGATATTCTGTTTGGCACAACCGGCCCACGCGGTGGTAAAAAAGAGGGTCTGGTACAGGCGGCTGCCAAATCGATGACTCGTCAGTTAGGCAACCAGATAGTACGGGGTATTTTAGGTAGTATTCTGGGTGGTAAACGTAGATAACTTAATCGATTGTTATCCGATAAAATGGCGGCCTTAGGGGCCGCCATTTTTCTATCGTTTATCTAACAGCTAAAGCGAAGCGCTATTCGTCAGCTTCGAACCAGTCGGTATTGCGTTGGGAAATGGTGGTAACGGTAGAGATCATTTCACCGAGATGCTGTTTCATTGCGGCTTCTGCGGCATCGGGATCGCGTTTTTCCAGTCCATTATAAATTTTGTAGTGCTGTTCAATCAGACTTTCGGGTGGAGAAACATCCGCCAAGCTCATAAATCGAACCCGGTCCATCGTGGCTTTAATGGTTTCGATCGTTTCCCATGCCATTGGACAATTAATGATTTGCGTGAAAGTGCGATGAAACTCATCATCCAGCTCTAAAAATTCTTTAATACGCTTATTGCTGGCAGCAAGCTCCTGACGATGGAGATTGTGCTTAAGCTGCATCAGGTGTTCAGGCGTGACGGCTAACGCAGCTCGACGAATAATTGCTATTTCGACGGCTTCGCGGATAAAACGTCCATCAGACACGCGCTTGGCCGAGATCTTCATTACGAAGGTGCCGCGCTGTGGCAGAATTTGAACTAACCCGGTTTCTGACAGCTTGATAAATGCTTCTCTGACAGGTTGCCGAGATACATTGAAGCGCGTTGAGATCTCTTTTTCTGACAGTAAAGTGCCCGGACGAATTGTGCAATCAACGATCTCCTGTCTTAACAGACGGTAGATTTGCTGATTGACGGGTTCACTGGTGGCGAATGGGTAAGCAATGGTCATTGATGTCGATAGGACTCTTACTGTAGTTAGCAACTTTCCGCATTATAGCGGGGTTTTACGGACAATTCGCCAAAATTCTTATGGAAAAGCGTCATTTTAACCAATCCAATTGAGTAGCGAATGGCTGTTTTTACTGGAATTAAAGTAGCCAGTAAACCAAAACGAATGTTATTCAGCAGAGAACCGGTCGATTTTAACCATTAAACTGATTTTCATCCATGACCGTCTCGCATATAAATTAACCTACCATGATTAAAGTATATTTTTTTTGATCTTTGGCGTGAAATTCAGCAATTAATGGGTGTGTTACGTGAGTGATCATGTGTAGAAAAATGTAATCGGATAGAACATGGCGTAGAGCAAGGGAGCCAATTTGTGATGCGTTTTCAGCTAGCCTGAAGTTCGGCATCCGTATAATAGCGCCCACCGCTAATGCTGTGGGCGCTATTGATTAGTTGATAAATGCGACGGTTTATCAGAATTGTTTAACTAACAGCGCAACGCTCTGCTTGGCACCATACTGCAACAGTTGCAGATAGGCATCGGTCACTGCCGCAACAAAGCATGCATTTTGCGGTAGCGCTTTGCCAAACACGACTTCCAGCGACAGTAGTGCTTTCACGCGTTCAGTTCTTTCCTTACTTACAGCAACCAGCGCTTGTAATTGTTCCAGCAATGGATCGCTGACTTCAATAGCTTGCCCCTGTTCATCGATACCACCGACGTAACGCATCCAGGCTGCAATACCCAGTGCCAGGCAGTCGAAGCGGCGGTTATGGGCAAGGTGGTAGCGCACGGAATCCAGCATGCGCTGCGGTAGCTTCTGTGTTCCATCCATCGCGATTTGCCAGGTGCGGTGTTTCAGGGCGGTATTGCGATAGCGGTTAAGCAGAGAGTCCGCATAGGCTTCCAGATCGACACCCTGTGTGCGTAACGTAGGAGCCTGCTCACTCATCATTAGATGGCGAGCAGCAGTGACATAGTTATTGTCCTGCATACAGTCGTTAATATGCTGATACCCTGCCAAATAGCCAAGGTAGGCCAGAAATGAATGGCTGCCGTTTAACATACGCAGTTTCATCTCTTCAAACGGCAGTACATCCTGTACCAGTTCCGCACCGGCTTTTTCCCACTCAGGGCGACCGTTAACAAAGTTATCCTCAATCACCCACTGGCGAAACGGTTCACAGGCCACTCCGGCTGGATCGTTAATTCCGCCAAGCTGTTGGGTTATTTTCTCCAACGTTTCCGGAGTAACGGCCGGGACAATACGGTCTACCATAGTGGATGGAAAGCTGACGTTAGTTTCAATCCAGTTTGCCAGTTGAGCATCCTGAATACGGGCTAAAGCCAGGACGACATTGCGGGTTACGTGACCATTTTCCGGCATGTTATCGCAGGACATAACGCTAAAAGCAGGAAGATTGCGGTCGCGACGCAGTCGTAAAGCCTGAACGATTGCACCCGGTGCTGATTTTGGTGCAGACGGGTTAGCAATATCATGCCGAATTAGCGGATGATCTTCGATTAATGTGCCGGTAGCTGGCTGATAACAATAGCCTTTCTCGGTAATGGTAATCGAAACAATAGCGATCTCTGGCTGTGTCATCGCTTCTAGCACGCGATGGATACCATCAACTTCACCGTGGATAGCGTGGCGAACCACGCCCACCACGCGACCTGACCAGCCTTCGGATGCCATTTCAGCCACCGAATACAGCAGGTCCTGCGAATTCAGATCGTTAATCTGTTGTTCGCCGCCAATCAGGTTAACTTCACAATATCCCCAGTCGCTGTCGTGTTCAGACGCCAGAATATCGGCATAAATGGCCTGATGAGCACGGTGAAAAGCGCCGAAGCCCAAATGCACAATCCGGGTCTGGAGCCCAGCCCTATCATAGCTCGGCACTACGACATTTTTCGGCAGATCGCATAATGTCTTGTTTGATAAATTCATGTTGTCGGCTAACCCGTTAAATAATAAATAAGCGTTGATGTGATTAAACTTCTGCTGCACTACTACCGCGCACGTTAACCTCCGATGCCTTACGGGATGGGATTTCCGCAGCATCTCTTGGATCGCTCAGATCGCGATCTTTCACTTCCGGCATACAGATAGCTGAAATTAAACCGATAGAGGAATAGACGATAATCATTGCCACAATAGGCCACCAGGAATCGGTCATATTACAGAAGATACCCGCCAGTATCGGACCAAAACCTACTGCAACCAGACCACCGGTCTCTTTAGAAATGGCCATCCGGGTAAAGCGATTGCGTGAGCCAAACATTTCGGCCATGGTGATGTTTTCAAGGGCGAACAGGCCTAATACTGCAACGTTATGGATAATGATAATGCAGGCCATGATGACGTTAACTTCACCGGTTTTATCCATAATCATTGATAACATCGGGTAGGCTAAGATGATGGCGCTGATGCTCAGAACGATATAAGGCAGACGACGACCTATTTTGTCAGACAGCCAACCCAGCAGTGGAATAGTAACGAATCCCAAAATTGAGCTGATCATTAATGCATCGGTTGGAATACGTTTTTCAAATAGCAGGGTTTGTACTAAATAACCGGCTAAGAAAGTTTGAATCAGGCCAGAATTACCTGCCTGACCAAAACGCAGCCCGGTTGCTAGCCAGAATGATTTGCTGGTGAACATGGAAAGAAGGGCGCTTTCTTCGGCAGCAATTTTTTTAGCGGTTACTGTTTTACCGGCAGCGGTTTCGCTGGCCTGTTCAAACACTGGGCTCTCTTTCAGGTTCATCCGTAACCAAACTGCAAAGATCATTACGACAACGCTAGACAGGAACGGAATACGCCATCCCCAGTCAAGCAGTTGTTCTCTGTCGAGCAGAACAAACATTACCGCCCAGATGGCTGTTGCACTTAATGTCCCGCAGTTGGTTCCCATGGCAACCAGTGAGGAGATAATGCCGCGTTTGCCTTTAGGTGCGTACTCCGCCAGCATGGTGCCAGCCCCAGAGATTTCAGCACCTGCGCCCAGTCCCTGAATAATACGCAAGGTAACCAGTAAGAGGGGGGCGAAGATACCAATCTGAGCGTAGGTCGGTAATATGCCAATCAGCGTGGTACAGATACCCATCATGGTGATGGTAATGAACAGAACTTTCTTTCTGCCGATGGTGTCGCCCATTCTGCCGAAGATAAAGGCGCCAACGATACGTGCGATATATCCTGCACCATAAGTTCCCATCGCCAGAATTAGAGCCATGGCTGCCGATTGTTCAGGGAAAAAAATTTCATGGAAAACCAATGCGGCACCCAGTGAGTACAGCTGAAAATCCATAAATTCGAGGGCGGTTCCCAGCCAGCCAGAGACCGCGGCTTTAACCAGATCAGAAGTACTTCTTTCCGGTTTATTGTTTGTTAATTCCATGTTTTTAGTCATATTTCTGCTCTCTACAGTTGTTGTTATATATACAGAAAAGGGGTGGGTACAGAGGTTTTCCGTTAAAACTTCAATAAAACTTTGCAACAGAACTTAGGGTCTTTTTCAAATATCTCCATTGCTTCAATTACTTGAGCGTAATCAAACTGATGGGTAATGAGTTTTTCTGGATGGATTTTTTTGCTCTTCATCCAGTCAATAACCATCGGGAAACGATTACTGTTGAGACGGGAGCTATAAATACTTAGCTCTTTACTGGTGATCCCTTGCTGATTAATCACGCAAGGATCGGAGGAGAAGCCCATGATGCCAATACGAGCTGCAGGCGATGCTAAACCAATGGCTTCCGGCAGAATTGACGGGTGGCATGCGGCATCAATAATCAACGTCGGCCGAATACCCAGTTTTGCCAGTTCGGCAGTAAGGTCGATGTCGGTGTTGTTGATCACGCGATCGGCACCGTTCTCCTTAGCCATCGCCAGACGCTCATCAATGCGATCTGCAACAATGATCTCTTTAACCCCGTACACACCACGCAGTGCTTGAATCGAAGTCAAACCCATTGGGCCCGCACCGTATACCAGAGCAACATCCAGTGGACCAGGGTTCATCTGGCTACAGATATTTGCAGCGATAGTAAAAGGCTCAATCATGGTCGCTTCCCGATCCGGGATGCTGTCAGGAACGATATGGGCATTCTTTGCCGGCAGAGTGATGTATTCACTGAATCCACCATCCCGGTGCACACCGATAACTTGTAAAGAGGTACAAACATTCGGGCGACCCACTGAACAAGGGTAGCAATGACCACAACTGACTACCGGATCGCCAACGACACGTTGACCAACACGGGATGCATCAACGCCTTCACCCACCGCATCAATACGGCCAAAGAATTCATGACCGATAACGCGCGGGTATTTGGCAAAAGGGTTATGACCACGATAGATATGCACATCTGAACCGCAGATACCGGCACTTTCTACCCGTAGGCGTACTTCTCCAGCCTGCGGTTGGGGTACCGGACGATCTTCAATCACTAAAACTTCGGGTTGTTGAATGACGACACTTTTCATCTTGTTCTCCTTCATCACCAGTTCCACAGCGTGCCGTCGGTTAAACGGGCAACAGGTAAGTAGGCGGCTTCATAGGGATACTTGGCAGCCAGTTTTTCATCGAAGTCGATGCCCAGACCCGGCTTGTCGCTTGGGTGCATGTAGCCATCATCAAACGTCCAGTTGTGTGGGAAGACCTCCAGCATTTGCTCGGAATAACCCATGTACTCCTGCACGCCAAAGTTAGGCACCCACAGGTCGAAGTGCAGCGCGGCTGCGTGGCAAATGGGTGACAGATCGGATGGACCGTGGGAACCGGTACGTACCTGATACATGGCGGCGAAGTCAGCAATGCGGCGCATATGGGTAATCCCGCCGGCGTGGGTGATGGTGGTACGGATATAGTCGATCAGTTGCTCTTCAATGAGCTGTTTGCAATCCCAGATGCTGTTGAAGACTTCACCCACGGCGATAGGGGTAACGGTATGCTGGCGGATCAGACGGAAACACTCTTGGTTTTCTGCTGGCGTCGGATCTTCCATCCAAAACATGCGGTAATCTTCAATGCTTTTGCCAAAACGGGCCGCTTCAATTGGCGTCAGGCGGTGGTGCATGTCATGCAGCAGGTGTTCATCAAAACCAAACTTGTTACGCACGGCGTCAAACAGTTTTGGCGTGAAATCTAGATATTTCTCGGTGGACCACAACTGTTCTTCCGGGTAGTGACCTTTGGTTGCTGGTTCATAAGCCAAGTTTTTACCTTTGCTCAAACCATAGGTAGTTTTCATTCCCGGCACGCCGCATTGAACGCGAATGGCTTTAAAGCCCATCTCTTTATGCTTAGCGTAGTCTTCCAACACTTCATCAATGGTTCGGCCGGTGGTATGGCAATACACCATGACCCCAGTGCGTGATGCGCCACCGAGCAGTTGATAAACCGGCATATTGGCTGCTTTGCCTTTGATATCCCATAGTGCCATATCAATGGCGGAGATGGCGGACATGGTGACCGGACCACGACGCCAGTAAGCGCCTTTATAGAAAAATTGCCAGATATCTTCGATTTGATGGGCATCTCGGCCAATTAATTGTGGGCAAAGATGATCCTTAAGGTAGGAGGCAACGGAGAGCTCGCGGCCATTGAGGGTGGCGTCACCAACGCCATAAATGCCTTCATCGGTAGTGATCTTGACGGTAACGAAGTTACGGCCCGGGCAGGTAACAAAAACTTCAGCTTTTACGATTTTCATAATGCATTCATCCTGACGGAAAAATAGAACCAATTCGGTATAGAAAGTGAACACAAGATACTCATGGATTAACTACCATACAAGTAGGTCTAGAATATTAATGGCGGGAAAGTTTGAGATATGTGACCGAAATCACCGTGGAATTTATGATGTTTAATGACTAGTTATTTATTAATTATGAATTATTATTTATTACGGATTTTTTAATAATTATTTTATTATTAAATGGTAAGCAGATTTTATTGGTATTTTTATTTATACAAATTGATTTTATATTCAATTTTGGTAGTGTGGAGTCATTCGCGGTGAAATCAATAGGTCAAGTTTTATGGACAGTAATACATCAGTTAATCGCAATACTTTTGATAACGTTATGTTACCCGTGTATGCGCCAGCAACGTTTGTGCCGGTAAAAGGTAAGGGGAGTCGGGTCTGGGATCAGCAAGGAAACGAGTATATCGATTTTTCTAGCGGTATTGCCGTTACCGCGCTGGGACATTGTCATCCAGCTTTGGTTAAGGCACTGAATACCCAAGGTGAGATGATTTGGCATACCAGTAATCTGTTTACCAACGAACCTGCTTTGCGACTGGCCCAGAAACTGATTGATTCAACTTTTGCTGACCGGGTGTTTTTTGCTAACTCTGGTGCTGAAGCCAATGAGGCCGCGTTTAAACTGGCTCGCCGTTATGCCATTACTCGCCATAGCCCTTATAAAACAAAAATTATTGCGTTCAATAATGCCTTTCACGGTCGTACGCTGTTTACTGTTTCCGTTGGTGGCCAGGCTAAATATTCTGATGGTTTTGGCCCAAAGCCAGCGGATATCATACATATTCCTTTTAACGATCTGGATGCGGTTAAAGCGGTTATTGATGACCACACTTGTGCTGTCGTACTGGAACCGGTTCAGGGGGAGGGTGGAATTACACCTGTCGACGCCGAGTTTCTGCGGGGGGTTAGAGAACTTTGCGATCGTTATAAAGCACTATTGGTATTTGATGAAGTACAGTCTGGGATGGGCAGAACCGGTTCACTGTTTACCTACATGCAATACGGCATTGTTCCGGATATTTTAACTTCAGCCAAGGCATTGGGAGGCGGTTTCCCGATTAGCGCGATGCTAACCACCGATGAAGTGGCGCAAGTGATGGAACCCGGGGTTCACGGTACAACCTATGGCGGCAACCCGTTAGCCTGTGCCGTAGCGGAAGCGGCTTTTGATGTGATCAATACGCCAGAAGTGTTGTCAGGTGTGCAATCACGTTATGAGTACATTGTCACCCGTTTGGAAGAGATTAATCAACGTTATCATGTATTTACAGATGTTCGCGGCTTAGGGCTGCTCATCGGTGCTGAACTACAGCCAAATTATCAGGGTATGGCGCGAGAATTTCTTGCGGCATCAGTAGAAAATGGCCTGATGCTACTCAATGCTGGCCCTAATGTTATCCGTTTTGCCCCTTCTCTGGTCATTCCCGAGGATGATCTACAACAAGGAATGGCACGCTTTGAAAAAGCGGTGAAGCAAATGGTTGAGGTTAAATAGCATTGACCGTTAGTTTAAACGTTCTTCCTAATTAGCGGCATTAGCGGCTGCCGCTATTTGTATCTTAAACAGCGTGATGACAAGCGGTCATCACGCTGAAATAGAGAGAGTTTCAGAGGATATTCAAGATATTATCTTGCGCCGGAGTTTAAGCCCTTCGGCCGTAAAAATGAGAGGGTACATATTGTCTTTGTGACTGGCCGGAAGACCATCGTATCTAGCGTCAGGACGTGTTGGGCCTAGTCCGCCTCTCCTTCTTCCCTCAATTTCCTCTTCAACCACATTCCATGATGCGGCCTTTGCTGCCACGCCAGTGACGAAATAGTATGCATAGTCGTAAGATGCGCCAGTATCCGCTCGATATGTTTTTCCATTGAGGTCTCTGATAGCTCATCGTTATCCTCGGATTCTACAATGGGCAATATGCTGTTATCCCCGCTGGGACCATCATATTCTAGGCGCTGTTGGCAGGTCTGAATCAGGATCTCACAGGCGTTTAAATACTCCTGCGCCAATGTAGGAACCAACACATATTGGTCTCGAGCGATAGTTGTCATTGCATTTAAATGTTCAACCAAAAACTGGCTATGGGTAACCCACAGGCGCATATCGGCCAAGTAGCGAGTATTAAAGCCCGGCTCCTGCATGGCCTGATTCAATGCGGTAAAAAGAGTATTGTGAGCCTGATTAACCTTCATTCGGGTATAGGCGAGTTCCGCTACATCATTAGTCATATTAAATATTTGACGCAGGTGCTGTTGATACGTTTCCAGAGCGCTGTGGGCATTTCTACGCAACGTGGCACTTTGCCATTGAGGCCATAACCATAAGCTGCTGGCAAACGCCAAAATACAACCGATGACCGTATCTATCATACGAGGAAGCAGATAATTCATACCGCTATTGGAGATAATCTGTAGGGTGTAGAGCGCAGTAATCGTAAAACCAATCACAGCGATTCCATAATTCTTACGCACAATCAAATAGGAACAAAACGTCAGTACCAGCATTAGCACCAACATCAGGTTTTGAGAGTAGTAGAGATGAAGAATGGCGCCACCAGCAAGAATCCCAATCATGGTACCCAGCGAGCGGTGCTGAATACGTATTCGGGTGGCACTATAGCCGTTCTGGCTAACCACCATAATGGTCATGAGTATCCAGTAGGGTTTGGGAAGATTAAGCGTCAGGCCAATTCCAGCACCAGCGGCTAGTGTGATGCCAATGCGAGCCGCGTTTTTTAATGCGACAGATTTAAGTGAACAATAGTTTTTCAGCGCCAGCAGAAAAGGGAGATGACTCTGTATTGGCATCAACGTGCGGTTATATAGCGGTTTTTGGCGGCTAAGTAAGTGAGCGATACGGCTAAAATGGTAGTAACAAAAAGCGCCAACGGGATTATTCGGATGGTGATGGGCGATTTTTTCCAAGGCGGATAGGTCACTATTCATGTTGAATGGGACCGGACGGCGATGGTAGAGAATGTCATCAGCTAAAATCTGTAAACGGTGGCTAATGGTTTTTGCATTATGGCGAATAACGGCTTCAGCTTGGCTCTGCTCAACCAGTTTTTGTACTTCGCCGGGTTGATGCAGGCTAACGGTAATATGTTCCTGTAAATCGAGAGCAACCTGAAACGCCTGAATTAATCGCCGATGGCGAGGGTGTTTCAGGTTGGTAATCATATAGATTTGTTGGTAAACCAACGCGATGGTATCCATCACTTGCTGCTGGCGTAATAGTAATGGAGGGAGCGCCTTCTCCGGGTCGGTATGTTGAGTAAGTAAGCTGTACTTCTCATCCATATAATACGCCAACTGCCGGTAAAGCAGGCTGAGTGATTCTCGCATGGGTTGTTCTTGCCAAAGCCGAAACCACAGGCGGATAAACAAACCATACCAGACAGTACCAATGACAAATAATAGAGCCACTCGCCAAATGGGTAAATTGCCTGCCATACCGAGCGTAAAAATGGCGGTCACTAATGCTGCAGGCATTAACCGTCCATAAAGAGGACTGATTTCAGCCGTCACGCCAAATAATAGCGTCAGAATAAGCATGCATAGCGGCAGCGGAACAGACCACA
Organism: Limnobaculum parvum; assembly: GCF_003096015.2. Lineage (NCBI taxonomy): Bacteria > Pseudomonadati > Pseudomonadota > Gammaproteobacteria > Enterobacterales > Budviciaceae > Limnobaculum > Limnobaculum parvum. Next base: position 3,355,135 of record NZ_CP029185.2, on the reverse strand, counting down.
ACAGAAGAAACTGCAATAATACACTGCTGATAACAAACAACGTGGCACCGATAGCCAGTCGTTTGAAAAAGTGTTTATGGGGAGTATCGAGACCACCAATGCTGCAACAGGCAGGAACAAGCGAAAGTAAAAAGCCGGTTGGTAGATCGCCTAATAGCCAAAACAGAAACACGGGCAAACAGAGAACCAGAGTTTGGCGGAGAGCATAGTTGACTTCTGGATGATAAATAACTCGTCGCCACATAGGTCTCCCGGGAAAAGGGGAGCGGACATGGCTTCAGGAGGCCGTAAACATGTCCGCTTCTCTTTATTAGTTAACGGGTCCCGTAGACAACGATAGTTTTTCCATGAGCGGAAATCAGGTTCTGATCTTCCAGCATTTTTAAAATACGTCCTACCGTTTCACGGGAACATCCAACAATTTGACCAATTTCCTGACGGGTGATCTTGATTTGCATACCGTCTGGATGAGTCATTGCATCCGGCTGTTTAGCCAGATTGAGTAATGTTTGTGCGATACGGCCCGTAACATCAAGGAAGGCAAGACTTCCTACTTTCTCAGAGGTAACCTGCAAGCGGCTAGCCATCTGAGCGGATAAACGCATTAAAATATCCGGATTAACTTGAATGAGCTGGCGAAATTTTTTATATGAAATTTCAGCAACTTCACATGCTGTTTTTGCCCTGACCCAAGCACTGCGTTCCTGACCTTCTTCAAACAGGCCAAGTTCTCCGATGAAGTCCCCTTGATTGAGATAGGAGAGAATCATCTCTTTACCTTCTTCATCCTTAATTAGAACGGCTACGGCACCCTTTACAATATAGTAAAGAGTTTCTGCTTTTTCACCTTGGTGAATAAGTGTGCTCTTGGATGGATATTTATGAATATGACAATGAGATAAAAACCATTCGAGAGTAGGGTCTGTCTGCGGTTTGCCGAGAACCATTTGTTGTTATCCTCTTTGTAGTCACTGCCCAACACAGCAAAGCGAGAAGCTTGCCGAAAATCTTATCCGCCCCGAAGCATATAACTTGCCAAGTGGGCGCTATTATAACTGATGTAAAAAAGAATATAGAGGTGTTTGTGGGCTGGTGTTGCATCAGCCTGATTGAACTCTAATTTATCTATTATACCCACCCTATGGTTTTAACACAGGTTGAACCAAGAGTCTCGTGTTGTCTTGCTAAAATGAGGGCTAAGCGGCGCTGAATCGGGTTGTTCGCCTGTTTTACCCTCACTTTTCTATTCTAATATTCTGCCTTCTAATAATTGTTGTATTAAGGGTGTGATAATTAGCTCCATCGCCAGTCCCAATTTCCCCCCCGGAATTACTAAGGTATTTGTTTGGGAGATAAATGAACCCTGTAACATGACTAGTAGATAGGGAAAATCAATGCCTGTCAGCCCCCTGAAGTGAATAACCACGAGGCTTTCGTCCATAGTTGGAATGCTCTTCGCAGAAAATGGATCTGAGGTATCAACGGTGGGTACGCGCTGGAAGTTGATATGGGTTCGGGAGAACTGGGGGGTGATGTAATTGATATAGTCGTCCATCGAGCGGACAACCGAATCCAGCACGGCTTCCCGGGAGTGCTCCCGCTCCACCGTATCGCGGATTAGTTTTTGTATCCACTCTAGGTTGACGATAGGAACAACGCCAACCAGCAGATCGACGTGTTGGGCAACATTATGTTTCGCAGTGACGATGCCACCATGTAGTCCTTCATAAAATAGCAGATCGGTGGTTTCTGGTAAGGGTTGCCAGGGGGTAAATGTACCGGGTGTCTGGTTATAGGGAACGGCTTCATCATAAGTATGCAAGTACTTACGTGTGCGTCCGTTTCCGGTTTTTCCGTATTCAATAAAGCTGTTTTCCAGCAGAGCGAAGTCGTTAGCTTCGGGGCCGAAATAACTGATATGACGTCCTTGTTCTCTGGCTTTACGGATTTCCGCATCCATCTCTGGGCGCGTATAGCGATGGTAGGCATCACCATCTATACGTGCGGCATTTAAGCTTAACTGCTGAAATATTTTCCTGAAGGCCAAGCTAGTGGTGGTAGTACCGGCTCCGCTGGAACCGGTAACTGCAATGATTGGATGTTTTGCTGACATTAACCTGATTCCTTAATTCTCATGGTTATTACCAGAGCATAGTCGGATTGGTGCCGGGATGTCACAAAATTTTATTCCAAGAAATCAATACTCCGGATAAGGTTGTTCTTCCATATCATCACTGAACCGATCTTTGGGCATAATATTGATGGTTTCATGTAACTCTGACCAAACTAATATTATCTGACCGCTTTTTAGCTGACGCTTAACATCGTCCACTTTTTGTTGTAATGATCTTTCATGCTCTCCGTAATCGGTACCTTCACGCAGAACAAACGATTCGATAATACTTTCCAGCGTCTCGGGAGCCAGTTGCTGCCACGGGATCATCATTTATTTTTCTCCAGATAGTGGGTTAACCATTCAGGGATGCGATGCTCCAACCACATCTGCGGCTTTTTCCATGTGCCACTGACAAAGCCAACGTGCCCGCCATGTTCGGTTAATTGATATTCGATATTCTCCGGCAGGCTGTTCCGCTCAGGAATGACATCCGGTGACATAAAAGGATCGTCTTTGGCATGTATAATTAGCAAAGGAATACGTATCTGATGTAATACCGGCAGGGCGCTGCACTTTTGATAATAATCGGTGGCATCTTTAAATCCATGTAATGGTGCGGTGAGAGCGTCATCAAACTCACGGATTGAGCGAATATTTTTCAGTGATAAATCGGGCAGCGGCATAATACCGGGGTAGCGGACAAGCTTGCGTTTGGTGCTCTGTTTTAGCAGACCAAGCAGATATCGATGATAGACTCTCGACAGTCCTTGTTCCAGTCGACGTGAACAGGGATCGAGCATTAGCGGAGCGGAGACAATCACCGCCGCCTCAAGTGGAACTTGGTCGCCTTCTTCTGCTAAATAACACCCTAACATATTGCCACCCAGCGAGTAGCCTACTGCTGCAGTAGGAGCTTCTCCCAACGTATTTTGCAACCAGTTGAGAAAAAAGCGCGTATCGCTGGTTTCACCCGAATGATAAGCGCGAGGGCTGCGGTTAGGTTCACCGCTACAGCCGCGAAAATGCATGACAACTCCCAGCCAACCATTTTGACGACAAACCGCCAGCAAACCATGGGCATAAGGGCTGTAAAAGTTGCCTTCTAAACCGTGAAATAACACGAGCCGAGGCTTATGTTTCGCTTGGTGAGGATCTTCACTCCAAGCGATATCGAGAAAATCATCGTCTGGAAGTTCCAGACGCTGCCACACCGGTTTCAGGCTAATTTTTCTGCGGATAATCCGAGGTAATAGAGTTTGTATGTGTGGGTTAGCGGTGCCCGGTATGGGCCGAAATTGTGCATCCATAACAAAATTAAATTCACTCTTGGGGTCTTGTGCGATCAATATCACACTGCTAGCTTGAATGGAATGATTAAACATCTCTTACTGGTAAAGGGGTATACAGAATGGCGTTAGGTTGGTTTCTTTCTATGTCGATGTTTTTATGGATAGCGGCAGTTACACCGGGGCCGAATAATATGTTACTCACCTCTTCGACTGCTAATTTTGGTTTTACCCGCTCTTTACCGTTGATGTTTGGCATTATGATTGGCATGCAATTACTGTTGCTGCTAGTTGCCATAGGTGTTGGCTCGCTGGTGATCGCCTATCCTTCGTTGCATTTAGCGCTGAAAATTGCAGGTAGTCTCTATCTGATTTGGCTGGCATGGAAAATTGCGACTTCTCGCTATGAGAAGCTGGATACAGAGAAAGGAACAGCACAACCGGTTCGGCTATATCAGGGATTATTGTTACAGGCACTGAATCCTAAAGCCTGGTTGATGGGTATTGGCTCAATTGCTAGCTACAGCTTGGCTGGTGACATGTATAGTGCATCGGTGATTGCCATCAGCATTGCGATGTTTATGGTGAATCTGGTGGCTGGTTTTATCTGGATGGGTTTTGGTTCCGCGATTGGTCGTTTACTGCAAAGCCGCAAATCGTGGGCGATTTTTAATATAACCATGGGTATTTTGACGGCGGGCTGCGTGGCGCTTATTTGGTTGTAGCGAAATCGGAACATAATTAACCAAAGCGGTACTTACCATTGCCGCTCATATTTCTGATAGTTCAGTTTTGTACTTTAAGATAGCCAATCGTTGGGAGGGACGGGTGTTGGGGTCGACTTGGCGTAAGCCAACGACAAACAGGAAAAGCCCGGTTGAACAGCGCTGGCCCGCAGGGTGAAACACCATAAGGTGTTTCATAGCTGCCCCTAACCCGGCCAGGCCCAATGTGCTCCGTAGCTGAGTACAGACGGTTTACTGACCGTTATCGGTGTAGATATAAGCACATTGTTTTTACGGTCAGAATATTCGCAGATGCTGATTTATTAGGTTTGTCAGCAGTCTCAGGCGATGATATCACCGCCTCTGCTATTAATTCTTAATCATTCCCTTGATTAAAATTGGCGGTCATCTCTTCCAACTGCTCTTGTAGTTCCAGCCAGCTCATTTCAGTTTCTTCCTGAGCGGACTTCACGCTAACCTGCTGCTGTAGCAGTTTAGTGAGTTCAGCTTTTTTATCCGCCTCGTAAATGGCGGTATCCGATAGGGCCAGTTCAATATCGCTAAGCTGTTTTGCCAGCTTGTTTAGCTCAATATCCAGCTTATCGATCTTTTTACGAATTGGTTGAGTTTGAGTTCGAAAATCTGCTTCACGGCGTTTTTGATCTTTACGTGCTTGGGCGCTGTTAGCGGTAGGTTCTTTATCACTACCTTCCGGCTGCATTTCTTGTTTTTGCAGATCGGCTAACCACTGCTGATAATCTTCCAAATCGCCGTCGAAAGGCTCTACTTTTTTGTCATGAACTAAATAGAGCTCATCGGTAGTAGAACGCAGTAAATGACGATCGTGGGAAACCACGACCAGAGCGCCGTCAAAATCAATCAGTGCTTCGGTTAGAGCCTGACGCATATCCAGATCGAGGTGGTTAGTCGGTTCGTCGAGCAGTAACAGATTTGGGCGTAGCCAGACGATTAATGCCAGCACTAAACGGGCTTTTTCTCCTCCGGAGAAGCGCTCGGTATTTTCGCTGACTTTATCGCCGCGAAAGCCAAAACCGCCCAAATAATCTCGTAAGGGCTGTTCATATTCCTGCGGCGCCAGACGGCTGAGGTGTTGTAATGGCGATTCATCGGGGCGAAGGGTTTCTAACTGATGCTGGGCGAAGTAACCCAGTTTGATGCCTTTAGCTAAACCAATCTCTCCCTGTTGAGGGGCTAACTCTCCCGCCAACAGTTTGATTAGCGTCGATTTACCTGCACCGTTACGCCCCAGTAAACCAATACGTGAGCCGGGTACCAGATTCAGCTTGATGGATTGCAAAATGGTTTTATCGCCGTAACCCGCACTGACTTTTTCCATTCTCAGCAGAGGATTAGGCAGGCTTTCCGGCTGACGAAAACTAAAGCTGAAAGGATTATCAACGTGAGCAGGCGCAATCAGCTCCATGCGCTCTAACATTTTAATTCGGCTTTGTGCCTGTTTGGCTTTGGTTGCCTGAGCTTTAAAGCGATCGATATAGCTTTGCAGATGGGCAACTTTCTCCTGTTGGCTTTGATACAGTGCCTGCTGTTGTGACAGTTTAGTGGCGCGTTGACGCTCAAAGGAGGAGTAGTTACCGGTGTACTCAAACAACTGTTGCTGCTCGATATGCAGAATTTTATCCACGATAGGATCAAGGAAGTCTCGGTCGTGAGAAATCAGGATCAGTGTTCCTTCATAGCTTTTTAGCCATTTCTCCAGCCAGATAACTGCATCTAAATCGAGGTGGTTGGTGGGTTCGTCGAGCAACAGTAAGTCGGAGCGACAAAGCAGAGCCTGAGCCAGATTCAGACGCATACGCCAGCCGCCGGAAAAAGCACTTACCGGCTGCTGTAATTGCTCCTGAGAGAAGCCTAAACCGTGTAGCAGGCTGGAAGCTCGGGGATAGATAGTCCATGCTTGTATGGCATCCAGCTTACCGTGCAGTGACGCAATTTCATTACCATCATTTTTTTCATTAGCTTCAGCTAATGCATGTTCAAGCCGACGGTACTCCCGATCGCCATCAATAACATACTCAATGGCGGGAATATCTAATGCTGGCGTTTCCTGATTGACCCATGATAAAGCCCAATTGGCAGGGAAGGTAGCGTTACCGCCGTCTGCGGATAATTCACCTTTTAATAGCGAAAGCAGCGTTGATTTTCCGCAGCCGTTTTTACCTACCAGCCCCACTTTTTGTCCGGGGTTGATGGTTGCAGTCGCGTTATCAAGCAGAACGTTAACGCCACGTCGAATCTGTAATGAAGAAAAAACAATCATAGGGTCACATATCAAGTTATTAGTCGCTGGGTTATCAACAGTGAATACTTGGCTTCAAAAATAAGTGCGGTATGAAACTATTGATAGAAAACAGTGAGAGGAGTACAACAGCCGCTACACTATTTTGAATATTATTATTTAAGATTAAAGAACTTAGCTATATCGATAATCGAGAGTCTGATTATTCGTAACAGCCTATTTTGAATATTATTATTGTTCAATATTTCAATTTACTCGCTAAACTTACAGAGTGCGACGGTTGTATTAAACCACCATTGATTCACACCGGTAATTTATAAGCCATGCATGGTAGCGGAAAATGTCAGTAATGACGATGTTTAGGGGAAGCGAAAATGTCGCACTTGCCAAAAGCCTTGGTTTTGTTTGCCCATCCCGAGCCCAAGCGCTCGGTTGCCAATAAGGCGTTATTAAAGGTTATTCGCAATTTGGATAACGTCACAGTCCGTGATTTGTATGCTTACTATCCCGATTTTTTTATTAATGCTCATCGTGAACATCAACTATTAAGAGATCACGACGTTATTATTTTTCAATTTCCCATTCACACCTATAGTTGCCCAGCGTTGATGAAAGAGTGGATAGACAGGGTGTTAAACCTGCAATTCGCGGGCAGCATTGGCGCGAATGAGCTTTCTGGTAAGCGTTTTCGGTTGGTGGTCACTGCGGGTGCCACCGAGAGTAGCTATCAGTTAGGGGGGACGGTGGGATATTCCTTTGACGATATTTTGCTACCGTTCAAAATTATGGCTAAAGCCTGCGGAATGGTGTGGGTTGACCCAATGATTATTTATCGCGCCCGCCGGTTAGAAGAAGATGAATTACAGCAGCATGCGTTGAAATATGCCGAATGGCTTAGTGTGTCCGCAGAAGAGGATAGCGAATAATGGATACTTCCCCCCAACTTATCGCTGTTTTAGTTTTTCTCTCGGTGGCCGTTTTGGCGGTTCCTCTGGCGAAACGTATTGGTATTGGCGCGGTACTTGGCTATCTGATAGCCGGTATTGCTATTGGCCCCTGGGGATTTCGGCTGATTAATGATGTTGATGAAATCCTTCATTTTTCTGAAATGGGCGTAGTTCTGCTGCTGTTTGTTATTGGTCTGGAATTGAACCCGGCCAAGCTATGGAATATGAGAAAGCCCATTTTTGGTCTGGGAACGGCTCAGGTGTTGATGACCAGCGCTGTTCTTTGCGGACTGCTGTATTGGGCCGGGTTTGGTTTGTCTGCGGCGATTATTGGTGCCATTGGGCTATCCATGTCATCCACTGCGATGGCGCTACAGTTGATGAAAGAAAAGGGAATGCGCGGTGACGGTGGGCAGTCAGGTTTTGCAGTGCTGTTGTTTCAGGATATGGCGGTTGTTCCAGCACTGGCGCTGGTACCAATTTTGGCGGGAACAGGTGGAACGGGTGCGGACTGGTTTACCGTTCTCAGTAAAGTGGTTGGGCTGGCGATTCTGGTGCTCGGCTGCCGTTATTTATTGCGTCCGATTTTTCGCTATGTTGCGGCTTCAGGCGCTCGGGAAGTGTTTACCGCCACCGCGCTGCTGGTGGTATTAGGTGCCGCTGTACTTATGCAGCAAATCGGTTTTTCTATGGCGTTGGGGACTTTTCTGGCAGGCGTGCTGCTGGCAGAAAGCGAGTATCAGCATGAGCTTGAAGTGGCTATTGAGCCGTTTAAAGGTTTGTTGCTGGGGCTGTTCTTTATTTCGGTCGGGATGGTACTCAATTTAGGGGTTTTCTACTCTCATATTCTGCAGGTATTCGTTGGGGTATGCGTCTTACTGTTGGTTAAAAGCGTTGTACTGTACGGATTAGCACGCTTTTTCCGAATTAACCGCTCAGAGAGGCTTCAGTTTTCTGCCGTACTTAGTCAGGGGGGGGAGTTTGCCTTCGTGCTGTTTGCCGCTGCGAAGTCTCAGAATATTTTTGATTCAGAGCAGATAGCCATGCTGCTGGTGGTGGTGACCATTTCCATGATGACCACGCCGATATTAATGCAACTGGTCGACAAGATATTGGCTCGTCGTTATAACCCCGGAGATGAACCTACTCAGGCATCTGATGTGGAAGATGATGAACCTCAGGTGATCGTGGTTGGGTTTGGTCGTTTCGGTCAGGTGGTTGGTCGTTTATTGATGGCGAATGAAATTCGCCTGACAGTACTGGAACGAGATGTCAGTCAGGTGAGTATCTTGCGCGGCTACGGTTATAAAGTCTATTACGGCGATGCGACTGAACTTGAACTGCTGCGTGCAGCCGGTGCGGAAAAAGCCAAAGCTATTATCATTACCAGTGATTTGCCGGAAGAGACCATGACAGTGGTTCGTCTGTGTCAGCAATACTTTCCTAATTTGTCTATTTTGGCACGAGCCAGAGGGCGGGTTGAGGCTCATGAACTGCTAAATGCGGGTGTTGAATTATTCTCCCGAGAGACATTTTCTAGCGCCCTTGATTTAGGGCGTAAGGCACTAATTGATCTGGGAATGCATCCTCATCAAGCCTATCGTGCCCAGCAGTATTTCAAACGTTTGGATGAGAATATGCTGCGTGAGCTGGTGCCCGATCGTCAGGGTGAAGTTCAGCAGGTATCTCGAGTAGCAGAAGCGCGGCGTGAACTGGAGAATCTGTTTCAGCGAGAAATTCAGCATGACAGCAAGTTATCTGACGCTTGGGATATGGAAGATGACGTACAGGAGGCTCGGCACGAAGAGCAGGATTAACCTGAAAAAAGAGATGATGGATAGGCCGCAGGATCTCAATCTAATAGTCGACTTTCATCATACTTAGTAATATAAAGTTGCCTAAATTTTTATCTCAGTGAGTACAGCGCCGTTGATTTCAGCTACAATCAGCGGAAATTAAGTATCAACGGTAGGAGAAATCATGAAAGTAGCAAAAGACCTAGTGGTCAGCCTGGCCTATCAGGTTCGTACAGAAGACGGTGTATTAGTTGATGAGTCTCCGGTGAGCGCACCGTTAGATTATCTGCATGGACATGGTTCTCTGATCGCAGGTTTAGAAAAAGCATTAGAAGATCATAACGTAGGCGATCGTTTTGACGTGTTTGTACCGGCTAACGAAGCTTATGGCAACTATGATGATGTCTTGGTTCAGCGCGTACCTAAAGATGTATTTATGGGTGTTGATGAGCTTCAGGTAGGTATGCGTTTCCTGGCTGATACCGATCAAGGTCCTGTGCCAGTTGAAATTACCGAAGTAGAAGACGACCACGTAGTAGTTGATGGTAACCATATGCTGGCTGGTCAAAACCTCAACTTTAATGTTGAAGTTGTTGCTATCCGCGAAGCAACACCGGAAGAACTGGCTCATGGTCATGTTCACGGTGAGCACGATCACGAACATGGTGAAGGTGGCTGCTGTGGCGGTCATGGTCACGGAGATGGCGGTGGTTGCTGCGGTGGTGGCGGTCACGATCATGATCACGAGCACGGTGAAGGCGGCTGTGGTGGTCATGGTAAAGGCCATGGCGGTTGTGGCTGTAGTCACTAATTATCATTTGAGAATGAAAAATGGCAGCTTAATTAAAGCTGCCATTTTATTTTTTGCCCGAATTACCGCTATAGTTTTAATGAAACATTAGTAGTGCGGAGGAGGCAACTCTTCTGACTGTGAAGCTATCATGGAGGGTTGGGAGGCTTTCAACTTATCTGTCAACAGCCTTAACTGTTCCTGAAGTTTAGCGATTTCAAGTTGATGTTGAATCACCGCCTGATTGAGATCTTCAATAGTCACCTCTTGAAAGGCCAAGCGGCTTTCCAGTAAGTCTAGTCGTTGTAACAGGTTGTCAGAGTTTAGTTGTTGCATATTTTCTCCGGTGAATCATGATGAGTCTCATACAATGAATGTGATATTAAATCAGCGCAGAAATTTGTAATATGCGCATAAATATTAGTGTGCTTGCCAGTAATGCGACCAGCAGGAGATGTTGACCGTTAATGGCTTTATTCTACAATGAAACACAAGGAATATATTGATGTCTTTTTTAAATAAGCCTTCATATGCAGTTGGAGCGTTGCTGCTAACGCTACCTGTTTTTACTGTTTTCGCTAATCCTGTAGCGCCAGATTCTAAGGTTGAACAAAGTTCAACGGTTGTTCAACCAGCAACAACGGCAGCACCATCTGAACCTGAAGCGGCAAAGGCCGGACAATCAGCTGATGTAGCGCCAGTTACGGTGAAAGAACAGAATAACATTCAACCATCTCCAGCAGCAGAACCGGCTAAGGATAGTGTACCAGACCCAAAGATGAGTACGCAGCAAGCTGTCATTGAGCCTGCAGCGACAAATTCAGCCCCTGATACAAAAGCAGCGCCAGTAGCTGGCGGAACTTCCGCGCCTACAGAAAATGCAACAACTGCAGCAGCGATCGCGGCAGATGCCGTTCCAGTATCTGCAACCGGTGAGCTTGCTTCAGCGACTGAGCCGAAGAAAGAGCCCCTCTCAGTTGTCACTGAACTGGAAACCACGCCATTATCATCGGTAAAATTTTCTCTGAGCAGTGAAGAGCAAAAACGTGCTTATGCCAGTGGCGTAACGCTGGCGCGTTACCTGCAAGAAAATATGGCTCAGCAAAAGAAACTGCATATTACCCTTGATCCTAATATCGTGCTGGCGGGCATTGTTGATACGTTTGCCGGTGATATAAAAATGGATGAAGCGATGGTTAAAAAGACCATGGCCGCGTTTGACGATCAGGTCAACACGCTGAATAAAGCCAAGGCGGAACAGGAAGCTGTGCGTGAACGTGAAATCGGTGACGCATACCGGGCTGATTTCGCTAAGATAAATAATGTGCAAAAAAGCAAGGAAGGGCTGCTCTATTTAGTTGAACAACAAGGCAGTGGTGCAGCCATTACCGATCAAGATATTGTTGAAGTTGAACTTCAAGGTATGCGGGTAAATGGAACCGTTTTTGAGAAGACCTCCTCTCCGATTTCATTAAAAGTGGCTGATGTGATCCCTGCATTACGCAGTGGTATCAAACTGGCTGGTAATGGTGGTCAAATTAAGTTAGTGGTACCACCAGAGCTGGGGTATGGCCCAAAGGGCGCGCTACCGGGTATTCCACCTAATGCAACGCTGATTTTTACTCTTAAGGTATTGCAGGTAACGCCAGCGGCTAAGCCAAGTAGGCCGAGTAAGGCAGCTAAACCGTTCAAAGCTAAATAATTAGTCTTCTGGAAAATAAATATGCTCAGCTGAGTGTCGACGTATTTATTCGTTTGAACAATATGATAATTTATGGTTCGCTGATGAAGGTATTTCTTAATTTCAGCGAACCATTTTAATTTATGTTGTCGAAGATGAGTAATTAGCATAATAGGCTATTCTTTTTGGGGAACTAAGATAATTTGATATTCTTTGCGTCTGCTTAGAATTTACCTGTAGGGTATAGAATTCGGATTCTGTTTTATTGCATAACAACATATGTCCTATCACCGGAGATGTAGATGAAATCACTATTTAAAGTAACGCTGTTAGCGACCGCAATGGCTTTCGCTACCGGGGCAATGGCCAACACTGTAGCAACGGCTGCACCAAAAAGCGCAGCACCGGCTAAGTTTGACAGCGAAGAGCAGAAGGCTGCCTATGCGTTAGGTGCTTCTCTGGGGGGCTATATGACTAACTCTCTGAAGGATCAGGATAAGTTAGGTGTAGTATTAGATCGTTCTCAAATTCAGGCTGGTTTTAAAGATGCCTTTGAAAGCAAAAGTAAATTAACCGATGCTGAAATTGAGCAAACTTTACAGACCTTTGAAGCCCGCGTAAAAGAGAAAGCGCATGCTAAGATGCTGGCTGATGGTAAAGTGAACGAAGAAAAAGGCGTTGCCTATCGTGATACTTTCGCTAAAGAAGACGGCGTGAAAAAAACGGCATCGGGTTTATTGTATAAAGTAGAAACAGCCGGTACCGGTAGCGCACCTAGCGATAGCGACTCTGTTGTGGTGAACTACAAAGGAACACTGATTGATGGCACCGAGTTTGATAACTCCTATACCCGTGGTCAACCAGCCACCTTCCGTCTGGATAGCGTAATTCCCGGTTGGACTGAAGGATTAAAACTCCTGAAAAAAGGTGGAAAAATGACCATGGTTATTCCACCATCTTTAGCCTATGGTGAGAACGTTGTTCCAGGGATTCCAATTAATTCTACATTAGTATTCCAAGTTGAATTGCTAGACGTTAAGTCTGAAAAAGCGGAAACGCCAGCAGCAGCCCCAGCGAAAGATAAGCAATAATTCTTTGCTTTGAAGAAAAACCGCAGAACGCCACTGCGGTTTTTTTATTTCTTATGTCAGCCCTGTTTTTGTTAAACTAACCAACACTTGTTAAGAATGCGTCTCCAGGTTTTTTTCAGTCTGAGGACCAATATGGACTAAATATATTGGAGAAAAATCATGTCTGATTCACCGCTATCCGGCGAATATGAGACGTTAGATGAGCAGCCATTTACCAGCGAAGATCACGATATTTTACGTTCTTATGAATCAGTAGTTGATGGTTTAGCTATGTTGATTGGCTCGCATTGTGAAATCGTCTTACATTCACTGGAAGATTTAAAGTGTTCGGCTATTCGTATTGCCAATGGCGAACATACTGGTCGTAAAATAGGTTCTCCAATTACGGATATGGCATTACGGATGCTACATGCCATGTCACATGATGACAGTAGTGTTTCTAAAGCTTATTTTACTCGTGCTAAAAGCGGTTCATTAATGAAATCGCTGACTATTGGCATTCGTAATAGAGACCATCGGGTTATTGGATTACTGTGTATTAATATGAATCTGGATGTGCCTTTCTCCCAGATCATGCAGACTTTTATTCCACCAGAAACCAAAGATGTTCATTCTAATGTTAACTTTGCCTCATCGGTTGACGATCTGGTTGCTCAAACATTGGAATTCACTATTGAAGAAGTGAATGCCGATCGGAACGTTTCGAATAATGCCAAGAATCGCCAAATCGTATTGAATCTGTATGAGAAAGGGATTTTTGATATTAAGGATTCAATTAATCATGTTGCCGATCGCTTGAATATCTCTAAGCACACCGTTTATCTCTATATCCGCCAGTTTAAGAGCGGTGATTTCTCAGGAAACGATCGGTGAGTCTAAGTTATACGCTGGTCGTTACCGGCCCGGCTTATGGCACTCAGCGGGCAACCAGCGCCTGGCAGTTTGCGCAGGCATTGATTGCTCGTGGCCACAAATTAGAGAGCGTATTTTTTTACCAAGAAGGTATCAGTAATGCGAACCAGTTAGTTTCTCCTGCTAGCGATGAGTTTGATTTAGTCAGAGCTTGGCAACGATTGGCGGAGCAACAAGGAACTGTGCTAAATGTTTGTGTTGCAGCAGCACTGCGTCGTGGTGTTGTGGATGAACAAGAAGCGGCATTACGCCAACAGACGGCGGCTAATTTACAACCGGGATTTGTACTAAGTGGATTGGGGTCATTAGCGGAAGCGATGCTGACTTGCGATCGCGTCATGCAGTTTTAGGCAGGCTGATTATGAAGAAAATAGCCTTTGTTTTTACGCATGTTCCTCATGGTTCCTCCGGAGGCAGAGAAGGGTTGGATGCTGTTTTAGCAACATCGGCTCTGACGGACGATATCGGTCTGTTCTTTCTTTCCGATGGTGTATTTCAGTTACTTCCTGATCAGCAACCCGATCAGATCCTGATGCGTAACTATATTGCGACCTTTGGTGTTCTGGCGTTATACGATATTGAGCAATGTTTTATTTGCAGTGATTCGATGCATGTTCGAGGGATTGATCTGGATGCGCCATTGGTTATTGATGCTATTCGTCTGAACCAGCAGCAAATACATGATTGCTTATCTGGCTATGATGTCGTGCTAACTTTTTAAGGATTACCGTGTTACATACTGTTTCACATTCACCTTATCAAATCGATATGAATACGCTGAGTAATGCCGTAGGGCAGAGTGATGTGTTGGTATTGATGCAGGATAGTGTAACGGCTGCACTAAAGGAGAGTCGTTGGCTGGCGCTGCTGATTCAGCGTAACCCAATTAATATTTATGTACTTCGGGAAGATATTGAAGCTCGGGGGCTATTATTACTGATAGATAGCCGAGTTGAGATTATTGATTACTCAGGTTTGGTGGATCTCAGTGTTAATCATTATCCTCAAGTGAATTGGTAATATTCCGCCCGCTATTGTTTTAGTGAATATTCTGATAAATCAAGCACCACATTCCTTTGTTCATCGTTCAATACTGTATATTTCTTGACAGCCACCCACTTCAGCCATAAAATTTTGCGTCCCTCAGTGTACCTATGCATTCAGGGATCGATTTATTACGTGTTTACGAAAGTAAAAAAACCAGGAGCTTTTTTTAATGGCAACAATTAATCAGCTGGTACGCAAACCGCGCTCAATGAAGGTTGCAAAAAGCAACGTTCCTGCGCTGGAAGCTTGCCCGCAGAAACGTGGAGTATGTACTCGCGTATATACCACCACTCCAAAAAAACCAAACTCTGCATTACGTAAAGTTTGTCGTGTACGTTTAACTAACGGTTTTGAAGTTTCTTCATATATCGGTGGTGAAGGCCACAACCTACAGGAGCACTCCGTGATCCTGATCCGTGGTGGTCGTGTTAAAGACTTGCCTGGTGTGCGTTATCATACCGTTCGTGGCGCGCTGGACTGCTCAGGTGTTAAAGACCGTAAGCAAGCCCGTTCCAAGTATGGCGTGAAAAAGCCGAAGTCTTAATGGTTACCCGTTAAGTAAGGCCAAACATTTTTAACTTAATGTCAAAATAAACTCATCGAGTTTTGGACAATCCTGAATTAACAACGGAGTATTTCCATGCCACGTCGTCGCGTCATTGGTCAACGTAAAATTCTGCCAGATCCTAAGTTCGGATCTGACTTACTGGCCAAATTTGTAAATATTTTAATGGTAGATGGTAAAAAATCTACCGCAGAAGCTATCGTTTATACAGCGCTTGAGACTTTATCTCAGCGTTCTGGTAAGAACGAATTGGAAGCTTTTGAAATTGCCCTGGACAACGTAAGACCGACTGTAGAAGTTAAGTCTCGTCGTGTTGGTGGTTCTACATATCAGGTACCGGTTGAAGTTCGTCCGGTTCGCCGTAATGCACTTGCCATGCGTTGGATTGTAGAAGCTGCTCGTAAACGCGGTGATAAATCCATGGCTTTACGCTTAGCGAATGAACTGTCTGATGCTGCAGAAAACAAAGGTACTGCAGTGAAGAAACGTGAAGACGTTCACCGTATGGCTGAAGCCAACAAGGCGTTCGCCCACTACCGTTGGTAATTTATTTTCGGTAGTTATGCTAATCATCATGCGGGCGCTTTTTAAGTTGACCCGCATGGGTTATCTGAAGAACGACCTAGTAATCGAGGAATAAAATGGCTCGTGTAACCCCTATTGAGCGTTATCGCAACATCGGTATCAGTGCTCACATTGACGCCGGTAAAACAACCACTACCGAACGTATCCTGTTCTACACCGGTGTAAACCATAAAATCGGTGAAGTACATGATGGCGCAGCGACTATGGACTGGATGGAACAGGAGCAAGAACGTGGTATTACTATCACTTCTGCTGCTACCACCGCGTTCTGGTCTGGTATGGCTAAACAGTTTGAACCGCACCGTGTTAATATCATCGACACCCCAGGACACGTAGACTTCACTATCGAAGTAGAACGTTCAATGCGTGTGTTAGATGGTGCGGTAATGGTTTATTGTGCTGTTGGTGGCGTTCAGCCACAGTCAGAAACTGTATGGCGTCAAGCGAATAAATATAAAGTTCCACGTATCGCGTTCGTTAATAAAATGGACCGTATGGGTGCGAACTTCCTGCGCGTAGTAGGACAACTGAAAAGTCGTCTTGCAGCTAATCCAGTTCCAATTCAACTGCCTATTGGCGCAGAAGAAAAATTCACCGGTGTTATTGACCTGGTGAAAATGAAAGCTATCAACTGGAACGAAGCAGATCAGGGCGTAACCTTCGAATACGAAGAAATCCCTGCTGACATGAAAGATCTGGCCGATGAATGGCACCAGAATCTGGTTGAGTCTGCTGCTGAAGCTTCAGAAGAACTGATGGACAAATACTTGGGCGGCGAAACGCTGACCGAGGCAGAAATCAAGAAAGCTCTGCGTCAGCGTGTGCTGAATAGCGAAGTTATTCTGGTTACCTGTGGTTCAGCCTTTAAAAATAAAGGCGTGCAGGCAATGCTGGATGCAGTGGTTGAATATCTGCCGGCACCAACTGACGTTGAATCAATCAACGGTATGTTGAATGATGGTAAAGATACTCCAGCAGTTCGTCATTCAAGTGACAAAGAGCCGTTTGCTGCGTTAGCGTTTAAAATTGCAACCGACCCATTTGTTGGTAACTTGACGTTCTTCCGCGTTTATTCTGGTGTTGTAAATTCAGGCGATACCGTTCTGAACTCAGTAAAAGATAAACGTGAACGTTTTGGTCGTATCGTTCAGATGCATGCTAACAAGCGTGAAGAGATCAAAGAAGTTTGTGCTGGTGATATCGCAGCTGCCATTGGCCTGAAATATTCCACCACGGGTGATACTTTATGTTCAGAAGCTGCTCCAATTATTCTTGAGCGTATGGAATTCCCAGAGCCAGTAATCTCTGTTGCAGTTGAGCCAAAAACCAAAGCCGATCAGGAAAAAATGGGTATTGCCCTTGGCCGTTTGGCTCAGGAAGATCCATCATTCCGTGTTTGGACTGATGAAGAATCAGGTCAAACTATTATCGCGGGTATGGGTGAATTACACTTAGATATCCTTGTTGACCGTATGCGTCGTGAGTTTGGCGTTGAAGCGAACGTGGGTAAACCACAGGTTGCTTATCGTGAAACTATCCGTGAAACCATTACAGACGTTCAGGGTAAACACGCTAAACAGTCTGGTGGTCGTGGACAGTACGGTGACGTTGTTATCGATATGTCTCCGTTGGAAGCTGGTGGCGCAGGCTACGAGTTCGTCAACGATATCAAGGGTGGTGTAATTCCTGGCGAATTCATCCCTGCGGTGGATAAAGGTATTCGGGAACAACTGAAGTCTGGCCCTCTGGCTGGCTATCCGGTTGTTGATATCAAAGTGCGCCTGCACTACGGTTCTTACCATGATGTCGACTCCTCAGAATTGGCGTTTAAATTGGCTGCTTCTATAGCCTTTAAAGAAGGCTTCATGAAAGCCAAACCAATTCTGCTGGAACCAATCATGAAGGTTGAAGTAGAAACTCCAGAAGACTACATGGGTGATGTGATCGGTGACTTAAACCGTCGTCGTGGTATCATCGAAGGTATGGAAGACATGGCTACAGGTAAATCTGTACGTGCTCAAATTCCACTATCTGAAATGTTTGGTTATGCTACAGACCTGCGTTCACAAACACAGGGTCGTGCTTCTTACTCTATGGAGTTCTTGAAGTACAGTGAAGCGCCAAATAACGTTGCTACAGCAATTATCGAAGCTCGCAAGGCTAAATAAGCCTCACGGGTAATAAATTTATATCCCAATCCCCCTCGGATAGAGGGGGATAGTGTAAAGGAAGAGAATCGTGTCTAAAGAAAAATTTGAACGTACAAAACCGCACGTTAACGTTGGTACTATCGGCCACGTTGACCATGGTAAAACTACTCTGACAGCAGCTATCACCAACGTATTAGCAAAAGCTTACGGTGGTCAGGCTCGTGCATTCGATCAAATCGATAACGCACCAGAAGAAAAAGCGCGTGGTATTACCATCAATACTTCTCACGTAGAATATGACACCCCAAGCCGTCACTATGCACACGTTGACTGCCCAGGACACGCCGACTACGTTAAGAACATGATCACTGGTGCTGCTCAAATGGACGGCGCTATTCTGGTAGTAGCAGCAACTGACGGCCCAATGCCACAAACTCGTGAGCACATCCTGTTAGGTCGCCAAGTAGGCGTTCCTTACATCATCGTGTTCCTGAACAAGTGCGACATGGTTGATGACGAAGAGCTGTTAGAACTGGTTGAAATGGAAGTACGTGAATTACTTTCAATGTATGACTTCCCAGGCGACGATACACCAATCGTACGCGGTTCTGCGCTGAGAGCGTTAGAAGGCGTTCCTGAGTGGGAAGCTAAGATCATCGAATTAGCCGGTTTCCTGGATAGCTATATCCCAGAGCCAGAGCGTGCAATTGACCGTCCGTTCCTGCTGCCAATCGAAGACGTGTTCTCTATTTCAGGCCGTGGTACCGTTGTTACCGGTCGTGTAGAGCGCGGAATTGTGAAAGTCGGTGAAGCGGTAGAGATCGTAGGTATCAAAGATACCGTACAAACGACTTGTACTGGCGTAGAAATGTTCCGTAAGTTACTGGACGAAGGCCGTGCGGGTGAGAACGTAGGTGTTCTGCTGCGTGGTACTAAGCGTGAAGAAATCGAGCGTGGTCAAGTACTGGCTAAGCCAGGTAGTATCAATCCACATACCCAGTTCGTATCAGAAGTTTATATTCTGAGCAAAGATGAAGGTGGCCGTCATACGCCATTCTTCAAAGGCTACCGCCCACAGTTCTACTTCCGTACAACTGATGTGACCGGTACTATCGAACTGCCAGAAGGCGTAGAGATGGTAATGCCAGGTGATAACATTCAGATGACAGTAACGCTGATCGCACCAATCGCGATGGACGAAGGTTTACGCTTCGCTATCCGTGAAGGTGGTCGTACTGTTGGTGCTGGTGTTGTTGCTAAGATCATTAAGTAATAATTATTACTTATCGATGAAAAAGGGTGCTTTGGCACCCTTTTTTATTGTCCGAATTTTAGACAGTTGCTCAATCATCGTATTTCTATTTTAAATTCCTCAGGAAAGGGGGCGACAAAACTCCTTTTAAATCGACATAGTTGAATTTAATCCCAGTTATCCCTTGCGCTATGGCCCTAAATCTGTAAAATGCTCAGGCCTGCACTTTTATGTGGTGCGGTATAAGTTCAAATGAGAACTTATTACTAAGCAGTTTTGTCAGTCCGACATGAATTGATTAGTAACAATACTCCCGATCTGGGGGTTACATGAAGAACGATTACACTCCCCCATCAATCGAAATGGGTGTGGGTAGTAATTTTTTACGTTTATAAAATAATTGGAGCTCTGGTCTCATGCAGAACCAAAGAATCCGTATCCGCCTGAAAGCGTTTGATCACCGTTTGATTGACCAATCAACTGCGGAAATCGTCGAGACTGCTAAGCGCACTGGCGCTCAAGTTCGTGGTCCGATCCCGTTGCCGACCCGCAAAGAGCGTTTTACCGTTCTGATCTCTCCGCACGTCAATAAAGATGCGCGCGATCAGTACGAAATTCGTACTCACAAGCGTCTGGTTGATATCGTTGAGCCAACCGAGAAAACGGTTGATGCTCTGATGCGTCTGGATCTGGCTGCCGGTGTTGACGTGCAGATCAGCCTGGGTTAATCAGGTCATTGAGCGATTGAGAGGTTGAAACAATGATTGGTTTAGTCGGTCGTAAAGTGGGAATGACCCGCATCTTTACTGAAGATGGCGTATCTATCCCCGTTACAGTTATCGAAATTGAAGCGAACCGTGTTACTCAGATTAAAGATCTGGCTAATGACGGATACCGTGCTGTACAGGTTACTACCGGTGCTAAAAAAGCAAACCGTGTAACCAAACCAGAAGCGGGTCACTTCGCTAAAGCTGGTGTTACAGCTGGCCGTGGCCTGTGGGAATTCCGCCTGAATGAAGGTGAAGAATTCGCAGCAGGTCAAGAAATTAACGTTGATATTTTTGCTGACGTTAAAAAAGTTGACGTTACCGGTACATCAAAAGGTAAAGGTTATGCTGGCACTGTTAAGCGCTGGAATTTCCGCACTCAGGATGCTACCCATGGTAACTCTTTGGCACACCGTGGTCATGGTTCAATCGGTCAGAACCAGACTCCAGGTAAAGTGTTCAAAGGCAAGAAAATGGCAGGCCACTTAGGTGACGAGCGTGTAACCGTTCAAAGCCTGGACGTAGTACGTGTTGACGCTGAGCGCAACCTGCTGCTGGTCAAAGGTGCTGTTCCGGGAGCAACCGGTAGCGACCTGATCGTTAAACCGGCTGTCAAGGCGTAACGTCGAGGAGATAGGAATGGAATTGGTAATGAAAGACGCGCCTGGCGCGCTGACTGTTTCCGAAACTACCTTCGGGCGTGATTTCAATGAAGCGTTAGTACATCAGGTTGTTGTTGCTTATGCAGCAGCTGCTCGTCAAGGTACTCGTGCTCAGAAGACCCGCGCTGAAGTAACAGGTTCCGGTAAAAAACCGTGGCGTCAAAAAGGCACCGGCCGTGCGCGTTCAGGTTCTGTAAAGAGCCCGATCTGGCGTTCAGGCGGCGTGACTTTTGCTGCTCGTCCACAAGACCACAGCCAGAAAGTCAACAAAAAGATGTACCGCGGCGCACTGAAGTGCATTCTGTCCGAACTGGTACGTCAAGATCGTCTGATTGTAGTCGAGAAGTTCACTGTAGAAGCACCTAAAACTAAGTTGCTGGTACAGAAACTGAAAGAAATGGCTCTGGATGATGTGTTGATCATCACTAGCGAAGTTGAACCTAATCTGTACCTGGCAGCAGGTAACTTACACAAGGTTGACGTTCGTGATGTTGCTGGCATCGATCCATTTAGCCTTATCGCTTTTGATAAAGTGGTGATGACTGCTGACGCTGTGAAGCAAGTAGAGGAGATGCTGGCATGATCCGTGAAGAACGCCTGCTGAAAGTCCTGCGCGCACCACATGTTTCTGAAAAAGCCTCTAGCGCAATGGAAAAGCACAATACTATCGTGCTGAAAGTTGCTAAAGATGCAACCAAGGCAGAAGTTAAAGCTGCTGTTCAGAAGCTGTTTGAGGTTGAAGTCAATGAAGTTCGTACTTTGCTGGTTAAAGGCAAAACGAAACGTCATGGTCAGCGTGTTGGTCGTCGTAGCGACTGGAAAAAAGCTTACGTCACTTTGAAAGAAGGCCAGAATTTGGACTTCATCGGCGGCGCAGAGTAAGTCGGAGGATTGAAAAACAATGGCAATTGTTAAGTGTAAGCCAACATCTCCGGGTCGTCGCCACGTAGTTAAAGTGGTTAACCCTGAGTTGCACAAGGGCAAGCCTTATGCCCCATTGCTGGAAAAAAACAGCAAATCAGGTGGCCGTAACAACAATGGCCGTATCACCACGCGTCATATTGGTGGTGGTCACAAGCAGCATTACCGTTTAGTTGATTTCAAACGCAACAAAGATGGTATTCCTGCTGTTGTTGAGCGTCTGGAATATGATCCGAACCGTTCCGCGAATATCGCGCTGGTTCTGTATAAAGACGGTGAACGCCGTTATATTCTAGCGCCAAAAGGCCTGAAAGCCGGTGACCAAATCCAATCTGGTGTTGATGCAGCTATTAAGGTAGGTAACGCCCTACCAATGCGTAACATCCCAGTGGGTTCTACGGTTCACAACGTTGAAATGAAACCAGGTAAAGGCGGCCAAATGGCTCGTTCTGCTGGTGGATATGTTCAAATCGTTGCCCGTGAAGGTTCCTATGTAACGATACGTCTTCGTTCTGGCGAAATGCGTAAAGTATTATCTGATTGCCGCGCCACCTTAGGTGAAGTTGGTAACTCAGAGCATATGCTGCGCGTACTGGGTAAAGCTGGTGCTAGTCGTTGGCGTGGTATTCGTCCTACCGTTCGCGGTACTGCGATGAACCCAGTCGATCACCCACACGGTGGTGGTGAAGGTCGTAACTTTGGTAAACATCCTGTGACTCCATGGGGCGTTCAGACCAAAGGTAAGAAGACCCGTAGCAACAAGCGTACCGATCAATATATCGTACGTCGCCGTAGTAAAAAATAATTAGAGGATAAGCCATGCCACGTTCTCTCAAGAAAGGTCCATTTATAGACCTGCACTTGCTGAAGAAGGTAGAGAAAGCGGTGGAAAGCGGAGACAAAAAGCCTGTTAAGACTTGGTCCCGTCGTTCAACGATCTTTCCAAACATGATCGGTTTGACCATCGCTGTCCATAATGGTCGTCAGCACGTTCCAGTATTTGTTTCCGATGAAATGGTCGGTCATAAACTGGGCGAATTCGCGCCGACTCGTACTTATCGCGGCCATGCGGCTGACAAAAAAGCCAAAAAGCGCTAAGGTAGGAGGAAGAGATGGAAACTATCGCTAAACATCGCCACGCTCGTTCTTCTGCTCAGAAGGTTCGCTTAGTTGCAGACCTGATTCGCGGTAAGAAAGTGTCGCAAGCTCTGGAAATTTTAACCTACAACAACAAGAAAGCTGCTGATCTGGTTAAAAAAGTACTTGAGTCTGCCATTGCAAACGCAGAACACAACGATGGCGCTGACATCGACGATCTGAAAGTCGCGAAAATCTTTGTCGACGAAGGTCCAAGCATGAAGCGTGTAATGCCTCGTGCAAAAGGCCGTGCAGATCGTATCCTGAAGCGCACCAGCCACATTACTGTGGTTGTGTCCGATCGCTGAGACTCTGGAGAATAGCAATGGGTCAGAAAGTACATCCGAATGGTATTCGACTGGGTATTGTCAAACCTTGGAACTCTACCTGGTACGCAAATACCAAAGAATTCGCTGATAACCTAGACAGCGACTTTAAAGTTCGTCAATTCTTAACTAAAGAATTGTCGAAAGCTTCTGTTTCTCGCATCGTTATCGAGCGTCCTGCGAAGAGCATCCGTGTGACTATTCACACTGCTCGCCCAGGCATCGTTATCGGCAAGAAAGGTGAAGACGTCGAAAAACTGCGCAACGCGGTAGCATCTATTGCTGGCGTGCCTGCGCAAATTAATATCGCCGAAGTCCGTAAACCGGAACTAGACGCTAAATTGGTTGCTGACAGCATCACTTCACAGCTGGAACGTCGCGTTATGTTCCGTCGTGCTATGAAGCGTGCAGTTCAAAACGCCATGCGTATAGGCGCTAAAGGTATCAAAGTGGAAGTAAGCGGCCGTTTAGGCGGTGCTGAAATCGCGCGTACCGAATGGTACCGTGAAGGTCGTGTTCCGTTGCATACTCTGCGTGCGGATATCGATTATAACACTTCTGAAGCGCACACCACTTATGGTGTAATCGGCGTAAAAGTGTGGATCTTCAAAGGTGAGATCTTGGGTGGTATGGCTGCCGTTGAACAACCGGAAAAACCGGCTGCTCAACCGAAGAAGCAGCAGCGTAAAGGCCGTAAATAAGGAGCATCGCTGATGTTACAACCAAAGCGTACAAAATTCCGTAAAGTGCACAAGGGCCGCAACCGTGGTCTGGCTGCTGGTGCGGATGTGAGCTTCGGCACTTTCGGTCTGAAAGCTGTTGGCCGCGGTCGTCTGACTGCTCGCCAAATCGAGGCGGCACGTCGTGCCATGACACGTGCAGTTAAGCGTCAAGGTAAAATCTGGATCCGTGTGTTCCCAGACAAACCAATCACTGAAAAGCCGCTTGAAGTGCGTATGGGTAAAGGTAAGGGTAACGTGGAGTATTGGGTTGCCCTGATTCAACCGGGAAAAGTCCTGTATGAAATGGATGGTGTCTCGGAAGAAATTGCCCGTGAAGCATTCAAGCTGGCAGCAGCAAAACTGCCGATTAAAACCACCTTTGTAACTAAGACGGTGATGTAATGAAAGCAAAAGAGCTGCGTGAAAAAAGTGTTGAAGAGCTGAACACTGAGCTGCTTAACCTGCTGCGTGAACAGTTTAATCTGCGCATGCAAGCAGCAAGCGGTCAACTGCAACAGTCTCACCTGTTGAAACAAGTGCGTCGTAATGTTGCACGTGTGAAGACTTTACTGAATGAGAAGGCGGGTGCGTAATGACTGATAAAATCCGTACTCTGCAAGGTCGTGTTGTTAGTGACAAGATGGAGAAATCCCTTGTTGTAGCGATTGAGCGTATGGTGAAGCACCCGATGTATGGTAAGTTCATCAAACGTACGACTAAGCTGCACGTACATGACGAGAACAATGAATGTGGAATCGGCGATCTGATCGAAATTCGTGAATGCCGTCCGCTGTCTAAGACTAAGTCTTGGACACTTGTTCGAGTTGTAGAGAAAGCTGTTCTGTAATAGAGTATGCTTTCTTAAACAAAATAAACGGCTCAGTTAACGGGCCGTTTATTTTTTCTACCCAACATCGGAAAGCGGTGGTATAATGCCGCGCCCCGATGTATGGGGCTTTATACGACCCGTGAGGGTCCTTAGTAGTTGACATTAGCGGAGCACTAAGATGATCCAAGAACAGACTATGCTGAACGTCGCTGACAACTCTGGCGCACGTAGCGTAATGTGTATCAAGGTTCTGGGTGGATCGCACCGTCGCTATGCTGGCGTGGGCGACATCATTAAAATTACCATCAAGGAAGCAATTCCTCGCGGTAAAGTTAAAAAAGGTGATGTCCTTAAGGCTGTAGTGGTGCGTACCAGAAAGGGTGTTCGTCGCCCTGACGGATCTGTCGTTCGCTTCGATCGTAATGCTTGTGTGTTATTAAATAACAACAGTGAGCAACCGATCGGTACGCGTATTTTTGGGCCGGTGACTCGTGAACTGCGTTCTGAAAAGTTCATGAAAATCATCTCTCTGGCACCAGAAGTACTGTAAGGAGCGAACCATGGCAGCGAAAATCCGTCGTGATGACGAAGTTATCGTGTTAACCGGTAAAGATAAAGGTAAACGCGGTAAAGTTAAGAATGTTCTGTCTTCCAGTAAGATTGTTGTTGAAGGTATCAACCTGGTGAAGAAACATCAGAAGCCGGTTCCGGCTCTGAACCAACCAGGTGGCATCGTTGAAAAAGAAGCTGCAATTCAAGTTTCTAACGTTGCAATCTACAACACAGCTACAGGTAAGGCTGACCGTGTAGGCTTTCGTTTTGAAGACGGCAAAAAAGTCCGTTTCTTCAAATCTAATAGCGAAACTATCAAGTAATTTGGAGTAGTACGATGGCGAAACTGCATGATTACTACAAAGAACAGGTAGTAAATAAACTGGTAGACCAGTTTGGCTACAAATCTGTCATGCAAGTCCCTCGGGTCGAGAAGATCACCCTGAATATGGGTGTTGGTGAAGCGATCACTGATAAGAAACTGCTGGATAACGCAGCAGCTGATTTAGCAGCGATCAGTGGTCAAAAACCGCTAATCACCAAAGCACGCAACTCTGTTGCAGGCTTCAAAATCCGCCAGGGCTATCCGATCGGCTGTAAAGTGACCCTACGTGGCGAACGTATGTGGGAATTCTTAGAGCGTCTGATTTCTATTGCTGTACCTCGTGTACGTGACTTCCGTGGCTTAAATCCTAAGTCATTTGATGGTCGTGGTAACTACAGCATGGGCGTGCGTGAGCAGATTATCTTCCCAGAAATCGACTATGACAAAGTCGATCGCGTACGTGGTTTGGACATTACCATTACCACTTCTGCGCAATCTGACGAAGAAGGCCGCGCTCTGCTGGCTGCCTTTAACTTCCCGTTCCGCAAGTAAGGTAGGGTTACTAATGGCTAAGCAATCAATGAAAGCACGTGAAGTTAAACGTGTGAAGTTAGCAGACAAGTTCTACGCAAAGCGTACTGAACTTAAAGCGATTATCTCTGATGTGAATGCATCCGATGAAGACCGTTGGAATGCAGTGCTCAAACTGCAAACTCTTCCACGTGATTCCAGTCCAAGCCGTCAACGTAACCGTTGCCGTCAAACAGGCCGCCCACACGGCGTTCTGCGTAAATTTGGATTGAGTCGTATCAAGGTCCGTGAAGCCGCAATGCGCGGTGAGATCCCGGGTCTGAAAAAGGCTAGTTGGTAATATCACCATTGAATCACGGGAGTAGAGACAGATGAGCATGCAAGATCCGATCGCGGATATGCTGACCCGTATCCGAAACGGTCAGGCCGCGAACAAAGTTGCGGTCGCTATGCCTTCCTCCAAGCTAAAAGTGGCTATTGCCAAAGTGCTGAAGGAAGAAGGTTATATTGAAGATTACAAAATTGAAGGCGACACCAAGCCTGAACTGGAATTAGTACTAAAGTACTTCCAGGGAGCGCCTGTTGTAGAAAGTATTCAGCGAATCAGCCGTCCAGGTCTGCGCATCTATAAAAGAAAAGATGAGCTACCAAAAGTTATGGCTGGTTTAGGTATTGCTGTTATTTCTACTTCTAAAGGTGTCATGACCGATCGTGCAGCTCGCCAAGCAGGACTTGGTGGCGAGATTATCTGCTACGTAGCTTAATTCAGGAGGAAAAAATGTCTCGTGTTGCAAAAGCACCCGTCGTTATTCCTGCTGGCGTAGAGGTAAAACTCAACGGTCAGGTTATAACTATTAAGGGTAAAAACGGCGAGCTGTCGCGTACAGTCCATGATTCCGTTGAAGTTAAGCAGGAAAACAATGCAATTACTTTCGCACCACGCGAAGGTTTTGTAGACGGATGGGCCCAAGCGGGTACCGTACGTTCTCTGATTAACGGAATGGTTATCGGTGTTACTGAAGGCTTCACTAAGAAGCTACAGCTGGTAGGCGTAGGTTACCGTGCAGCAGTTAAAGGTGATGTGGTGAATTTAGCGTTAGGCTTTTCTCATCCAATTGACCATAAACTGCCAGCAGGCATTACTGCCGAATGTCCAAGCCAAACTGAAATCATCCTGAAAGGGGCTGATAAGCAGGTAATTGGTCAAATCGCAGCAGAATTGCGTGCCTACCGTCGTCCTGAGCCATATAAAGGCAAGGGTGTCCGTTACGCCGACGAAGTCGTGCGTACCAAAGAGGCTAAGAAGAAGTAAGGTAACACTATGGATAAGAAAGCAGCTCGTATCCGTCGTGCGACCCGCGCACGTCGTAAGATTAAAGAACTGTGTGCGACTCGCCTGGTGGTTCACCGTACTCCGCGCCATATTTATGCGCAGATTATCGCACCAAACGGTTCTGAAGTTCTGGCAGCCGCTTCTACATTAGAAAAGGCTATTACAGAACAATTGAAGTATACCGGAAACAAAGATGCCGCAGCAGCAGTAGGTAAAGCTATCGCTGAGCGTGCACTGGCTAAAGAGATTACGAAAGTATCTTTTGACCGCTCTGGTTTCCAATATCATGGTAGAGTCCAGGCGCTGGCAGATGCTGCCCGCGAAGCTGGCCTTCAGTTCTAAGGTAGAGGTGTAAGATGTCTCACATCGAGAAACAAGCTGGCGAACTGCAGGAAAAGCTGATCGCGGTTAACCGCGTATCTAAAACCGTTAAAGGTGGTCGTATTTTTAGCTTCACCGCACTAACTGTAGTGGGTGATGGCAACGGTCGCGTTGGTTTTGGTTACGGGAAAGCGCGTGAAGTTCCAGCAGCGATCCAGAAAGCGATGGAAAAAGCCCGTCGCAACATGATGAATGTCGCATTAAACAACGGAACCCTGCAGCATCCTGTTAAAGGTGCTCATACCGGTTCTCGCGTGTTTATGCAGCCAGCATTCGAAGGTACCGGTATTATCGCCGGCGGTGCAATGCGCGCCGTTCTGGAAGTCGCCGGAGTACGTAACGTATTGGCTAAGGCTTATGGTTCAACTAACCCGATTAACGTGGTTCGTGCAACTATTGATGCCTTGGAGAATATGAAGTCTCCTGAGATGGTTGCTGCTAAGCGCGGTAAAACTGTCGAAGACATTCTGGGGTAATGAGCAATGGCAAAGACTATTAAAGTTACTCAAACTCGCAGCTCAATCGGCCGTTTGCCTAAACATAAGGCAACTCTGGTCGGTTTAGGTCTGCGTCGCATCGGTCACACCGTAGAGCGCGAGGATACTCCTGCTGTACGTGGCATGATCAACCTGGTTTCTTACATGGTTAAAGTGGAGGAGTAAGAGATGCGTTTAAATACTCTGGCTCCGGCCGAAGGTGCAAAACACGCTGCTAAGCGTTTAGGTCGTGGTATTGGTTCTGGTCTGGGTAAAACCGGCGGCCGTGGTCACAAAGGTCAGAAGTCTCGTTCTGGCGGTGGCGTACGTCGTGGTTTCGAAGGCGGCCAAATGCCTTTATATCGTCGTTTACCGAAATTCGGTTTCACTTCTCGTAAAGCAATGATCACGGCAGAAGTTCGTTTGTCTGAACTAGCTTTAGTTGAAGGCGAAGTGATTGACCTGAATGCGCTGAAAGCGGCAAACGTAGTTGGCATTCAAATTGAATTCGCGAAAGTTATGCTTTCTGGTGAAATCAATCGTCCAGTTACTGTACGCGGTCTGCGTGTTACCAAAGGCGCTCGTGCTGCAATCGAAGCCGCTGGCGGGAAAATTGAGGAATAAGTAGCAGATGGCTAAGCAACCAGGATTAGATTTTCAAAGTGCAAAAGGCGGAATAGGCGAGCTTAAGCGCAGACTCTTATTTGTTGTCGGTGCTCTGATCGTGTTCCGTATCGGCTCTTTCATTCCGATTCCTGGTATTGACGCCACTGTGCTTGCTAAGTTAGTCGAAGAGCAGAGAGGCACCATCATTGACATGTTTAACATGTTCTCTGGTGGCGCCCTCAGTCGTGCTTCTGTCTTCGCGCTCGGTATTATGCCTTACATTTCGGCTTCTATTATCGTGCAACTGTTAACCGTGGTTCATCCTAAGTTAGCGGAATTGAAGAAAGAGGGCGAGTCTGGCCGTCGTAAGATTAGCCAGTACACTCGATATGGTACGTTGGTTCTGGCCATATTCCAGTCGGTCGGTATTGCTACCGGCTTACCGAATATGGGAATGCAAGGTCTGGTAATCAATCCAGGCTTTGCGTTCTACTTTACCGCTGTTGTGAGCTTAGTGACGGGAACCATGTTCCTGATGTGGCTGGGTGAGCAGGTGACTGAAAGGGGTATCGGTAACGGTATTTCTATCATCATTTTCGCGGGTATCGTTGCTGGTTTACCTCCTGCTATTGGACAGACTATCGAGCAAGCTCGGCAGGGTGACTTACATGTTCTTCTGCTGCTGTTGGTTGCGGTTTTAGTATTCGCAGTGACTTTCTTTGTTGTATTTGTTGAACGTGGTCAGCGTCGTATCGTCGTTAACTATGCCAAACGTCAACAGGGTCGCCGCGTTTATGCTGCACAAAGTACCCATTTACCGTTGAAAGTGAACATGGCCGGTGTAATACCTGCGATCTTTGCTTCAAGTATCATTCTGTTCCCTGCGACAATAGCCTCATGGTTCGGTGGTGGTACTGGTTGGAACTGGTTGACAACTATTTCTATGTATTTGCAACCCGGACAGCCACTTTATGTGTTACTCTATGCGGCCGCGATCATATTCTTCTGTTTCTTCTATACAGCGTTGGTTTTCAACCCTCGTGAAACAGCAGATAACCTGAAGAAGTCCGGTGCGTTTGTACCAGGGATTCGTCCGGGAGAGCAAACGGCTAAATATATCGATAAAGTAATGACTCGGTTAACCTTCGTTGGTGCCATGTATATTACCTTTATCTGCCTGATCCCGGAGTTTATGCGTGACGCAATGAAAGTACCTTTCAACTTTGGTGGTACTTCACTACTTATTGTCGTTGTCGTCATCATGGACTTTATGGCTCAAGTGCAAACTCTGATGATGTCGAGTCAATATGAGTCTGCATTGAAGAAAGCAAATCTGAAAGGCTATGGCCGTTAATTCAGCTAGCTTGAGAAGTTACGGAGAGTTAAAATGAAAGTTCGTGCTTCCGTCAAGAAGTTATGTCGCAACTGCAAAATCATCAAGCGCCACGGCGTTGTACGTGTGATTTGCGTTGAAGCGAAACACAAACAGCGTCAAGGCTGATTGTTGTTAATGCTAAAGTTTTGACATTTTTTTCTTGCAAAGTGTGATTGAGCTGGCTAGATTAGCCAGCCAATCTTTTGTGTAAGACAGCAACATTATTTGAGTATCCTGAAAACGGGCTTTTCAGAGTATTGTTGCCTTATTTTATTGTAGGAGTGCATAGTGGCCCGTATAGCAGGCATTAACATTCCTGATCATAAACATACTGTAATTGCATTAACTGCGATCTTCGGTATCGGCAAGACCCGTTCACAGGCTATCTGTGTAGCGTCTGGTATTGCTGAAAGTGTTAAGATCAGTGAACTGTCTGAAGAGCAAATTGACAAGCTGCGTGACGAAGTTGCCAAGTACGTTGTAGAAGGTGATCTGCGTCGTGAAGTTACCATGAGCATCAAGCGTCTGATGGACCTTGGTTGTTACCGTGGTGTACGTCATCGTCGTGGTCTACCGGTTCGCGGACAGCGTACCAAGACTAACGCCCGTACCCGTAAGGGTCCGCGTAAACCGATCAAGAAATAATCGGGGTGATTGAATAATGGCAAAAGCACCTGTTCGTGCACGTAAGCGTGTAAGAAAACAAGTTTCTGACGGTATGGCTCATATCCATGCTTCTTTTAACAACACCATTGTGACTATTACCGATCGTCAAGGTAATGCATTGGGTTGGGCAACAGCTGGTGGTTCCGGCTTCCGTGGTTCTCGTAAATCCACTCCATTTGCTGCGCAAGTTGCAGCAGAGCGCTGCGCAGAAGCAGTAAAAGAGTACGGAATTAAGAATCTGGAAGTTATGGTTAAAGGCCCAGGTCCCGGTCGTGAGTC
The DNA here is from genome assembly GCF_003096015.2 of Limnobaculum parvum. Lineage (NCBI taxonomy): Bacteria > Pseudomonadati > Pseudomonadota > Gammaproteobacteria > Enterobacterales > Budviciaceae > Limnobaculum > Limnobaculum parvum. Next base: position 3,324,026 of record NZ_CP029185.2, on the reverse strand, counting down.
TACTATCCGCGCATTAAACGCGGCTGGTTTCCGCATCACTAATATTACTGATGTGACTCCGATTCCTCACAACGGTTGTCGTCCTCCTAAGAAACGTCGCGTTTAATCGCCACAGTTTCTAGGATTGTTGGAGAAAGAAAATGGCAAGATATTTGGGTCCTAAGCTCAAGCTTAGCCGTCGTGAAGGCACCGACTTATTCCTTAAGTCTGGCGTTCGCGCGATCGATACCAAGTGTAAAATTGAACAAGCTCCTGGTCAGCACGGTGCGCGTAAGCCACGTCTGTCTGACTATGGTGTACAGTTACGTGAGAAGCAAAAAGTTCGTCGTATTTACGGTGTTCTTGAGCGTCAGTTCCGTAATTATTATAAAGAAGCAACTCGCCTGAAAGGCAACACGGGTGAAAACCTGCTGCAGCTTTTAGAAGGTCGTTTAGACAATGTGGTTTACCGTATGGGCTTCGGCGCTACTCGTGCAGAAGCACGTCAGTTAGTTAGCCACAAAGCTGTAATGGTTAATGGTCGCGTTGTTAACATCGCTTCTTTTCAGGTATCTCCGAATGACGTAGTCAGCGTACGTGAGAAAGCGAAAAAGCAATCTCGTGTTAAAGCCGCTTTAGAGCTGTTTGAACAGCGCGAAAAGCCGACTTGGATCGAAGTTGATGCTGCTAAGATGGAAGGCGTTTTCAAACGCAATCCAGAGCGCTCCGATCTGTCTGCGGACATTAACGAACACCTGATCGTCGAACTTTACTCTAAGTAAAGTTTAGTACCAAAGAGAGGACACAATGCAGGGTTCTGTGACAGAGTTTCTAAAACCACGCCTGGTAGATATCGAGCAAGTGAGTTCGACGCACGCTAAGGTGACCCTTGAGCCGTTAGAGCGTGGCTTCGGCCATACTTTAGGTAACGCACTGCGCCGCATTCTGCTTTCATCAATGCCGGGTTGTGCGGTAACTGAAGTTGAGATTGATGGTGTACTACATGAGTACAGCACCAAAGAAGGCGTACAGGAAGATATCCTGGAAATCCTGCTCAACCTGAAAGGGCTGGCGGTGAAAGTTCATGGTAAAGATGAAGTTATTCTTAGCTTGAATAAGTCTGGCATTGGCCCTGTGACTGCAGCCGACATTACCCATGATGGGGATGTTGAAGTCGTCAAACCTCAGCACTTGATCTGCCATCTGACTGATGAGAATGCATCCATTAGTATGCGTATCAAAGTTCAGCGTGGTCGTGGTTATGTGCCGGCTTCTGCCCGTATTCATACGGAAGAAGATGAGCGTCCAATTGGTCGTCTGTTGGTTGACGCATGCTACAGCCCGGTAGAGCGTATTGCCTACAATGTTGAAGCAGCGCGTGTAGAACAGCGTACTGACTTGGATAAGCTGGTCATCGAGATGGAAACTAACGGTACGATTGATCCGGAAGAATCAATCCGCCGTGCGGCTACCATTCTGGCAGAACAACTTGAAGCTTTTGTTGACTTACGTGATGTACGTCAGCCAGAAGTGAAAGAAGAGAAACCAGAGTTCGATCCGATCTTGCTACGCCCTGTTGACGATCTGGAACTGACTGTCCGCTCCGCTAACTGCCTCAAAGCAGAAGCTATCCACTACATCGGTGATCTGGTACAGCGTACCGAAGTTGAGTTGTTAAAAACTCCTAACTTGGGTAAAAAATCTCTTACCGAGATTAAAGACGTGCTTGCATCTCGTGGTTTGTCTCTGGGCATGCGCCTGGAAAACTGGCCACCAGCTAGCATTGCTGACGAGTAACCGGATCACAGGTTAAGGTTTTACTGAGAAGGATAAGGTCATGCGCCATCGTAAGAGTGGACGTCAACTGAACCGCAACAGCAGTCATCGCCAAGCTATGTTTCGCAACATGGCAGGTTCTTTAGTTCGTCATGAGATTATCAAGACGACTTTGCCTAAAGCGAAAGAACTGCGTCGCGTGGTTGAACCACTGATTACACTTGCTAAGGCCGACAGCGTTGCTAATCGTCGTCTGGCATTCGCCCGTACTCGTGATAACGAGATCGTGGCAAAACTGTTTAATGAGCTTGGCCCGCGTTTTGCGAGCCGTGCAGGTGGTTACACTCGTATTTTGAAGTGTGGTTTCCGTGCAGGTGATAACGCTCCGATGGCTTACATCGAGCTAGTTGACCGTGCAGAAAAAGCTCCAGCAGAAGCAGCAGAGTAATATTTGTTGCTGAAAGGAAAAGCCGGGTTTATCCCGGCTTTTTTACGTCTTTCGTTTACTGTATCAAGTATTCTTCAGGTTAGACTCACTCTGCTGAATTGATATTTCGAAGTGCCAATTTTTTGTCGTTAATCTGGTTTAATATGAAAAATGGAAGAAATTCTTCCCAGACCCCATTACTCACAATCGAGCGATATTCACATTGTTTGGTACCGTTTTCGTCTACTATTTCCCACGATTGTAATTCGCCATCCGCTAATTTGCTGCTGACTTCAACACGTTGATAACTGGCATTACTGCCAACATGGAATTTGTTAGTTTTCCAACGAATGGGTGGATGGGCAGGGAAAGGTTTTGCGTGATAGAAGCCAAAAATATCATCATGAGAAAGAATACTTTGCCGCACCGTAGGCCAAATATATTGGCGCAGGAAGTACTGATCAACAAAGCGTTTGTGCGCTTCCTGTTGACTTAGATATTCACGAGTAGCATCGATAACGGAAGGAAGGTTTTCATTGTAACATCCGCCCCACAGCCCGGCCAGAATTAACTCAGAGTGAGTGAAGTAATCGCGAATATGGTGATACCAACATTCACTATTGACCCATTCATTTACTGCAGCCTGTTCACGTTCTGAAAGCAGCGAGTCAGCGTCGCGGATAATATAGCGTTTGATTTTAGGGTCATCTAGAACCAGAAAACGCCACATTAGAGCAGGTAAGGCCTGACGAGTATCTTCATCAACTTTAATGACGTTTGCCCCAGACTTACGAAGACGTTCCTGTATATCTTGGGGAACAGTATCGTCCAGATAAAAACGGCATTCCCATCCTGGGAATAGGTCTTTGCTGACAACAGCGTTCATTACGGCCGCTTCGCAATAACGAGGCGCTGCACCAAATAACGTGAAGGAGATAACGTTTTCTTGTGGATTATCAGGGTTGAACGGTGGTGGATTACCTGCTGGTAATGAATAAGCTTTCCCGGCACTAAAGACTTTATCCGCTTCTTCGAGTGACATCAGACCGTAGCGGCGTACTTCTTCGGGGCGTTCTAGCCAGCCGCAAACCTCAGTTAATCCATCAATCATGGTTGATGGTAGTTTATTTAAAGGGGCAGTATTTAGAAGACGCTTATAAAGCTTGTATGACTTTTCATATTCACCGATACGCATTAAACAAAGTGCATAACTGGCCTGAACATCTTGATTGCGCGGCATGATTCTCAGTGTGGCTTCAGCAAGTTCTTTACCTTTCTGGTAATCAGCTTTTCTCATAGCTTCCTGAAATTGGCTAGCTAGTTGATGAAACTGCTGCTCTTGTTTTGCAATCAAATCAGCAGAGCGTCTGTTATTTTGAACAGGGCGCATGTAATACCTCATATTTGAATTATTTGTCACTTACAAGGCTACTTTATAAAGAGAATTCTTTTTCAAAACGCCGGAAGTGGGTTAGTGGTACTCTATATATCCTTTCATTTTAACATGTGGGATAGAAATTGACGATAGAAGGGGGAGAAGCGTTATGTACCGTATTGGACAGTTAGCAAAGTTAGCTGGCGTTACACCAGACACCATTCGTTATTATGAAAAGCAGGGTATGATGTCGCACGATGTCCGCTCTGAAGGCGGCTACCGTCTTTATACCGAACAGGACCTGCAGCGGCTTAAATTTATCCGTTATGCTAAACATCTGGGGTTTACGTTGGAATCTATTGCGGAGTTGCTTTCGATTCGCGTTGAACCAGAGCAACATACTTGCCAAGAGTCTAAGTCTATTGTTCAAGCCAGATTGGGCGAAGTGGAGAAAAAGTTGGAAGAGTTGGAGCATATGCGAGTATCGCTGCAAAGATTAAGCGATGCCTGTTGTGGTAGCGCTCACAGTAGTGCTTATTGTTCTATTTTGGAAGCATTAGAATATGGCGCAACCAATACGCTGCCACATATAGACTTAAGAACCCGATAGGCAATAAACCATTTTTGTACTATTATGTGCTCGTTTTATAGCCAATATAAATTAAGTGAGGTTGTTATGGCAAAGTATCAGCACCAAAAAGGAACCATTCAGGACAATGCGCTGCAGGCTCTACTGCACGATCCATTGTTTCGGCAGCGTGTAGAAAAGAATGCGAAAGGGAAAGGCAGCTATCAGCGGAAGCCAAAACACGTAGGGAAGATGGTGCGGGAGGCTGGAGATAAGGTGATGCAAAGCGTCTTTTTATCTCCAGCCTTCTGCTAATTTACGGTCTATTCTATTTATGCTGTTGTTTTAAGATATCACGAATATCGGTTAACAGCTTTTCTTCTGTTGTTGGAGCCGCTGGAGCCGCCGGTGGCTGTTCGCGACGCACTTTATTCATCAGCTTAATTGCCATAAAGATAGCGAAAGCAACAATAATAAAATCAAAAATATTTTGAATAAATGCACCATAATGCATAACAACTGCGGGAGTATCTCCCTGAGCAGTGCGTAAGACCCATTCAAATTGCTTAAAATCTATTCCGCCAATCAATAATCCCAGTGGGGGCATGATGATGTCAGATACCAGTGATGATACGATTTTACCGAATGCTGCACCAATAATGACACCGACGGCGAGGTCAACAACATTACCGCGCATTGCGAATTCGCGAAATTCTTTAAGCAGACTCATATTCAATTACCTTTAATTCAATGTGTGTTATAAGCATAACAATCGACCGGTATTTTTCCAGATAAATGAGGAAAAATATAGGCTTATTGTTTTTCCATCAATAAGCCTTGGGCTATCAGAGGAAGAATGGGCTTGGTTGGAATAGCCGTTCAACGTCAGAAATATATTTCTTATCAGCCAGAAACATGATGACGTGGTCACCTTGTTCGATAACTGTCGTTCTGTCAGCGATAATCACATCGTTTCCACGAACAAGTGCACCAATGGTGGTACCCGGTGGTAACTTGATATTTTCAAGCTGGCGGCCAACAACTTTAGATGTCGTCTCATCCCCGTGAGCAATAGCTTCTATGGCTTCAGCGACACCGCGACGTAATGTAGAAACGCTAACGATATCTGCTTTTCTGACATGTCCTAACAGGGCGGAAATAGTGGCCTGTTGAGGTGAAACCGCAATATCGATAACACTGCCTTGAACCAGATCGATATAGGCATGGCGCTGAATCAGCACGATGACTTTTTTGCCCCCAAACGCTTGGCTAACATTGCCGACATAATATTGGCTTCATCGTCATTGGTTAGGGCAATAAACAGATCTATTTGTTCAATATGCTCTTCTGACAGTAACTCCTGATCTGATGCATCACCACAAAATACCACGGTGTCTTGTAGTATTTCGGCTAATTCAGCTGCGCGTTCTGCATCCCTTTCAATAAGTTTGACGCTATAGTCTTTCTCTAAACGTTTGGCGAGACCCGCCCCTACGTTACCTCCACCAACGATCATTAATCGCTTATAGGGTTTTTCCAGACGCTGTAATTCACTCATGACAGCACGAATATTTTCAGAAGCGGCAACAAAGAATACTTCATCTCCCGCTTCAATAATCGTGGAGGCCTGTGGACGGATCGGACGATCCTGACGGAATATTGCAGCCACCCGGGTTTCAATGTGGGGCATATGTTCACGGAGTGAGGATAACGCATTACCCACTAGCGGGCCGCCATAATAGGCGTTAACGCCAGCGATACTAACCTTACCTTCGGCGAAATTAACTACCTGTAAAGCACCTGGATATTCAACCAGCTTATAGACATAATCAGTGACCAACTTTTCGGGTGAGATTATATGGTCGACAGGGATTACTTCAGGCTCAAACAACTTATTTTCTTCACGAATATATTCTGGTGAACGAATCCGGGCAATGCGATTTGGGGTATTAAACAACGAATAAGCAATCTGGCAGGCCACCATATTGATCTCGTCAGAGTTAGTGACGGCTACCAACATGTCTGCATCGTCTGCTCCGGCTTCACGCAGTACTCGAGGGTGACAGGCATGTCCTTGTACGACTCGCAGGTCAAACTTATCCTGCAGTTGGCGTAAGCGAACAATATTATTATCAACTAAAGTAATATCGTTATTTTCACCAACCAGATTTTCTGCCAGCGTGCCGCCAACCTGACCTGCACCGAGAATGATAATTTTCATTTTTTTCTCTTTTTAGCGCCGAAGATATTTTGTTACTGATTTAGCTTATGCTTTTATCAGTTTGGCATAAAAAAATCCGTCACCACCTTCTGGTGACGGTAAATTTTGCCGATAGGGTGATTGTGCATCACCAATATTCACCAATTTAGCATCACTATGATTCCGGATAAAATCATCAATCTGCAATCTGTTCTCTTCAGGAAGAATCGAGCAGGTCGCATAAATCATAGTGCCACCTGATTTTAGCTGCGGCCAAATGGCATTAATGATTTCTTTTTGTAGCGAGACCAATTCATCAATATCACTGTTACGGCGCAACCACTTGATATCCGGGTGACGTCGAATCACACCAGTGGCTGAACACGGAGCATCCAGCAAAATGCGATCGTATATTTGACCATTACTCCAGACCTGCGGTTCACGGCCATCTCCGGTAATAACAGTTGCATGTTGATTCAAACGGATCAGATTTTCAGTAACGCGCTTTAGGCGGCCTTCATCAACATCAACGGCAATAACTTTAGCTTTTGGAGCCGCTTCCAACACATGAGTGGTTTTACCACCCGGAGCCGCACACAGATCCAGAATGATTTCACCATCCTGTGGTTCGAGAAGCGACACGCAACCTTGAGCTGACGCATCTTGAACGGTGACCCAACCTTGTTCAAAACCAGGCAAAAGCGTAACGGTGCAAGGGGCTGCTAAACGTAAAGCGTCAGAATAATCAGGATGAGGAAAAGCTTCGATGTTCGCCTGCTGCAATAATTGCAGATATTGTTCACGGGAATAATGCTGGCGGTTTACCCGTAGCCACATCGGTGGTTTTTGGTTATTGGCATCGATAATGGCTTGCCATTGTTGTGGATAGGCGAGCTGTATTCGTTGCAAAAGCCATCCGGGATGCAAGAAGCGACCATTTTGAGATTGAAATTGCTCGGTCATAACCTGCTGTTGGCGTTGAAATTGTCGCATCACGCCATTAATCAAACCTTTCATTTGTGGGCGTTTCAGAACAATCGCACCGTTTACCGTTTCCGCAACAGCAGCATGGGCAGGAATACGGGTATAGAGCAGTTGATAAAGACCAATCATTAACAGATAGTGTAAAGGCCTTTGCTTACCGGTCATCACTTTTGCCATTAGCTGCTGTACATGCCACTCGAGTTCAGGCAGAACGCGTAGCGTACCAAAGCAGAGTTCCTGCAGGAGTGATTTATCTTTATCTGAAATGTTTTTTTGATATTCAGGAAGCACCGTGCTGAGGGATTGTCCCTTATCAAGAACTTGACTAATAGCACTGGCAGCAATAGCCCGAAGATTATATTTGTTATTCATAGAAAGTGGACCGAGCCATTATTAGGCTATTCATAACTGTGCTGGTCGGAATGACCAGCACCTGACATCAGGCTAAGCGATGACCTGAAATAAACCACTCCCGGCGCGAGTTTAGCAAATCCTGAGCGGACATCACTTTTTTACCGGCAGGTTGAAGTTGAGTGAGATTCAAAATGCCTTGAGCGGTAGAAATCTGAATGCCTGACTTATTAGCTTGAAGAATGGTACCGGGTTCTGCTTGGGCATCATAATCTTCAATGACATCAGCAGACCAGACTTTTATCGGCTGATCATCGATGATGAAATAGCTAACAGGCCAAGGATTAAAGGCACGTATACAGCGTTCTAACTGAACCGCTGAAAGAGACCAGTCGAGTTTAGCCTCTTCTTTACTCAGCTTATCGGCATAGTTAGCTAGTGTGTCATCCTGCTTTTCTGCCTTGATAGTCCCTTCTGATAGTGCTGCCAGCGTGTTAAGTAAACCTTCAGGGCCCAGTTTAGCCAGTTTGTCATATAAAGTGGCACTGGTATCTTCAGATAAGATAGGGCAAGTTAGTTTGTATAACATATCGCCAGTATCCAGCCCTTCATCCATTTGCATGATGGTGATACCTGTTTCACTGTCTCCAGCCCAAAGTGAGCGCTGAATAGGCGCTGCGCCACGCCAGCGGGGCAATAGAGAACCATGCACATTAATACAACCTAATCTTGGCATGCTTAATACAGTCAGAGGCAAGATCAAGCCATAAGCTACAACAACCATTACATCGGCATTGAGTTGTGCAACCAACTGTTGGTTCTCTTCTGGCCGTAATGATTTTGGTTGAAATACGGGAATGTTATGTTGTTCCGCCAGTTGTTTAACCGGGCTTGGTGTCAACTTATTGCCTCGGCCTGCGGGGCGGTCGGGCTGCGTGAATACACCAACAATCTGGTGATGAGATGAGAGCAGCGCGTCCAGATGGCGCGCCGCAAAGTCAGGGGTACCAGCAAAAATAATTCGCAAAGGATGAGACACTAAAATTTCCTACCGTATCTTATGGGTTGTGTTGCCACACTATTACTATGAACGAGCTTCCTGTCTGGCAATTTTCTCTAATTTCTGACGGATTCTCTGACGCTTAAGTGGAGAAAGGTAATCAACGAATAGTTTACCTTCCAGATGGTCCATCTCATGCTGAATACAGATGGCCAATAGCTCCGCCGCATCTAATTCGAAAGGTTTTCCATCGCGATCTAGAGCGCGAATCTTAATCTGTTCTGCTCGAGGTACAAAGCCCCTCGATTCTGGTACGGAAAGACAGCCTTCTTCAATACCGGTTTCCCCAGATTTTCCCAGTATTTCAGGATTAATAATGACGAAATGCTTATCGCGGTTTTCTGAAACATCTATCACGATAATACGTTGGTGGATATTAACTTGCGTTGCCGCAAGGCCTATACCTTCTTCGGCATACATCGTTTCCAACATATCATCGACGATCTGCTGTATTTGTGGCGTAACTTCCGCAACCGGTTTGGCTTTAATGCGTAGTCTTTCATCGGGAAAATGTAATACAGGTAATACGGCCATATCTCTTTAAATCACCAATTAACGGGTAAAATATCATACTTATATTCTAGACCTTTCCTGTGATGATTGACAGTATCCGTCAACTATTGAACCAATAGATAACCTGATGACAGCGGGTTTGTTGAATATACAATGTTCAAAAATGCGAGTTCTACTGGAGAAATAAGTCGTACGGGGGAATGGCGTTATCATATCAATGGGAACACTGTCGAAATTGGTCATTTTGGCTCTCGGTTTCGATGGTTTTTCATTTTAATCTGACAAATAGGTTCATGGTGTGATGCAGGTAATTAAATGGAAAGGGACGAGTGGTGGCTAAGACTGCTGATGATATCTGGATATAAGCTTTCTTATATTCGGCGACTAAGAAATGTAGAACTATCGCAGATCGTTTTTAGTGAACAGCTTTTGCCATTATTGGGTTTTAGCCGAGAACAAACGGAAGCGTTCTTACAGGTAGATCAACATCAACTGATAAAAAATCTTGATTGGTTGAAGGGAGATGATTGCCATTTAGTCACTTACATTGACCCTGAATATCCGGACCTCTTACGAAATATCTCTTCTGCTCCATTGGCCTTATTTATTAAGGGAGAACGAGGTAATTTGGCGAAGCCTCAATTGGCGGTAGTGGGTAGTCGCCATTACAGCCATTATGGTCAAATTTGGGCCAGTTATTTTTCACAACAGCTGGCAGCCAGTGGGTTGATAATAACCAGTGGATTAGCGGTAGGCATTGATGGCATTAGTCATCAGGGCGCTTTGACTGCGGGGGGAATTACAATAGCCGTTTTGGGAAGTGGGCTAGCTAGGCTTCATCCCCGAAGCCATCTGGGATTGGCTCAAAAGATATTGGAAAATCAAGGCACGCTGGTTTCCGAGTTTTTACCTTTTGAAGCGCCTAGAGCCGAGTATTTTCCTCGACGAAATAGAATTATCAGTGGTCTCTGTTTAGGCGTATTAGTCATTGAGGCGGGTTTACGCAGTGGTTCGCTGATTACTGCAAAATACGCCCTAGAGCAAGGTAGGGAAGTATTTGCGATTCCTGGTCCATTAGATAGCCGTAACAGTGAAGGAACTCATAGCCTGATTCAGCAAGGCGCACTGTTGGTAGCACAACCCGAAGATATTATTGAAAACCTTAACAGCTCATTATGTTGGATAGCACCGCTATCGTCAGAACCTCCAATTGAGCCTATTCCTTTGCTGTTTAGTCCGGATTGTCCGCTGGTGGATTCGCCTTTGTATGCTCATGTTAGCCATCAGCCAATTTCTGTCGATATTATTGCGGAGAAAATGTCACTACCGGTTACTGAAGTGATGATTCAACTGCTTGAGCTGGAATTGTCCGGCGTGGTACAGGTGGTTCAGGGGGATATATCAGAGTCAGGTAAACAAGGAGATATAAAAATGGTTTTAATCAGGTAGACTGTAAATATCTACTGGCTTTAAACGATTAGCAATGAGGCTATGAGCAAAACAGCATTGTTTACAGGAAAAAGCGAAGAGCTTTGTCCCGAGTGTGGTGCGCTATTGGTTATTCGCACCGGAAAACAGGGGCCGTTTAAGGGATGTTCTCGCTATCCTGAATGTACTTATATACACGCATTGACGCCGCAAAACGATGGTCACGTTGTCAAAGTATTGGAAGGGCAGAACTGCCCTCAATGCGGTGAAACTCTGGTATTACGTCAGGGTCGTTACGGCATGTTTATTGGCTGTAGTAGTTATCCTGATTGTGAATATATTGCGGTGATTGATAAGCCAGATGAAACTCAGATTGATTGCCCGCAGTGTAAGCAAGGGAAGTTACTACAGCGAAAGTCTCGTTATGGTAAGGTTTTTCACGCTTGCGATCGTTATCCTGAATGTCAATTTGCGTTTAATCATACGCCTGTCGCTGGAATCTGCCCAATATGCAGCTATCCTCTTTTGATGGAAAAGCGCACCTCCAGAGGTAATCGTCTGTTTTGTGCAAGTAAAGTGTGCGGTAAAGAAGTTTCGACAGAGAAAGATGACTAATAATTTAGAATTTATAGTAGAGCAACTTAAGCAACAGCAGGTTGTTGCTTATCCAACAGAAGCTGTATTTGGGCTGGGTTGCGATCCTGATGTTCAATCAGCAGTAGAATATCTTCTGCAACTGAAGCAGCGATCATGGGAGAAAGGGCTAATACTGATTGCTGCAAATTATGAGCAATTGCAACCGTATATCGATGATACACAGCTAACAGCTGAACAGAAAGCAACGATGTTTTCCAGTTGGCCGGGG